>JAGBGE010000019.1 GCA_017936125.1 Clostridia bacterium
GATGGAAAGACAATTCTTGAAACCTATGAAGAAATCCGCAAAAATCCGCCACAAGTGGCGTGAAAGAGAAATACGGCGTAGCCCTTATCGGCTACACCGTATCCTACATACCCCGACTGTCCTTAGCCACCTCTGGCTAAATCACATCGGATTTTTTAACAATCAAATTTTAACCGCGTTGATAATAACAAACTGACTCGCATCGCCCCACTTGAACGTGATGAAATTGTGGATAACCGTCTTGGCTATCATAACGCGAAGTCTCATAGAGGCATCGGTGAAATACACGTTCTCATCACCGTCGGTGAAATAGAACTTGAGCTCCTCGCCCTCACCGACTATGCCGTCGGGTATGCTGTCAATAGGGTCGTTTATTGCGGAAAGAGCGCAAACGTTCTCCTGTCTGCAAAGCTCCTTGTCACCCAGCTTGAATATCAAATCAACTCTGCCGAATGCGGCATATACCATCGTCAAAATAACTAATGCAAGTATTACGGAAAATATGCCTGCGCTGAGGGGTTTATTCATTTTCATACGTATCGCCCTTTCTAAACATTTTCTTCTAAGGCTTATTATAACATCAAGATTAACAAAAGTCAATATATTAAATTCAAAATCTGCTTCAAAAGGCTTTTGTCAGATAAAAAATATGGTTATCGTTTACTTATCGTTCATTTTCAAAGGTTTTAATATTGACTTTTAACCTGCTTTATTGTATAATATTATAATATGATTCAAATATTAATATTTAACGCACATATTGCTTAGGAAGGTGAAGAATTATGAATTATAAATACGAAGGCTGGAGTGGCTTTGAGAGTGGAACCTGGATTAAGGAAATCAACGTTCGAAGCTTTATCAAGCATAATTATACTCCATACGACGGTGACGAGTCCTTCCTTGAGGGAGCTACCGAGGATACTCTCGCGCTCTGGGATCAGGTAATGGAGCTCGCAAGACAGGAGCGAGAAAAGGGCGGAGTGCTCGATATGGATACCAAGATCATCTCCACTATCACCTCTCACGGTCCGGGATATCTCAACAAGGATATAGAAAAAATAGTCGGCTTCCAGACCGACAAGCCATTCAAGCGCGCGCTTATGCCCTACGGCGGTATTCGTATGGCAGAGAAGGCATGCACCGACAACGGCTACACGCTCGACCCGGAGGTCAAGGAATTTTTTACCACGCACCGTAAAACTCATAACGCAGGTGTTTTTGACGCATATACTCCCGAGATGAAGGCGTGTCGCTCGAGCCATATTATCACCGGTCTTCCCGATGCGTACGGCAGAGGAAGAATTATAGGTGATTACAGGCGAGTCGCTCTCTACGGTGTTGACCGTCTTATCGCTGATAAGGAGGAGCAGAAGCGCACCACTCGCTCGGCTATGTACTACGACGTTATCAGAGCGAGAGAGGAGCTCTCCGAGCAGATAAGAGCGCTCGGCGACCTCAAGACTATGGCGCAGAGCTACGGCTACGATATTTCTCTGCCCGCCCGCGATACTAAAGAGGCTATTCAGTGGCTCTACTTCGGTTATCTCGCGGCTGTAAAGGAGCAGAACGGCGCGGCTATGTCGCTTGGTCGAACCTCGACCTTCCTTGATATTTACGCAGAGCGTGATATAAATAACGGCACTTATACGGAAAAGGAAATTCAGGAGTTCGTTGACCAATTCATAATGAAGCTCAGGCTCGTTAAGTTCGCGAGAACTCCCGAGTACAACGCGCTCTTCTCCGGCGATCCCCAGTGGGTCACCGAATCTATCGGCGGCGTGGCTATCGACGGTCGTCATCTGGTAACCAAGATGTCGTACAGATATCTCCACACGCTCACCAACCTCGGTCCCGCGCCCGAGCCCAACCTCACGGTGCTTTGGTCTACAAGACTCCCCATAAACTTCAAGAGATACTGCGCGAAGATGTCTATCGAAACGTCGTCTATTCAGTACGAGAACGACGATATGATGCGCTTCACCCACGGCGACGATTACGCTATTGCCTGCTGCGTATCCTCTATGCGAGTAGGTAAGGAAATGCAGTTCTTCGGCGCGAGAGCTAATCTCGCAAAATGTCTGCTCTACGCTATCAACGGCGGCATTGACGAGATTTCGGGCAAGCAGGTCGGACCCGAGTATCGCCCTATCACCTCGGAATATCTTGATTACGACGAGGTTATAGCAAAATACGACGCTATGATGAAATGGCTTGCGGGCGTTTACGTCAACACGCTCAATATCATTCATTATATGCACGATAAATACTGCTACGAGAAGATTCAGATGGCTCTTCACGACAAGGACGTAACCCGTTGGTTCGCTACCGGTATCGCAGGCCTTTCGGTTGTCGCTGACTCTCTCTCGGCTATCAAGTACGCGAAGGTTAAGGTTATCAGAAACGAGGCGGGTATCGCAACCGATTACGAGGTTGAGGGCGACTTCCCCAAGTACGGCAACGACGATGACAGAGTTGACTCTATCGCATACGATATAGTCCACAGATTCATGGAGCATATCAGAAAGAATCACACCTACCGCGACGGTATTCCCACCACCTCTATTCTTACCATCACCTCTAACGTGGTTTACGGCAAGGCGACGGGCGCTACCCCCGACGGACGTAAGAGGGGTGAGGCATTTGCCCCCGGTGCTAACCCTATGCACAGACGTGACACCAACGGCGCTGTCGCATCGCTCGCATCAGTCGCGAAGCTTCCCTTCAAGGATTCGCAGGACGGTATCTCAAACACCTTCTCGATTATCCCCGGAGCGCTCGGCAAGGACGACCGTATTTTTGCGGGTGACATTGAGGTGGACCTTGACTGCTCGGTCGGCGCTTGCAGCACGCCCACGCTTTTTGACGGACTCGATGCGGATATAGAAGCAGAGCATCTGCCCATATAAACGCCATTTTGCAAAGTATAGTATACAAAAAACAACGAAAGGACTAATTATCATGGCAGCAACACAGAATCAAATAGACAATCTTGTCGCGCTTCTTGACGGCTATGTAGAGAAGGGCGGACATCACCTTAACGTCAACGTTTTCTCTAAGGAAACGCTCCTCGACGCGCAGAAGCACCCTGAGAGATATCCTCAGCTTACGGTGCGCGTAAGCGGCTATGCCGTGAACTTTATAAAGCTCACAAAGGAGCAGCAGGACGAGGTAATTTCCCGTACCTTCCACGACCAAATATAAAACGAGAAAGAGGAAAAGTCGATTGGCTTTTCCTCTTTATTTTGACAAACGCTTGATTTCAATTAACTTTTAGTATATAATTAATTAAAACGAAAGGAGCGCTGTATGAAGGGATATATTCATTCAAAGGAATCATTCGGCACGCTTGACGGGCCGGGCATAAGATACGTCCTCTTTATGCAGGGCTGCCCTATGCGTTGTCTGTACTGCCACAACCCTGACACCTGGGCGCTGCACGGCGGCACGGCAGTGACGGCTGATGAGGTTATAGAGGAGTTCAAGAAGAATCGCAGCTTTTATTCAAACGGCGGTATCACCGTCAGCGGCGGCGAGCCGTTACTTCAGATAGACTTTCTGCTCGAGCTTTTCCAAAGGGCGAGGGACGAGAATATACACACCTGCATTGACACCTCGGGAATCACCTTCTCGGGCGCGGATAATGCATACAGAGAGAAGCTTGACAGGCTTATGGAGCTTACCGACCTCGTTATGCTGGATATCAAGCATATTGACCCTGAGAGGCACAGAGAATTGACAGAGCACTCTAATGAAAACGTGCTCGCGTTCGCGAAATATCTCGAGGAAAAGCAAGTTCCTATATGGGTGCGTCACGTGGTTGTAGAGGGGTATACCGATGATGAAAAGAGTCTTTTCGCGCTCGGTCAATTTATCGGCAGCCTGAAAAATCTGAGGGCGCTCGACGTGCTTCCCTATCACACCCTCGGCGTGAGCAAATACAAGGAGCTGGGAATTCCCTATAAGCTCGAGGGACTTGCGCCGATGTCGCAGACAAAGGCGAACGAAGCTAAAAAAATAATACTCTCAGGAATCTATTCGGTGAGAAAAAGCAAAAACGGTTAGGATTTTTTCGTCCCAACCGTTTTTTTATTTTACTTTAATTTAAGACGCGACTGCGTAAATTCCTTGCTCTTTTCTAATTTGAAGTTAATTCCGAGCATTTTGGAAATGCTGACGAAGTCGGATATAATTTTCTCGTCAATATAATTCTCGGTTATTGTTATTACAACCTCATCGGAGAGCGTCAATACCGATATGCCCGCATCGGCGGAGTACGGAATAGCGCATATTTTGATATCTGCAACCGCCTGCTTCACTTTCCCCGGTAGCTTTATTTCACCGAGACTTGTAAACGCAAAATCGCTTCTCTCCCCCTTTACCGCCTTGGAAACTATGAGAGAGGCAATATCCGCGAGTATTCTCGGGCGAATGCTGACAAGCGGCTTCACCGCCCTTATCGTTTGCTCTGCCTCGTCCTTCAGGCTATCCCTTGCCGAAGATAGCATTTTTTCGTAAAGCTCCATTACGCGCTTGACGTCTGTTCTGCCGAGAATGCCCGAATATGCGAGAATCTTCGACACCGAGAAATTGTGCATCGAGTTAAGGTCGGCGCTGCGACAGTCAAAGGTCACGTCAGCGGTAACGCTGATGCCGTCGCCATCTCCCACGCGTCTGTGCAAAACGTTAGAGAAAATCGGGATAATAACCGACTCAAGCGACGCGTCGCCTCTGCCCGAAGCTGCGCGCAGCTCGCTGATACCGACGCGCAGAGTGTGCAGGGTGGCAGCATCAGGATTATTCCTTGTAGGCGCGTGAGAATTCTTTACGCCTGAATAATCCTTTTTCTTATTTTCCTTCGGCTTTTCGCCTGCCGATGCTCCCGTGGCGGCAGAAGCCGCGCTCTTTTCGGCAAATGCCTCGAGGAGTATATTTTCAGCCTCCCCGTCAGGAGCTTTTATCGGCTCGCCAAAGTACGCAGACAAAACAGCTATAAGGAAATCGCGAGCGCAGTATTCATCTGTCAGAATGCGCGACCACTCGAAAGCGATTTCCCTCTCATAGACGCAAAATCTGAAGAGATAACCGCCGCTTTCCTTGCCGAAATACTCGGGGCGCTCGTCAATTGCCGAGTCTATAATCGGCAGCTCGCCATTATGGCTGACGAGAGTATATCCGCCCTTGTATTCAAGCGTAGTAGCGAAAAGCGGATAGCAGCTCAAAGCCTCGCGCAGAGCGTCTGCGAGCCTCGGCCTATCCACCGCGTCACAGAGGGTGACGAAAAATGCCGGCGTGCTCTCTATTTCGGTTTCATTCTTAGCCACAGAGTAAAGGTCGATTACTCCGAGCTTATATCGTTTGTTTTCCATAAAGACCTCGTTTTTCATTATTAGATATATTGTAGCACAATTTACATTTAATGTCAAATAAAAAGAGCAACCGATTTCCCGATTGCTCTTTTTGTATTTACTTTTCTTCTTTTTCAGACGACTGACAGCTGCAGGAGCACGACGAGCATTTGCCCGAGCAGCTCTTGCTATCGGGACAGCCGATGCACTTTTGTCCCGACTTTTTCGCCTTGACTATATAGGCTACCGCAAGGCCGATTATAACGGCTATTATGGCAATAGGAATAATATGCTCACCCATAGCTTATACCCTTACCGCCGCTTTCTTTTCTTGCTCAGCCTTGACTTCTCGCTCCTTCTTGATAATAAGAATAGCGAGAACCGCAGCGAATATGCCAACAATCGCGAAGCCGAGGATATTCATCCACGCGGGGCCGAACTTTGCACCCGTAAAGAGAGTGCCGAAGAAGTATACGAGGAAGCCGACGGTGTAGCCGACTCCAAGCTGGAGACCGATGCCCGCGAAGAGCCACTTTTTGCTCTTAATCTCGGAGTTCATAGCACCGATTGCCGCGAAGCAGGGGGGAGAAAAAAGATTGAACATAAGGTAAGCGAGAGCCGCAACCTTGGTGATACCGAACGCGAGAGCAACCTCACTGCCCGCGCCCTCGACCATCTCGAGATCGTCGAGATTAAAGAGGTTTGCGATACCGAAGCATACCGCAAGAGTACCTACAACGTTTTCCTTCGCGATAAAGCCCGTGATAGCCGCTGCGGCAAGCTGCCATGCAACGACGCCAACGATAGGCGCGAAGATATATGCGAACGGGCCTGCGATAGTAGCGAGAATAGAGGTGTTAGCCGCGTCCTCCGCAACAACGTTGAAGCTCCAGTCGAACGTCTGCATTACGTGAACGATAAAGTTACAAACGAGAATAATAGTACCAGCCTTAACTATGTATGACCAGCCGCGCTGACACATCGACTGCGCCGCGCGAATAACGCTGGGAGCTTTGTACTCGGGAAGCTCGATAATAAAGAAGGATTTTCTGTTCTTATAGCCCGTGAGCTTATTAACGAGAAGCGCGCAAAGAAGAATAATCGCAATACCCACGAAGTACATCAGAGGACCAACCCAGGCAGACTCATTGAAGAACGCGCCCGCAAAAAGAGTGATAACGGGAAGCTTCGCGCCGCAGGGCATAAAGGGAGCGAGCATCGCGGTAGCGCGTCTTTCACGCTCGTTTCTGATAGTACGGCAAGCCATAACGCCGGGGATAGCGCAGCCCGTACCGATTACGAAGGGGATAACCGACTTGCCCGAAAGGCCAACCTTCTTGAAGATAGGGTCAAGCACGACGGTAGCGCGAGCCATATATCCGCAGTCCTCAAGGAGCGCGATGAGGAAGTACATTACCATTACGAGAGGGAGGAAGCCGACGACGGCGATAAATCCGCCGATAATACCGTCGACGAGGATAGATGCCCAGATGCTCTCGGAATTAAGCGCTGTGGCAACAAGCTCCTGACCTGCCTCAAGCCAGCCGACGAGAAGGTCGGCAATCCACACGCCGGGACCCACCTGGGAAATCCAGAACACGAGGAACATCACGACTGCGAAAATCGGAATACCGAGCCACTTATTAGTGAGTATCTCGTCTATCTTATCCTGACTGTTCTTGTCCTTGGTGAGAACCTTTCGGGTTTCTACCTTTTTAACTATTTTATTGACGAAATCAAATCTCTTTCTGTCTGCTTCTACAACGCTCGCCTTGTCGGAAAGGTTGATATTGCCCTCGACGTAGGGCGCCTTCTGCGCTGTGCCGATAAGAGATACTGCCGCCTTAACCACGTCGGAAAGTCCCTCACCGCTGGTAGAGGTTGTTTCCACTACGGGACAGAGAAGATGCTCCGAGAGAGCCTTTGCGTCAATTTTGTTCTCTTTTTTCTTGTTAGCGTCAGACTTGTTCAGCGCGACGACGACGGGAATACCGAGTTCAAGAAGCTGCGTGGTGAAGAAAAGGCTGCGCGAAAGATTGGTCGAATCCACGATGTTGATTATAACGTCGGGCTTCTCATTCTTTACGTACGACGAGGTAATGCTCTCCTCAGAGGTAAATGGCGACATCGAATACGCGCCGGGAAGGTCAACCGCGATAAGCTCCTCGGAGCCATCGTACAAGCTCCTCTTGATAGGATGCTCCTTTCTCTCAACGGTAACACCCGCCCAGTTTCCTACCCTTTCACTAGAGCCGGTAAGCGCATTATACATAGTGGTTTTACCACTATTAGGATTACCTGCTAAAGCAATTCTCATTTGATTTTCTCCTTAAATATGTAAAATTTTATAACTATTATTTACATTTTTGCGAGTTAGCAGTCGCTAACTAATATTCAAAAAAATAATCCGCAGATTATTTTTTTATCTAACGATTATAGCCTCGCCAAGCTGCGGGTCTATATTATATCTCGCATCCTTGATAGAAACGGTCATTCCCCCGCGACGCCTTGCGACAACGGTGATAGGCTCGCCGCTGTAACAGCCAAGCGAGAAAAGAAAGGCGTCAAGCTCTTCGTCATCGGTCTCGATGCGGTCAATTATATATTCCTTGCCTTCCTCAGCCAAACAGAGATTCATAGCTCGCTCCTTTTCCTGAAAATTCTAGTTAGCACAGGCTAACTGCATTAAACATTATACTCTCGCGCTCTTGATTTGTCAAGTTTTTTTGCATTTTTTTTGCAAAATTGGAAAAATGTACTGCTTTTTTATAATTCGTATGCCGCAATTTGTGCAAATATGCAACAAAAAGGCCCACCGCATCAGGTGAGCCTTGCCTTTTATTCAAATGAAATATCAATTCTGCCTATTCCGCCGTTGACCTCTACGATGCTTGCACCGTTTCCTATCACGCGGGATGATGAAAGGCTTTCGCCGTCAAGGCGCAGGTCGCCAAGCGCCTTGTTGAGCTCAAGTGTATAGGAATCGCGTCCGCCGAGAAGCGTTATTTTCACCTCACCTACGCCGAGGTCAAGCTCGCTCTCGCCAAGCAGATCTGAGCTCAGATTCAGCGCGCCGACACCCATCTCGAGATCAAGATTTCTGATGCTGCCGCCGAGTATGCTTATCTCACCAGCACCGCCTTCGATATTGGCGTGATTGGTTACTGTGAGATTATCTATCACCGCCTGCCCTGCTCCAAGCTCGAGCGAGAGCGAAGCTGCCTCAAGCTTGCCTGCTGTGAATTTGCCGGCTCCCGTAGTAATATCCACGTCTGCAAGAATAATATCCTTCGGAACGTATATCGTTAATTGTGCGTCATTGTAATTTGCTTTATTGCGCGTTTTGTCACACACGGTGAGCGTGTTGCCTTTTACCTCAACCTCAAGGCGCTTGAGATTCGACTCGACGAGGAAAATCTCGCTCTCTACGATTTTGAAATCTGCTGCACCAACCTCGACGAAAAGTGATCTTATCTCTCCCTCGACGGTATAGCTTTTATTCTCGCCGACAGCAGAACCGCCCATCCCGGTAAAAATACCGACAATACTTATGATTGCGCCTATAATACCCGCGATAAGAAGCACCGCAAGGGCTATCGCGCCGTATTTAATAAGCTTTTGCTCGCTCGTCATTTTATTTCAGCTCCTCCAAACAGACAAAGTCCCTTGATATGTACGGTTACACCCGACGTGCTTGTGACGATGCGATTATCCGACATACCGCCGAAGATAGATGTGGAGTCAATATCAACCATTACGTTGGCAGGCAGGAGAATATCCACGCCGCCGAAAATAGCGGAAAGCTTAATTTCGCAGTCCTTCTCGATTATCGCATTACGCAGGTCGCACTTGATGCCGCCGAAAACAGCGTTCAGCTCCGCGCCCTCAAACACCTTGCCCGAGAAGTCCATATCGCTTCCCGAGAATGCCGCGAATCCCGAGGGAATATCGCTATTCGTTTCGACCTTTTCTTCCTTGCCCGAGAATATGCCCTTAAAGATAAGCTTCAAGGCGATTATAATTATAATTGCAGGCACAATCAGCTTCCAAACAAGCGAAAAATCTATAATATCCTGCGCGCCGAGCAGAAGAATCACACCTATGCACAGACCGATTATGCCGCCTGTCTTATCTCTGTCTGTGATAAGTCCGATAAGGCTCGGAACAATTATAAAGAGAGTCCACCAGCCGTCAAACCACATACTGACGTCGGTCAAGCCGAGCGCGTTCAAGGCTATCACCACACCGACAGCGAGTAGCACCACGCCCCAGATTATATTGCTTACTTTTTTCATTATTTATCTCCTTTCGGATTTTTTATTTATTATAAACTTATTTTCTCTGAAAATCAATACTTATATTAAACTTTCTATCTCTAAAATCAGCGAAGCCGTATTGTCCTCCGAATACTCAATTTCCTCGGAAATAATTCTCGCCGCCTCGATTATCTCGGACTCCGAGGGCTCGCCCTGCGCAAGATAATTCTCGAGCATTTCGGTGAGCAAAATTGCAAATCCTACCCTCGCGCGCAGATTGTCGCAGCTGTCTGCCACGCTGACGTGGCGGTAGATTAGGTAAGCCAAAAAACGCTCCGTATAAAGCGAATACTTCTCATCGGCAGTCTTGCCAACCGAGATAAGCGCTCTGTGCGACTCGCTAAGAAGCTCGGTCTCGGAGAAAATCTCCTGCCACTCGGAAGCGGTATGTAGCGAGCTTGGCAGATTATATTTTTCCTTGATTTTGACAATTCGCTCGCGATAAGGAATGCTTCTGTCTGCGAGAATCTCATATATTTCAACGCGCTCGGCAAACGTATCAAGCTCGGTTTCCTCGGGAATATCAAGGCTCTGCCTTTCTATCTCTGTAAAATCCCGATAACCGTCACTCGTCAGAATTATTCGCGCAGCCTCCTCGCAGGAAGCGCCGATTCCGCCCTCGGTGCGCTCGCCTATTTTGTGGTAAAAGCGCGGATGCTCCTTGCAAATCTCGGAGATATACCCCTCGCCGTAGTGCGAAATAAGACGGCAAAGCCCCGAGCCGTCAAGGAATGGGCATCGCTCGTCACCTGTGAGCCTGATTTGCATTTCCTCACCGTCAATATGAGCGAAAATTTCCTCACGCTCTCCGCGCGGCAGAGCATTATACCTCGCTATCGTCTGCCCGTCAAGATATATTTCCCAGCCGACACAGCAGGAATGACGGCATTTATCTGCTATGCAAGCAAAGTTATTATAATATGAAGGAAAATATACTTTCATTTATTTATTCTCCTATAAAAATCTCTAAAAATATTTTATCACAGTCAGGCGAAAAATGCAACAAAATCGGCAAAAAAGCGTTGCGCGAGAATTGTCGTTCTTTATTTTTTTATTTTTTCGGTAAAACATATTGACAAAACAGATTTTTTTTGATAGAATAGATAAGCTTAATATATGGAGCATTAGCTCAGTTGGTTAGAGCTACCGGCTCATAACCGGTCGGTCCAAGGTTCGAGTCCTTGATGCTCCACCAACAAAAAGAGGTCGCCCTTTGCGGTTGACCTCTTTTTGTTTGCGGAATATCATAGATTTGTGCTTACGGCGACCGGTTTGAGCCGAAGGCTACATAATCAAGCGCGAGCGAGTCTGTGCTCGCACAAGTGAGCCGCGTGCAGATTGCTCCGTGAGCGCATCGCGCTGGCGATGCGGAGTGCGCAGCACTAACGCCTATGGCGTGCTCACGAGGAGTATAACCGGTCGGTCCAAGGTTCGCATTTCCCACTCGAAGATCGACAAGCTCGCTTGTCGGGCGCAGAGTGTGGAAATATTGACGCAAAGCGTCAAAATCCTTGATAATCAATTACATTCCAATCGAAAAGCTTGCTCATCAGAGCTAATTCCCTATGCGTTGGCGGTATGACGGCTGCGCTTTTAATGACAGATGTCGAAAACGGTGGAGTATCTATACGCATTTTTTGGTGAAGGTGGAGAAATTTATTTTTTTGCTTGACTTTTATATGATTATGTAGTATACTACATACTGTAAATATATTTTGTGCAGAGAAAACGCCCTGTGCAAAATCACAACGTCCTACGGCTGACGGATTTTGCGGAATTAACCGCAGTGTCGTAGTGACTCAATTTAATTTTGCCGACCGTCTGGGCGCACTTTCTTTTACGGTGAAGTGCGCCCTTTTGATTTTTGTTATTTTTATAACGCGTTTTTCGTAACGTTATGCGTTAGAAAGGAGATATATTATGAAAAGGGTTGGAATCATAATGGGAAGCGCAAGCGATCTTCCCGTAGTAAAAAAAGCAATAGATACGCTCGCGTCACTGGACGTTCCTTATGAGGTGCATGTTTACTCTGCCCATAGAACGCCCATTGAAGCGAGCGAATTTTCTTTAAGGGCTAGAGAGCGAGGCTTTGGAGTGATTATTGCCGCTGCGGGTATGGCTGCGCATTTAGCGGGAGTAATAGCGTCAAAAACCACGCTTCCCGTAATCGGTATTCCTTGCAAATCGACTAATCTTGACGGGCTTGACGCGCTTCTCGCGACTGTACAGATGCCGTCGGGAATTCCCGTAGCTACCGTGGCTATCGACGGCGCCGCGAACGCCGCAATTCTCGCAGCGCAGATCCTCGCGCTTTCTGACGATGCCTTGGCTGAGAGATTGGAAGAAAAAAGACGTGAGTATACGGCTTCCGTGCTTGAAAAAAATGCTGAAATTGAAGCCGAGTTTAATAACAAATAACTAAAATATAATTTATTAATTTTGAAAGGGAAGAAAAAAATGAAGCTTGTTTACAGAGGAAAAACGAAGGATGTATTTGAACTTGAGAATGGCAATTATTTGCTGAAGTTTAAGGATGACTGTACCGGCAAGGACGGTGTGTTTGATCCCGGTGAGAACGCTGTCGGACTTACTATTGACGGAGTTGGCGACGTAAACCTCCGTATGTCTATCTATTTCTTTGATAAAATCAATGCCGCAGGAATTAAAACCCACTACGTAAGCGCAAATCTTGACGATACGACCATGGAGGTTATTCCTGCAAAGCCCTTCGGTAAGGGACTCGAGGTTATCTGCCGTTATAAAGCTGTCGGAAGCTTCTACAGAAGATACAGCGATTATATCGAGGAGGGCGCAGACCTTCCCGCATACGTTGAGACTACCTTCAAGAACGACGCTAAGGGCGATCCTCTCGTAACCAAGGACGGTCTTGTTGATCTTGGCGTTATGAGCGCAAAGCAGTACGATGACATCAAGATTATGACCCAGAAGATCACCGCTATCGTAGCTGACGATCTTAAGGAAAAGGGACTTGAGCTTTACGATATCAAGTTCGAGTTCGGATATGACAAGGACGGCGAGGTTATTCTTATTGACGAGATTGCCTCCGGAAATATGCGAGTTTATAAGAATGGCGAGTACATCAATCCTATGACTCTCTCTGAGCTTTTCTTTGCATAATTAAGTAATTTGTTTTCCACGCATCGTATAAAGAAAGGATAAAAAATGGGCGGTTTTTTTGGAGTATGCAGTAAGGACTATGCCATATCCGACGTATTTTTCGGAACTGACTATCACTCTCACCTGGGAACGAGATCTGCGGGCATGGCAGCTTACGATAATCAAATAGGCCTTCAGAGAGTAATTCACAACATAGAGAATTCACCCTTCAAAACCAAATTTGATCACGTTTTTAGCGAGATGAAGGGCGAGAGCGCCATTGGCTGTATCAGTGACTACGCGCCTCAGCCTCTGCTTATAAAATCAAGACTCGGCTCTTACGCAATATGCGTCACGGGCGTTGTAAACAATGCCGACGAGCTTGTTGAAGAATGTATTAACGATAGCGGCTTTCAATTTGACACTATGACGGGCAGCGCGGTGAATACCACCGAGCTTGTAGCAGCTCTTATCGGCACGCGCTCCGATTTCGTACAGGGAATACGCTACGCGCAAGAAAAAATTGAAGGCACCGTTTCTATTCTTATACTGAAAAATGACGGAAAAATTATTGCGGCGAGAGACAGACTCGGAAGATTGCCTCTCGTTATAGGCAAAAGCAGCGATGGCTACTGCGCCTCTCTCGAGCCGTTCTCGGCGTCTAAGCTCGGCTATGAAATTGTCAAGGAGCTTCGCGCGGCTGAGATAGTGGAAATCGGATGTGACGAATGCAGGGTTCTTGCAGAGGGATATAAGGAAATGAAGATGTGCTCATTCCTTTGGAGCTATTACGGATACCCTACGGCAACCTACGAGGGAAGCAACGTTGAGGTAATGCGTTATCGCAACGGAGAGATAATGGCTGAGCACGACAAGGCTGAGGGTAAGACCGAAAACATCGACTACGTCAGCGGTATTCCCGACTCGGGAACTCCTCACGCCATAGGATATGCACATAAAAGCGGCATACCCTTTGCGAGAGCATTTATAAAATACACTCCGACCTGGGCAAGAATCTTTACCCCATCAAAGCAATCGGAGAGAAGCCGAGTTGCCAAGATGAAGCAAATTCCCGTAAACGAGCTTATTGACGGTAAAAATCTCATTCTCGTTGACGACTCCATAGTGAGAGGAACTCAGATCAGCGAAACGGTTGATTTCCTTTACGACAACGGAGCGAAATCGGTTCACATAAGATCCGCCTGCCCGCCTATAATGTATAGCTGTAAGTATCTCAACTTCTCAAGGTCTACAAGCGATATGGAGCTTATCACAAGGCGTATTATCGCCGATCTCGAGGGTGACGAGGGCGCAAATCATATAGAAGAATACGGTGATTTCAACACCGAAAGAGGAAAAAAGCTTCGCGAGGAGCTGTGCAAGAGGTTGCATCTTGCATCTGTTGAATTCCAATCGCTCGAGGGAATAATTGACGCGATTGGTCTTGATCCCTGCCAGCTTTGTACATATTGCTGGAACGGAAAAGAATAAAGAAAGGACACTTTTACTATGCATTCACAATCAAAATCAGATGCCTACGCTGCGGCGGGAGTGGATATTACCGCGGGCTATAAGGCTGTTGAGCTTATGAAATCACATATTGCGAGAACGAGAAACGACGGTTGTCTTGACGACGTAGGCGGCTTTGGCGGATGCTTTGGACTGAATCTATTCGGAATTGAAGAGCCCGTTCTGGTTTCGGGCACCGACGGTTGCGGTACTAAAGTAAAAATGGCTATACTGATGGACAAGCACGACACCATCGGTATTGATGCCGTAGCAATGTGCGTTAACGATATTATTTGCTGTGGCGCAAGACCTCTGTTCTTTCTTGACTACATCGCTTGCGGAAAGAATATTCCGGAAAAAATAGCTTCCATCGTCAGCGGCGTTGCCGAGGGATGCGTTCAGTCGGGCGCTGCTCTTATAGGCGGTGAAACCGCAGAGCATCCCGGTATGATGCCGGAGGAAGAATATGACCTTGCGGGATTTGCGGTTGGCATCGTTGATAAGAAAAAGATGCTTGACAATACCAGAATGGCAAAGGGCGACGTCGTTATCGCTCTTGCGTCAAGCGGAATTCATTCAAACGGATTCTCTCTGGTTCGCAAGGTGTTTGATATAGATAACAATCCGGAAAGCCTTTATTCCTCCTGTGAAAGACTTGGCGGAAAATCTATTGCAGAAACCCTTCTTACTCCTACGAAAATCTACGTAAAGAGTGTTCTTAGTCTTCTTGAAAAGGTAGAAGTTAAGGGTATTTCACACATCACGGGCGGCGGATTCTATGAAAATATTCCTAGAAGCATTCCCGACGGTCTTGGGGCAAGGATAAACAAGGACTCCGTAAAAATCCTTCCTATCTTCAAGCTTATCGCGGAAAAGGGCGGCATCAGCGAGCGCGATATGTTCAACACCTTCAATATGGGCGTAGGTATGAGCATAGTTGTCTCCGCTGATGATGCTGAAAGATCGCTTGAAATTCTCAGAGCGAATGGCGAGGACGCATATGTTATCGGAGAGATAATCGAGTCCGAGGAAAAGATTACTATATGCTAAATGCTAAGGGGAATGTTTTTAACTTCTTAGCCTTGCTTTTAATATAAAAAAATCGGAGGTCGCCAAATAATGACCGATAAAATTAAAAAAATAGGCGTGCTGGTATCGGGCGGCGGAACAAATCTTCAGGCTCTTATTGATGCCGAGGCAGCCGGCAAGCTGGGAAATGGAAAAATCTCGCTTGTTATTTCCTCAAAGCCCGAGGTCTACGCCCTTGAAAGAGCAAAGAACAACGGTATCGAAGGCGTCGTTTTGTCAAGAAAGGATTACGACTCGATCCGTGATTATTCCCGCGCTCTTGCGGATATGCTTTCTTCAAGACAGATTGATCTCGTGGTTCTGGCGGGCTTCCTCACCATTATAGATGAAAATATGTACGAAAGATTTCCAAGCAGGATAATTAACGTACACCCCGCGCTTATTCCCTCCTTCTGCGGCAAGGGCTATTACGGACTGCGCGTTCATGAGGCGGCTCTTGAAAAAGGAGTTAAAGTTACGGGCGCTACGGTACATATCGTAACACCCGAGTGCGATGCAGGCCCCATTATACTGCAAAAGGCGGTTGAGATCATAGAGGGCGACACTCCCGAAACGCTCCAAAGACGCGTAATGGAGGAGGCGGAATGGAAAATACTTCCCGAGGCGGTAAGACTGTTCTGCGAGGACAGAATAATTATTGAAAACAACAAGGTTCATATAAAGGGGGATTAAAATGAAAATATCAACGATTAAGGAAGAATTGAATTCTCTTGCCTATCACGGCAGAGGAATTATTATTGGCAAAAGTCCCGACGGTAAAAAAGCGGTTACAGCCTATTTTATTATGGGAAGAAGCGTAAACAGCCGTAACCGTGTATTCGTGGCAGAGGGCGACGCTATGCGAACCAAGGCTTTTGATGAATCAAAAATGGTTGACCCTCATCTTATCATTTATTACCCCGTTCGTGTTCTTGGTAACAAAACTATCGTAACCAACGGAGATCAGACCGATACCATATACAAGCTTATGGACAAGCAGATGACCTTCGAGCAGGCTCTCAGAACCCGAGAGTTTGAGGACGATAAGCCCAATTTCACCCCCAGAATTTCAGGTATTATTCGCCGTGAGGAGGGAGATATGAATTTCGCTATGTCTATACTTAAGAGCGCGGAGGGTGACGATTCCTCTTGCGAGCGATTCACCTACGCTTACTCAACTCCTCAGGCAGGCAGAGCGAAGTTTATACATACCTATAACGGCGACGGCGAGCCTCTCCCCTCCTTTGAGGGCGAGCCTAAAACTCTCGAGCTTCCCGACCTTGATATAGACTCTCTTACAGATCTTATCTGGACTAATCTTAACGAAGACAACAAGGTATCTCTTTTTGTTAGATATATTGATATTGAATCGGGCGAAAGCGACACGAGAATAGTAAATAAGAACGTATAAGGAGATAAAAAATGAAGGATTTTGAACTTAAATACGGCTGTAATCCCAATCAGAAGCCGGCGAAAATATATATGCAGGATGGCTCCGAGCTTCCTATAGAAATACTTTCCGGCAGACCCGGATACATCAATTTCCTCGATGCCTTCAACTCCTGGCAGCTCGTAAAGGAAATAAAGGAAGCGACGGGCATGGTTGCGGCTACAAGCTTCAAGCACGTTTCTCCCACCTCTGCCGCAATCGGCAAGCCTCTCTCCGACGCGCTCAAGAAGGCATGCTTCGTTGACGATATTGAAGGTCTCGACGAATCTCCCCTGGCTTGCGCTTACGCGAGAGCGAGAGGCACTGACAGAATGTCATCCTTCGGTGACTGGATTGCCCTCTCAGACGAGTGCGATCTTACCACGGCAAAGATAATTGCCCGCGAGGTGTCCGACGGAATTATCGCTCCCTCCTACTCTCCCGAGGCTCTCGAGCTTCTTATGACGAAGAGAAAGGGCTCTTATAACATAGTAAAAATCGATCCCGACTACCTTCCCGCTGAGACGGAAACCAAGCAGGTGTTTGGTATAACCTTTGAGCAGGGCAGAAATAATTTTAAGATAAACAGAGATCTTCTCTCTAACATTGTTACTAAAAACAAGAGCCTTCCCGACGAAGCAAAGATTGATATGATAATCGCGCTTATCACGCTGAAATATACCCAGTCCAACTCGGTTTGCTTTGCAAAGGACGGTCAGGCTATTGGCGTAGGCGCGGGTCAGCAGTCGAGAATTCACTGTACCAGACTTGCGGGCGATAAGGCTGATCTCTGGCATCTCCGCCAGAGTGAAAAGGTTCTTTCGCTTAAATTCGCAGACGGTGTCGGCCGTCCCGACAAGAACAATATAATCGACCTTTACCTCTCCGACAGAGATTCGGATACGGTGCTTGGCGACGACGTATGGCATAAGTATTTCGCAGAAAAGCCCGAGCCCTTCACCCGTGAGGAAAAGGATGCATACCTTGCTACCGTCAGCGGAGTAACGGTAGGCTCTGACGCCTTCTTCCCCTTCTCTGATAATATCGAGCGCGCGGCGAAGAGCGGTGTCAGCTACGTTGCCGAGCCCGGCGGATCTATCCGCGACGATCTTGTAATCGAGGCGGCGGACAAGCACGGTATGGTTATGTCCTTTACAGGAATGAGACTCTTCCATCATTAATTCTTAAAGGAGCTTCCAATGAAGATTTTAGTTGTTGGCGGTGGCGGACGTGAGCACGCTATAATTAAATCGCTGAAAAAGAATAAAGACGTCGAGGCAATCTACGCTCTGCCCGGTAACGGCGGAATTGCATCAGACGCTATATGCGTGAACGTAGATGCGAAGGATATTGACGGCATAGTCAATTTTGCGGTGGAAAGCAAGGTTGATTACGCGGTAGTTGCTCCCGACGATCCCCTCGTGCTTGGCGCGGTTGACGCTCTTGAGGAGCGCGGAATTCCCTGCTTCGGACCTAATAAAGCTGCGGCTATCATCGAGGGCAGCAAGGCGTTTGCCAAGGAGCTTATGAAGAAGAATTCTATTCCTACCGCGCGATACGAAACCTTTGATAATCTCGATGCCGCCTTAAAATATCTCGAAGCAATTACCTATCCGACGGTGGTTAAGGCAGACGGATTGGCTCTCGGAAAGGGAGTTATTATTGCCAAGGATAAGGCAGAGGCAGAGCTGGTGGTAAAATCAATGATGTCGGATAAAATCTTTGGTGAAAGCGGCAGCCGTGTAATAATCGAGGAATTTCTTGAGGGCCCCGAGGTGTCGGTACTCGCCTTTACCGACGGTCATACCGTGGTTCCTATGATTTCCTCAATGGATCACAAGAGAGCTCGTGACAACGACGAGGGACTCAATACGGGCGGTATGGGAACGGTTGCGCCCAATCCATACTACACCGAAGAAATCCAAGAAATATGTATGAAGGAAATCTTCATTCCCACTATCGAGGCTATGAGAGCCGAGGGCAGAACCTTCAAGGGCTGTCTTTACTTCGGTCTTATGATAACGAAAAGCGGTCCCAAGGTTATAGAATATAACTGCCGCTTCGGCGATCCCGAAACCCAGGTGGTTTTACCCTTGCTCAAGACCGACCTGTTAAGCATTATGCAGGCGGTTACAGAGGAAAGGCTTGCCGAACTTAACGTAGAGTTTTCAAGCGACTCCGCTTGCTGCGTAATTATGGCGTCCAAGGGATACCCGGAAAAGTATGATAAGGGCTATGAGATAAATATTCCCGATGAGCTTTCCGACAGCGTTTACGTTGCTGGGGCAAGGCTTGACGGTGAAAGGATTGTCACCTCGGGCGGACGAGTTCTTGGCGTGGTTGCGACGGCAGACAGCCTTAAGAATGCCGTGGACAGCGCATATGAAAAGGTCGGTAAAATTCATTTTGAAAACGCCTTTTTCCGCCGTGACATAGGAGCAAAAGCTCTTGCATATTCCGATAAAAAGCGAGGATAAGCAAACTATGGTTTACAGAATATACGTAGAAAAGAAAAACGGCTTCGATCACGAGGCTAAGGCTCTTGCTAAAGAACTTCGAGAGCTGCTTCAGATGAGCGAGGTCGAATCAATAAGAGTTATTAACCGTTACGACGTCGAGGGAATTGACAAATCGTTATTTGATTACACGGTTAACACGGTTTTCTCCGAGCCGCAGATGGATAACGCGTCGGAGGAGATAAATCTTGAAGGAGCAAAGGTCTTTGCCGTAGAATATCTACCCGGTCAGTTTGATCAGAGGGCAGATTCGGCGGCGCAATGTATTCAGCTCATTGCCCAGTGCGACAGGCCTGCCGTTCGCACCGCGAAGATTTATGCAGTATACGGCAATGTTAGTGATGATGCCGTTCTGGCGATAAAGAAATTCGTCATTAACCCGGTTGAGAGCAAGGAAGCCTCGCTTGAGAAGCCACAGACTCTTAATATTGAATACACGATTCCCGAAACGGTGGAAACGGTTAAGGGATTTACCCATCTTGATGATAACGGGCTGTCCGAGCTGCTTGATAGGCTTGGACTCGCTATGGACCTCGACGACCTCAGATTTTTGCAGGCATATTTCAAAAATGAGGAGCAGAGAGATCCTACTATAACAGAAATAAGAGTGGTTGATACCTATTGGTCGGACCACTGCCGACACACCACCTTCTCGACGCATATTGATAACGTAAAAATAAGTGACAAGGCGGTTGCCGAGGCTTACGACCGTTATCTTGCCTCGCGCGTCGAGGTTTACGGCGATGAAAAAGCAAAAAAGCGTCCCCAGACTCTTATGGATATTGCCACCATCGCCTCCAAGGTGCTTAAAAAGCGCGGTGAGCTTCCCGAGCTTGATGAGAGCGAGGAGATAAACGCTTGTTCAATTCACGTTAACGCAACCGTTAACGGCAAGGAGCAGGATTGGCTGCTCATGTTCAAGAACGAAACACACAATCATCCTACCGAAATAGAGCCCTTTGGCGGCGCGGCAACCTGTATAGGCGGCTGTATCAGAGATCCGCTTTCGGGCAGAGCTTACGTTCATCAGGCGATGAGAGTGACAGGCGCTGCGGATCCCCGCAGGTCTATAGCCGAAACTCTCCCCGGCAAGCTCCCTCAAAGAAAGATTTGCCAAACCGCAGCGGCAGGTTATTCATCTTACGGTAACCAGATAGGTCTTGCAACAGGTCACGTAGCCGAGGTTTATCACGACGGTTACGTTGCGAAGCGTCTTGAATGCGGCGCTGTGGTTGCCGCTGCTCCCGCTTATAACGTACGCCGTGAGCGTCCTGAGGCTGGTGACGTTGTCATTCTTCTCGGCGGCAGAACGGGCAGAGACGGTATTGGCGGCGCTACGGGCTCGTCAAAGAGCCATAATATGAAATCTCTTACCACTATGGCGTCAGAGGTTCAGAAGGGTAACGCACCCGAGGAAAGAAAAATACAGCGTCTGTTCCGCGATCCCGAGGTCACCCGTCTTATCAAGAGATGCAACGACTTTGGCGCGGGCGGCGTTTCGGTTGCTATCGGCGAGCTTGCCGACGGACTGAAAATAGACCTTGACGCAGTTCGTAAGAAATACGACGGTCTTGACGGAACCGAGCTGGCAATCTCCGAATCTCAAGAGAGAATGGCGGTTGTCGTTGAGGCAAAGGACGCGGACAAATTCATTGAATACGCAGAAAAGGAAAACCTTGAGGCATACCGCGTTGCCGTTGTCACCGAGGAGGCGAGAATGGTTATGTCCTGGAGAGGACAGATTATCGCAAGCCTCTCAAGAGAATTCCTTAATACCAACGGCGCGGACAAGCATACCGAGCTTGAGGTAAGCGAAAAGGATCTCTCGGTATTCTCGAAGGCGCTTTACGGTGATCTTCGCGAGATGGCGTCAGATCTTAAAACAGCGAGCAGACGAGGACTCATCGAGCGCTTTGACGGCTCAATAGGAGCAGGCTCGGTGCTTATGCCCTTCGGCGGAAAAACGCAGAAAACTCCCGCGCAGGCTATGGCAGCTCTTCTTCCCGTTCTTCCCGGTGAAGTTACCGACCAGGCGAGCGTTATGGCGTGGGGCTTTGACCCCGACGTTATGTCGATTGATCCATACACGGGCGCGCGCGCTTCCGTTTATAGCTCGGTGGCGAAAATAGTTGCAGCAGGCGCTGATTACAAAAATGCTTATTTAACTCTCCAGGAGTTCTTTGAAAAGCTCAGAAACGAGCCGTCGCGTTGGGGCAAGCCCTTCGCCGCGCTTCTTGGCGCTATGGACGCCCAGCTTGAGCTCGGTATCGCGGCTATCGGAGGTAAGGACTCTATGTCGGGATCATTCCTTGACAAAGACGTTCCGCCTACCCTCATATCCTTTGCAATAGCGCCTATCAAGGCGGGAGAGGTCATTTCTCCAGAATTTAAGGAGCCAAACCATCCGATTTATCTTTTCGCTCCGTCGGATAAGAGCGCGGAGTCTACGAAGGCGGCGTGGGAATCCTTCCACGAGCTTTGTAAGAACGGCAGAGTAAAGGCTGCCTGGGCTGTCGAAAACGGTGTTGCCGAGGCGGTGATGAAGATGTCCTTCGGTAACGGCATAGGCTTCAAGTCCTGCGGCGCTCTGGGCGATAATTGGTATAATACGATGATGTACGACTTCATCGTTGCGGAGCTGGATTGCGAAACAGACGCAGACTACGCTCTGAAAATAGGAACGACCACAGAAAAGCCTGAGATAGTTCTCGATAACGAGAGCGTTGCCATTGACGAGCTGATCAGCTTAAACGACGCAACTCTTGAGAGCGTATTCCCGACGAATGTACCTACCAAAAAGGATGAAATTCAGCCCTTCGCGTACAGCTCGGGCTCTACCGCCTCTCCCGCGGTTAAAATCGCTCGTCCGAAGGTTCTGATTCCCGTATTCCCCGGCACGAACTGTGAATACGATACCGCAAGAGCCTTTGATGAGGCAGGCGCTGAGAGCAAAATTTTCGTCGTAAGAAATCTCACCGCAGACGACACCGCGAGAAGCGTGGAGCAGTTTGCCAAGGAGATAAGAGAAAGCCACATAGTTTTCATTCCCGGAGGCTTCTCCGGCGGTGACGAGCCCGACGGCTCCGGTAAGTTTATAACGGCGTTTATGCGTAACGAGGCTGTTAAGGAGGAAATTTCGGCACTGCTCGATAAGCGCGACGGTCTTATGGGCGGAATGTGCAACGGCTTCCAGGCGCTTATCAAGCTCGGTCTTGTGCCTTACGGCAAAATTATAGATACCGATGCCGCCTGTCCTACTCTTACCTATAATGATATCGCAAGACATCAGTCGAGCATAGTAAGAGTAAGAGTTGCTTCGGTGAAATCCCCCTGGCTTAAGGGCGTAAGCGTCGGAGAGGTATTTAACGTTCCTATCTCTCACGGCGAAGGAAAATTCGTGGCAAGCGACGAGCTGATTAACAGTCTTAGAGAAAACGGTCAGATAATGACGCAATACGTTGATCTTGAAGGCAAGCCTACCTATGATATTCGCTTCAATCCCAACGGCTCCGCCCACGCAGTAGAGGGTATTCTTTCGCCTGACGGACGCGTGTTCGGTAAAATGGGACACAGCGAGAGAATAGGTAAAAATCTTTATAAAAACGTGATTGGAGAGTACGATATGAAACTCTTCGAATCGGCTGTAAAATACTATAAATAATCAAGGCTAAAGGAGTAAAGATGTCGTATTTATCAGATATTGAAATTGCGCAGCGCTGCGAGATGAAGCATATAAATGAAATCGCGAAAAAGCTTGATATTCCCGAGGATTATCTTGAACAGTACGGAAAATATAAGGCGAAGATTGACTACAATCTACTGAATAATTCCGCGCGAGAAAACGGTAAGCTTATTCTCGTTACAGCTATAAATCCCACCGCCGCAGGCGAGGGAAAGACAACTACTACAATCGGTCTTGCTGACGGACTTTCAAAAATAGGAAAGCGCGTCGCGGTTGCACTTCGCGAGCCTTCTCTCGGTCCTGTTTTCGGTGTGAAGGGAGGCGCTGCTGGCGGCGGATACGCTCAGGTCGTGCCTATGGAGGATATTAATCTTCACTTCACGGGTGACTTCCACGCTATCGGCGCGGCAAACAACCTTCTTGCCGCAATGCTCGATAACCATATTCAGCAGGGCAACCGCCTTGGTATTGACGTTAAAAAAATCACCTGGAAAAGATGCGTTGATATGAACGACCGCCAGCTTCGCTTCGTCGTTGACGGTCTCGGCGGCAGAGTAAACGGAACACCCAGAGAGGACGGCTTTGACATAACCGTAGCGTCTGAAATTATGGCTGTTTTCTGTCTTGCAAGCTCTGTTTCCGACCTTAAGGAGCGACTTTCCAGAATCGTGGTGGCGTACACCTACGACGACAAGCCTGTAACCGCAGGCGACCTCAAGGCAGTCGGCGCTATGACAGCGCTGCTGAAGGACGCTCTCAAGCCCAATCTCGTGCAAACCCTTGAGGGTACTCCCGCATTCGTACACGGTGGCCCCTTCGCAAACATCGCCCACGGCTGTAACTCGGTTATCGCCACCAGAATGGCGATGAAGCTTGCCGACTACGCGATTACAGAGGCGGGCTTCGGCGCTGACCTCGGAGCCGAGAAGTTCCTTGACATTAAGTGCCGTATGGCAGGTCTCAAGCCTGACGCGGTGGTTATGGTTGCTACGGTCAGAGCCTTGAAGCTTCACGGCGGAGCTCTAAAGACGGAGCTTAATGAGGAAAATCTCGTTGCTCTTGAAAAGGGTCTTCCCAATCTTCTTCGCCATGTTTCTAACATTAAAAACGTATATAAGCTGCCTTGTGTTGTGGCTGTCAACCGCTTCCCCACGGATACTGACGCAGAGATCAGTCTGGTTATCGAAAAATGCCGTGAGCTTGGCGTAAACGTTCGTCTTTCTACCGTATGGGCAGAGGGCGGAAACGGAGGCACAGAGCTTGCAGAGGAGGTTATCAGACTCTGCGAGAGCGATAATGACTTCAGCTTCAGCTACGAGGACGACTGCTCTATTGAAGAGAAAATAAACGCAATCGTAAAAAGAATATACGGTGGCGACGGTGCGGTATTTACCTCTGCCGCAAAGAAGGAGATAGAAAAGCTCACCTCTCTCGGATACGGAAAATTGCCTGTCTGTATGGCAAAAACGCAGTATAGCTTCTCCGATGACCCGACAAGGCTTGGCGCACCCGAGGGCTTTACCGTTACTGTAAGAAACGTTAAGGTAAGTGCCGGCGCCGGCTTTATCGTTGCTCTCACGGGTGATATTATGACTATGCCCGGACTGCCGAAATCTCCCGCAGCAGAGAAGATTGACGTGGATGAAAACGGCAAAATTAGCGGATTATTCTAACTAAAATTTACAAAATGATTGAAAACGAGGCAAAAAATATGAATCTTAACAAAAGACCCGATGATATGGTTCGTATAACAACTAAGGAGCTTGCGGATGCATTTATCGCAGAGCAGGTTTCCCTCATCAGAGAGCAGGTCGGCGACAAAAGAGTTCTGCTTGCCCTCTCCGGCGGAGTTGACAGCTCTGTCGTTGCGGCTCTGCTAATCAAGGCGATTGGAAAGCAGCTTGTTTGCGTACACGTAAATCACGGACTTATGCGAAAGGGCGAAAGCGAGCAGGTTGTCAAAGTATTCGGCGATCAGCTCGGCGCAACGCTCGTTTACGTGGATGCCACCGACAGATTTCTTGACAAGCTTGCCGGCGTCTCCGCCCCTGAGACAAAGCGCAAGATTATAGGCGGCGAATTTATCAAGGTATTTGAGGAAGAGGCGCGTAAGCTCGAGAATATCGATTTTCTTGCTCAAGGCACTATTTATCCCGATATTCTTGAAAGCGACGGTGTAAAAGCTCATCACAACGTAGGCGGACTTCCCGAGGATCTCAAATTTGAGCTTGTAGAGCCCGTAAGACTTCTCTACAAGGACGAGGTTCGCGTGGTCGGCAGCGCTCTCGGATTACCCGATGATATGGTTTACCGTCAGCCCTTCCCCGGTCCCGGTCTCGGAGTGCGCTGCCTCGGTGCGATAACCAGAGACAGACTTTCGGCTCTGCGCGAGGCTGATGCAATTCTTCGCGAGGAATTCGACAAAAACGGACTTGCAGGCAAGGTATGGCAGTATTTCATCGCAATACCCGACTTCAAGAGCGTCGGTGTCAAGGACGGCAAGCGCTACGAGGGCTGGCCCGCAATAATCCGCGCTGTGAACACGACTGACGCTATGAGCGCAACAATCGAGGAGCTTCCCTACGATATTCTCCATAAGATAACCGCGCGCATAACAGCAGAGGTAGATGGCATCAACCGTGTGCTTTACGACCTCACGCCCAAGCCTATTGGCACTATTGAGTGGGAATAAATATTCCCTAAAAATAAAAAGACAGGAGAAAAATATGGCAACATACTTTACAGAACCGTCGCGTACGTTTAGTGAATATTTACTTATTCCCGGTTATACCGACGAAAGATGCGTACCTCATAACGTTTCGCTTAAAACCCCACTCGTTAAATACCGAAAGGGCGAGGAATCGTGTCCTATAACGATGAACATTCCTCTCACGTCGGCAATTATGCAATCGGTATCCAACGACACTATGGCAATTGCTCTGGCAAAGGAGGGCGGCATTTCCTTTATTTACGGCAACCAGACCGTAGAGGAGGAAGCGGCGATGGTAGCACGAGTTAAAAGTCATAAGGCAGGCTTCGTTGTTAGCGATTCAAACCTGAAGCCCGACCATACTCTTAACGACGTTCTTATGCTTCTCAAGGATAAGGGACACAGCACCATGGCGGTTACCGATGACGGAAGTGCTACCGGAAAGCTTCTCGGCATTGTTACAAGCCGTGACTATCGAGTCAGCCGTATGACCGGTGATGAGCTCGTATCCGAATTTATGACCCCCTTTGACAAGCTCGTAACTGCCCCCGAGGGAACTACTCTCAAGATGGCAAACGATATAATCTGGGAACACAAGCTCAATTCATTGCCTATTATCGACAGTAACGGATATCTCAAGTATTTCGTATTCCGCAAGGATTACTCTCAGCACAAGGAAAACCCCGACGAGCTTCTTGATAAAAACAAGAGCTATATCGTTGGCGCCGGCATTAACACCCGTGATTATGAAAGCAGAGTTCCCGCTCTCGTTGAGGCAGGCGCTGACGTGCTTTGCATAGACTCATCCGAGGGTTATACCATATGGCAGAAGCGTACCATAGAGTTTATCCGCGAGAGATACGGAGATAGCGTTAAGGTTGGCGCAGGAAACGTGGTTGACCGCGAAGGCTTCAGATTCCTCGCGGATGCCGGAGCAGACTTTATTAAAGTGGGTATCGGCGGAGGCTCTATTTGTATTACAAGAGAAACCAAGGGTATCGGTCGCGGTCAGGCAAGCGCGGTTATTGAGGTAGCAGAGGCAAGAGACGAGTATTTCAGAGAGACAGGTGTTTACGTTCCGATTTGCTCTGACGGCGGTATTGTTCACGACTATCATATGACGCTTGCTCTTGCTATGGGCGCGGATTTCCTTATGCTCGGCAGATACTTTGCCCGTTTTGACGAATCTCCTACCCCAAAGACTATGGTCAACGGTCAATACGTTAAGGAATATTGGGGCGAGGGCTCGAACCGAGCAAGAAACTGGCAAAGATATGATCTTGGCGGCAAGGCAAGCCTTAATTTTGAGGAAGGCGTTGATTCCTACGTAACCTATGCAGGACCTCTTCACGACAACGTCGAACGCTCGCTATACAAGGTTAAGTCCACTATGTGCAACTGCGGAGCCATTACCATTCCCGAGCTACAGGAAAAGGCGAAGCTTACCGTAGTAAGCTCCACAAGCATCGTCGAGGGCGGCTCTCACGACGTTATTCTCAAAACCACCACGGTAAAATAATCTAAAGGACAGAGAGTGTAAAACATTCTCTGTCCTTTTTCTTTATATTCCATTACCCCAGGGAGCAAGAATAGCCTCGTAATCTCTTATACAGATAACTATGTCGGGCTTGTATTTTTCAATGTAGCTGTGCAAATCCATCTCATCGTAATATCTGTAATCAAGAGAATACATCGTATCAAAATTATACCAAAGCAATGATTCCACCGCATTGGTGAAGCTATCTCCGTAAACGAGCACGGAAGGTAATTCCGGACGGTTCGTTTCAATTATCGTCTCGGAAATGTCACCGCCCATATATACTCCGTACGTTGCATACTGCTCATCCTCGCCCGGAATGGAATATACGGTAGATGCCCCCTTGGAGCCGTAATTGTATCTGGTAAAGGGAACGTCAACATCAGGAATTATCATACCTATGGGCTCGCTTATATTCCACATATCAAAAAGCTTTCTGGTACGCGAACCGAGATACCTTGTTTGAACCTCGGTGTAAGAGAACTCACCGTCCTCAAGAGGATCAAGAACGTGCTTGCCGTCCAAGTTTATGCGGTCTATTATTTCGCTATACGTTGCATAGCCGCCGAGAATACTGTAATGATTATCTATATTCGACGTATAGCTATCGGGTCGTCCTGCGTTCTCGTAATACTCGAGCATATCAATATAATCTACCGAAGCAGCATCGAGCTTTGGAAAAAGAGCCTTTCTTGACGCTACCGTATACTCATTTCTGTTATTCAAGTACCACGGATAAGCATCGCTTTTGCATACGTATTGGCAAGGTACGGCAACGTAATAAAAGCTGCCTCCATATGATTCTACCAAATCGGTATGTGATTTCAGGTTTTCTGTCACCACGTCAGAGTAATAATTTACATTATAATCACTTACAGTTTCGTAATCATTATAGGGTAAAAGAGTATCCTTGGCAACAATTACTTCATTTACTACCGGGCGATGAAGAATATAAAGATCTATAAAGGTAGACAAGCGCAGGAAGGCTTCTCTCGATGACGATCTTTCTTTTATAAACGTATCAAAATCGGTGAAAAACGAGCCATCCATAACTCCGTCTACCGTTAACTCGGGAGCAGCTGAAAGATTCCTGTTCTCATAATACGAATACTGCTCGGGGTTTAATATAAGTCCCATAGCCGTTGCTACGGTCAACAAAAGACAGAAGCAAGCGATGAAAATCACGGAGAGTAAATGCGTTATTTTTTCTTTTTTCATAATCATTTCCTCCATTATCAGAACTGGAAGTAAATAAACGGATTAAAGCTTCCCGACACAAGAGCTGTATAGGAAAGAATGAAAACAACAACGGCGAATGCTTTAGGTAATACCTCTTTCAGAATAAATACTCCGTTATTATCACTATACTTATCGAGCATATTAGATAGCGCATTTTTGATTGGGAAGATACCTATAATTGCGCAAATAAATTCGGGAGCAAATTGCAAAAGATAATAAACGGTAGAGGATATATCCAGCGAGCCGCCGCCAAACATAACGCCAAGATATTTAACACCGTCCTCAAGAGTCAAGGCGCGGAAGAATACCCAACCTATAATAACTATAAACATTGTTAATATATGTCGGATCCACCTTGGTATTTTAGATAATATCTTATGCAAAACGAATTTTTCTAGTATAAGAAGCAATCCGTAGTATGCGCCCCATGCAATAAAGTTCCAGGATGCGCCGTGCCAAAGACCTGTCAAAAGCCAGACGACAGCCAGATTGAAAATATGTCTTGCTGTGCTACAACGATTTCCGCCAAGGGGAATATATACATAATCTCTGAACCAGGTTGACAAAGAAATATGCCACCTGCGCCAGAAGTCCGTTACAGACGATGCTATATAAGGATAATTGAAGTTTTCGTTGAAGTGAAATCCAAAGATTTTGCCAAGACCAATAGCCATATCCGAATAAGCGGAGAAATCAAAGTAAATTTGCATAGTATAGGCTATAGCTCCAACCCAGGCAAGCGGTGTGGTTAAAAGCTCGGAATCAATTAACGCAAACACCTCGTCGGCAATAAGTCCCATAGGGTTAGCAATAAGCATTTTTTTGCCAAAGCCGAGCATAAATCTAACCAGTCCGTTTGAAACGTCGGAAACGCTATGCTCTCTTTGAATAATTTCCTTTTCTATATCCGTATATCGTACAATCGGGCCTGCAACAAGCTGTGGAAACAGCGAAATGTACAGAGCTACGTTCAAAGGATTTTTCTGAACAGGGGTTTCACCTCGATATACGTCCACAACATAACTGAGCCCCTGGAATGTAAAGAAAGAAATACCGATAGGAAGGGCTATATTTACTATCTCGGTTAAAATCCCGAGATCCTTTAGAATTGACGTAGCGAATCCCGCGTATTTGAAAATACCTATCATCAAAAGGTTTAACGCTACCGAAATCCAAAGACAGATTTTGCGGTTAATTTTTTTCTCGCAAAGCCCAACCCCGAGACCGCCGATATAATTGATTAAAATTGACAGTAATAGCAAGAAGAAATGCCTGATACCGCCAAAGGCATAGAAGATCATACTGAAAATCAGTAAAATTATATTTTTCCCCTTAATGCCAAGACGCGGTATCAAAAAATAAAGAACCAATAAAAGCGGTAAGAAAAATTGCACGAAAACATTACTGGTAAAAAGCATGATAAACCTCACATTGTAATAGGAAAAACGTATTTTAATTAAAAAAATATCCCCATCTTTGTTCGCAAAAAGCCTATAAAAAACCAAAGCCCCGAAGCATTTGCTTCGTGCTTACCCGGGCATTTGCCTTCGGCAAAGATACCCTCACTTGTCGCTTACAAGCGAGCTTGACGCGTCTGCGTGGGGTATGCGAACCGGATTTCCTTCGCTTCGCGTGCGAAAGCACGGCCCGAAGCGATAGTAGCAGCTCCAGGCAACCCCGAAAAACAAAAATATCCCCATCTTTGTTCGCAAAAAGCCTATAAAAAACCAAAGCCCCGAAGCATTTGCTTCGGGGTTGTCTGGAGCTGCTACCCGGATTCGGACCGGGGACCTCATCCTTACCAAGGATGTGCTCTACCAGCTGAGCCATAGCAGCATTTACCACAAGGATATTTCCTCGTGACGCAGATAATTATATCAAATATTTTTCGGTTTGTCAATACATTTTTGAAAAATTATATGTTTTTTTCTTTTTATTGCAATATCTCTTATCTTATGCTATAATATTTCTGTAATCCAATTCTTTGAAACGGAGATTTATTATGAAAAAAGTATTGCTTTCCATTTTGATAGCGCTCGTTGCTATCATCGCAGTCTTCGCAGTTGCTAACAGAATAAACGAGCAGGTGATGTATGAGTACATTGATAGCTTCGCTAAGGTTGAGATTGAAAATCAGCTGGAGCCGCAGCTCGATGATGAGGGCGTGCCCTACTTCGTTACAGACGGTGACTTCAAGGTTATGCAGCTCACTGACGTACATATCTGTGGCGGTATTCTCTCTGTCGGAAAGGATAAAAAGGCTATCAACGCCGTTGCCGCTATGATTACTGCCGAGAAGCCCGACCTCGTTATCGTCACGGGTGACATTTCCTTCGCTGTTCCGTGGGCGGGAACGCTCAACAACCGCTTCGCGCACAGTATGTTTAAGCGACTTATGGAGAACCTTGGTGTGTACTGGACTGTCACTCTCGGTAACCACGACTCCGAGGTGTATAACTTCTATGACAGAGCCGCTGTTGCGGATATGTATGAGAGCGAGGAGCTGAAATACTGTCTGTTCTCGAAGGGCCCTGAGGATATCTTTGGTGAATGCAACCATATAATTAACCTCAGACAAAGCGACGGTCTTATTTCCAAGAGCTTTATTATGATGGATTCCAATTCCTACACCGACGAGGATCCCCTCGGTATCAAGTGGATATACGACAATATTCACGAGGATCAGGTAGATATTGGTACAAGGCGCAAATCGAAAAGCTCCATCAGCACAACTCCGCGCTCGGAAGCACCGAAGCTGTAGAGAGTCTGCTCTTTATACACATTCCTCTGCTTGAGGTAAGAGATGCCTACAACGAGTATCTTGAGGCAGGCGAAAAGGATACCGATAACGTAAAGCATCTTTTCGGTAAAATCGGCGAAAGCGACCCTTACGTTTTCTCCTCCGAGGATCCCAGCGAGATGTTCAACGCTATTCTTGAGCTTGGCAGCACTAAGGCTATCTTCTTCGGTCACGACCATCTCAACAATATGATGATGGACTACAAGGGAGTTGCTCTCTGTTACGGCTACTCGATAGATTACTTCGCATATGCCGGCATTGACAAGATCGGCTCTCAGAGAGGCTGTACAGTTATCAACTGCCGATACGGCGGTGTCATAGAGGTACTGCACGAAAACTACTACCAGGATAAATACACTCCTCTTTACGAAAAAGAGACAGTAAATCTCGATAATTGATTTTTGCATTAAAAAGGCAACCGATTTTGTCGGTTGCCTTTTGTTTTATTTACTTAATTCTTCAAGTAACGCTTTGTCAGTCACACCGAGTGTAAGGAGAAGAAGTATCTTTTCCTGGTCGGTTTCAATGTTTGCGATAAGGATATCAAGCGTAAGCTCGGAATCCGAGTAAATTGCGGGAATAAATACGACAGACCTCGTATCGCAATCAGAGCAGGTCTGCTCGCCAAGTCCCTTCTTAATATCGGTAGGCTCGTTAATAACCTTTATCTCTCCGTACGAGTGATTTCCCGTAGCGGCAATTTCCTTGCCCTTTGTAAGTATTTCACCGCAGTTAAGACAGCAGGTGTCACCGGTATATCCCGCCTTGCCGCAGGTGGCAGAAAGCTTGTTGCGCGTAACGGTATAGGAATGCGAGCATTCAGCCGCATTAATGTCCTGCGTTTCCTGCTTGTCACAGCCTGTGCAGGTACGAACCTTGATGCCCTGCGCAGCATCTATAACCCACGCGGTATAGGTATGCAAACCTGTTGCGGAAATCTGTCCGCCCTTTGAAAGCAGCTTCTCGCAATCAACACAATAGGTATCTCCCGAGTAACCGCCTGCGCCACAGGTAGCGATAATCGCACCAACGATTTTGGTGTTCGTATGAGAGCAGCTTGACTGCTTTGACGCCTCACCCGAGGGAGTGATCATATCATCGGGAACTTCCTTGTCAAAAAGCATCCAAGCGTATTCGGGATAATCAATAAATACGTTACGGTTACCCTGGATTGCTCCGATAACCTCGTTTCTGCCCATTTCCCAGGTATCAACGGGGTCTTCTTTGCACCACTTGAGAAGCACGTCTACGCTCTGGAATACCTGCGTGACGTTATTTGCGCCCCAGTCGGAGCCCCATCTGACCCAAACGTAAAGACAAATTCTCGCAACGTCACCCTTGACGTTATCGTTAGGCTCAAAGTAGGTTGAATTATAAGTACCGCCAAGCACTCCAACGGCAGGATCGGTTCCGTATTTCTCGCTTGCGTTAGATCCGGCTTCACCGTACTTTTTGTTTCCACGCGAGCTGTTAACGCCTGCGTCGGAAGGACGGATATGGTGCAGGTCAGCGCCGCCGCCTCGGTCGTCATCATTGTTTCCGCCAAGGCTCTTGGGCCATACGTGCTCTCTGTTCCAGCCGTTCCACTGCGACTGCGTAGCGGTATAGCTCGTGTAGAGAAGAAGAAGCGTCTGGTTGCTTCCGTCCTCGTTTTCACAGTCGGTCTGATTTGCCTTGTAATGACAGTCGTTATACGTGGACTTATATGTATGAGTGTCGGTCATCAGCTTTCTGAGCGACGCGAGAAGCGCTGACGAAGATAAATCGTCAAGCTCGTCATATGTATAGCTTCCCGTATAGTAGCTTGCGGCACTCGTTCCGTCAAGAGTCGTGCATACGGTGTCACGCTTGCCTGAATTGTACTGCTTCGAGTATACGAGCGTCTGCGCGGATACGCTCGCATCGACCGCGAATATCGGCAGGCAAGACGAGAATATCAGCACCAAGGCAAGCAAGAAGGCTACTAAACTCTTTGTATATCTTTTCATATTTTTCTCCGTTTTTTGTCGTAATTTGTAAATGTTAGTTTACAAAAAGTTATCCTATGATATCCTCACAGGCAACCTCGGTATATGCATCTGTTCCATCAGGTGCTGTAACCTTAACCTTTGAATTATAGTCATAATCGCACTCAATAGTCATATTAACACCGTAGGTTTCGCTGTTTATAGTAATTATAAATCTTGCGTTAAGTATGTAATTTACAGGCTTGCCGTCTTGTTTTTCAACATAGTATTCAGCATCAAGCATGCTTACGCCGGCATTAAGAGAAGCAAACTTCGCAGCGAAAACTGCTATGAGTGACGCTTTAGCGTCGTCCTTGATACCCGAGCAGGTGTATGCGGTAGCCTTACCCTCTGCGCTCTCGGTGACATTGTTGAAATCATCGGTATCAAGACTGGCGCCTGCGCCAACCTTGAGAAGAAGCTCGTCGCGCTTGCCTTGGTCGAAGGGCGCCTTTTCCTTTTCGGTAACGGTTTTACCCTCTGCATTGAGGGTGGTGTTATTATAAAGTGTGCCGTCGGCTACGGTGTAGGCTCTGTCGAGCTTAATATCGCCAAGTGAGGTTTCGGATACAACCATAAGGTTTTCGCCGTAGACGTAGAGGGTTACCTCGGATTTTTCGAGCGCTGCAATAGCGTCTGCCATAGCAGCGTCGTTTGAGGTGAACGAGGTTCTTACCGTTGCCTTGTAGGACTCAACGCTGTCAAAAAGACCGCAGGAAGCAAGGCAGGTGAATGCCATTATAAGCACAAGTGTAAGTGCTGTTAATTTGTTAAATATTTTCATAACCAATCTCCTTTATTACGTTAGTTAGACAGTTCTTCAATAAGAAGTCTGTCTGCCATTCCGAGAGTGAGAAGCAGAAGAATTCTCTCACCGTCGTTATCAAGACAAGCGATAAGCTCCTCGACAGAGAGGCTCGACTCGGTGGAAAGCGCGGGGATAAGACTAAGCTTCTCGTCAGCGCAGCCCTCGCAAACCTGCTTGCCAAGTCCCGACTTCAAGAGTGTCGGCTCGGTGATAATCACCATCTCGGAGTAGATATGCTCGCCGGTAGCGGCAATCTTCTCGCCCTTCGTGATTATCTGACTGCATGTAGCGCAGCAGACGTCACCCGTATAACCGTCAACGCTACAGGTAGCGTCGAGTTTATTTCTAACGATAGTGAAGCTGTGAGTACAGTTCTCAAGGTCAGCAGATACGGTTTCCTCTGCTCCGCAGGTAGCGCAGGAGCGAGTCTTGGTGTTCGCTTCCACGTTGATTACCCAGGCGTTGTAGCTGTGAAGTCCTGTTGCTGATATCGACTCACCGTAGATAACCGTCACACCGCAGGCTACGCAATATGTATCGCCCGTATATCCTGCCTTGCCGCAGGTAGCATTAGTCTGATTCTTAACAGAGGTAACAGAGTGAGCGCATTCAAAGTCCTTTGATTCGGTCTTGCCGCACACAGAGCAGGTGCGAGTGCTTGTACCGAGCGCAGCGTTATCTACCCAAGCACCGAAGCTGTGGTTGCCGGTTGCCGCGATGGTTGTACCGCTTTTAATCTTTGCGTTACAGCTTGTACAATACGTATCACCCGTATAGCCCGCCTTGCCGCAGGTTGCGCTTGTAGCATTCTTTACCGTGGTATTAGTATGAGTACAGGTAGTGCTTCCTCCCGAGGAGCTACCGCCCGCATTTCCCGAGGGAGTAGTCATATTGTCAGGGATTTCCTTATCAAAGAGTACCCACGCAAGCTCGGGGTAGTCGATAAATACGTTACGGTTACCCTGATAGGCTGCGACAACCTCGTTTCTACCCATCTCCCAGGTATCAACGGGGTCCTCCTCGCACCATTCGAGAAGAAGCGAAACGCTCTGGAACACGTTGGTAATGCTAGAGCACTTCGAGTAGCTTCCGCCGTATCTTACGTACATATAAAGGCAAATTCTCGCAACGTCGCCCTTGACGTTATCAAGAGGCTCAAAGTAGCTTCCGTAATATCCGCCAACAACACCGCTTGCCGCGTTGCCACCGGTAGCAGGCTTGCTGCTTTCAACACCGAACTTCAGGTTTCCGCGACAGCTGTTAACTTTGTTGTCCGAGGGACGAATGTGATGCAGGTCAGCGCCGGGGCCGGAGGTTTCATATCCGCCGAGCGACTTGGGCCATACGTGCTCTCTGTTCCAGCCGCTGTTAGCAGCGCCGGCAGTAGAGGTTACACTCGTGTAGAGGAGCAGCACCTTGCCGTTCTCGTTCTCGCAGTCGGTCTGATCAGCCATATTCTTGCAATCATCGTAGCTCGAATTCTTCTTATGCGTGCTTGTCAGGAGCGTGCGAAGCGAGGATAAAAGTGCTGACGAGGAAAGCGAGGACAAATTATCATACGTATTACTGCCGGTATAATAGCTTGCCGCGCGAGTTCCGCTCAGCGTAGTACAAACGACGTCACGCTCGCCCGAGTTGTAGCTCGTCGAATAGCTCGACGGCTGCCCCGACGCGCGCGCATCGACCGCAAATATCGGCAGAGTCGAAGAAATTATAAATATCAAAGCCAGCAGCAAAGCTACCGCGCTTTTCGTATACCTTTTCATACTTATTTTTCTCCTTTTGACATAATATTACATTATAAATATACTATATTATTTTAGATTTGTCAAGTCAAAAAGAAAGACACCGTATATTTTCCTCGGTGTCTTTTCAGATATTTTACATTAAAGCCATCTCTATACCGACTACGCCATATTTCTCCTGCTCGTCGGGAGAGTAATATGCGTTCATATCATCGGGTGAGGCGGTGGAAATATCGCTCTCGGTATAGCCGCAGCGAAGCAAGGGCAGATTGGCGTAAAGCTCCGCGAAGCTTTCAAAAATATGGAGCGCGACAACACGGCAAAGCATTTTCTCTTCCCCGCCCGAGCGAGTAAACTCTATCTCGTCACCGACAGAAATCCCTCTGCGCTTCTCATCGTAAAGGCGCAGCTCGATATCCTTTTTACCGCTTTTTATCATATCGAACGGCTCTCTGTGCAGCTTCATACTGTGTGTCATACGGTTTCTCCTTCATTTAGATTTGTATTTGTTACTTACAAATTTTGTATAAAAAGTATTGCTATCGCACAGACGAAAATGACTATGGCGCAGCCAAGACTAAAATACGCAGCCTTACGGCTTGTGCTCCATTGTATGTACGTTTGGCAAAGCAGAGTTATTCCCATCAAGGGTACGTACACGTTTATTGCCTGAGCCCAGATATCAAATATCTGCAATATCGCCAATACCACAACGGCAAGACTCACAACAACCGAAATCACAGTAACAATCTTGTGCGATAAAGGTAAATCACTATATTTTGTTTTCATAATCAGCCTCCTCACTCAGTTTAACAAAAATTATAATTTTATTATACATTTTAGCAGGGCAAAGTTCAAGATATTTTTCACTAAAAATCACCGAAAGCGTAAAATATTACTATAACCCGGATTTTTGGAGGAAAAATGCTTGTAACAAAACCCTACGTGCGTGAAAATGCCGTCGCGTACGCAAAGAAATATGCCTTCTCGCAGAATTCTCAGTTCGCAAATTTTGCGGGAATTGGCGGCAACTGCACGAATTTCGTGTCGCAATCAATCTACGCGGGAAGCTGCGAGATGAATTATACTCCCACTTTTGGCTGGTACTTTATTTCGCTCGACGATCGCTCGCCGTCATGGACGGGTGTGGAATTTTTCTACAATTTCATTATCGAAAACGCAGGAGTCGGCCCATTCGGCAGAGTGGCAACCTCAGACGAGCTGGAAATCGGTGACGTCATACAGCTTGGAAGAAATGAGGAGGGCTACTACCATACTCTTCTGGTCGTAGGCTTCGACGGTGAGGATCTGCTCGTTGCGGCACAGACCGACAACGCCTACGCAAGACCGCTTTCCACCTACGATTACGACTTCGCGAGATTCATCAAAATCCTCGGCGTCAGGTTTGAATCCCCCGAGGACAGCACTGCCTGCTTCGAGCGTCTGATGCAGGGATAAAAAACAAAAACACCGCATTTTGCAAACCAAACTAGTCAAAATGCGGTGTTTTTATATTAAAGATTGATTTTGTTTTCTACGGTATAGAGTGCAAGAAGCTCGCTCTTTTTCTCCTCAATCTCCGCCTTCATAACCTCAATTTCCTCGGCAGAGAACTTATCAAGCTCGCCCTCATCGAGCTTTTCCTTATACATTCTGTCAAGAGTGTAGGAGTAAGCAATGCTTATCGCACCGATGTCACCGTTACGCTCGCAGATAACCATGTTGGAGTTGCCGCGAAGAAGCTCCTCTACGGCGTAAACACCCATCTTTGATGCGAGGATTCTGTCGGCAAGAGTGGGGTTACCGCCTCTTACGATATGGGCAAGACGGGCAAACTTGGTCTCAACTCCGGTGTTCTTCTGAATCTTCTCGGCAAGCGCGGGAGCGTATTCCATACCTACGCCCTCGGAAACGATAACGATGAAGTTTCTCTTACCAAGCTCCTTGGCTCTCGAAATCTTCTTGCAGATAGAGTTATCGTCGTGGGGAAACTCGGGAACGACTACTGCGGTAGCGCCCGATGCTATTGCGGTGTTAAGAGCGATATCGCCTGCGCCGCGGCCCATAACCTCAACGACGTTACATCTTGCGTGAGACTCACAGGTGTCACGGAGCTTGTCAACAAGCTCGATAACGGTGTTCATAGCGGTATCGAAGCCGATAGTGTTGTCGGTCGAGGTAATATCGTTGTCGATAGTCGCGGGAATACCGATGCAGGGAATGCCCTCCTCGCAAAGCTTGGTAGCGCCCTGGAAGGTACCGTCACCGCCGATAACAACGATGCCGTCAATGCCGAAGCGGCGGCAGTTGTCGATAGCCTTTGCTCTGCCCTCAACAGTCTTGAACTCGGGGCAGCGGTCGGAATAAAGTATTGTACCGCCCTTGTTTATAATATTAGAAACGTCTCTTATTTCAAGCGGCTTGATATCTCCGTCGATAAGTCCTGAATATCCACGATAGATAGCCATAACCTCAACTCCGCGCGCAAGCGCAGTACGGCATACTGCTCTGACGGCAGCATTCATTCCGGGAGCGTCACCGCCCGATGTCAAAACGCCTATTCTCTTGAATTCTCTCATTTCATTTTTTTCCTTGTATAAAATTTAACAAAAGATATTATACAACATATTTTTCGATTTATCAATCCCTTGAGCGCAAAAAAATCATATTTTTTCTATATTTTTTACTGTTTTAGCCTTTCTACTGCTTATAAATATACAATATACAAATATGTATAGATATTTTTTATTATGAAATATTTGCATAATCATTGACAAATCGGTCAAATAATGATATAATATTTCCGAAAATCTGAGATTAAAAAACATAGATGGGAGAGCTAATATGGAAATTGCAATTATCGCTGACGATAACAAGAAAGAGTTAATGGCTCAATTCTGCATCGCTTATTGCGGTATTCTCAGCCAGCACCATCTCTGCGCAACGCATGCAACCGGTAGATATATTTCAGATGCTTCCGGTCTTGAGATAGAAACCTACATGCCCGGCTCCTCGGGAGGTACCGAGCAGATTAACTCGAGAATAGCTTATAACGAGATTGACCTCGTGTTCTACTTCAGAAGCACCGAGCGCGCAAAGGAGCCGTCAGAGGCTGCGCTCGATTTGCTTCGCCTTTGCGACGTTTATAACATTCCGCTTGCGACCAATATTGCAACGGCGGAAGTGCTTGTTACCGCACTTCAGGCGGGCAGCTTCAACTGGCGAGAGTTTATCAATCCCAGAAGCGAGTATAATCAGAGAAAAAGAGCGCTAAAATAATCTGATGACAAAAACGGGAGATTCCCTTCCGTTTTTGTCTTTTTGTATAGTAAAAGAGAGGAATGTGTGCTGTGACCGTTATCAAAGAGGTTAAGATAAAAATTGAATCTGTTATTGAAAATCTCGATTCCTCGGGACTCGTAGACGGCGAGGCGGAAAGAAACGTCAATGAGTGCGAGGGCTTTCTCCGCTACTCCGACGGTGAAGCCGTCATAACCTACAGCGAGTCGGGTGAAAGCGGCAGCGTCACCTCCGAGATTAAATATAAAGACGGTGAGGCTACCGTCAAGCGCAGCGGCGCTATTGATAGCGAGCTTTACTTCAAGGAGGGCGTGACGCACCGCTCTATTTACAGCGTCGTTCCCTACAAGTTTGACGCGGAGGTACATACTCGCAGGATTCGAGCATCGCTCGGTGAGTGCGGCGGTACACTTGACCTTTTCTATAATATGAAGATAGGCGGTGCGGATAAATCCGCGAGAATGAAGATATGGATACAAGCGAATTAAAGCAGGCGCTGAAATCGGGCAGCTTTTCGGGCGTATACATTTTCGCAGGCGAGGAAGAATATCTCGTCAGGTATTATCTGAAATCGCTGCGTGACGCTATCGGCATTGACGAGGCGTTTGCCGTGTTCAACAACCCCGTTTTTGACGGTGAGGAGATAGATTTCGGTGCTATCGCCGAGGCGGTGAAATCTCCGCCTATGATGAGCGACTACAAGCTTATCGAGTGGCGGCACGCGGATTTTACCTCGCTCAAGGAATCAGGACACGCGCAGCTCGAGGAGCTTATTTCCTTATGCAAGGAGCATTCCTACTCGATAGTCGCGTTCACCGCTACGGGAGAGGGGCTCGACTTCGGTACGCAGAATAAGCCGAGCGCTTTTATCAAGAAGTTCGGAAAGTGCGAGGGAATCAATATACTCCGCTTTGAAAAATCTACCGAAAATCAGCTTTACGCCTGGCTTAAAAAGCATTTTGACGCGCACGGCGTCAGCGTTACGCTCGACACGGTTAAGGCTCTCGTTTTTCGCTCGGGCAGGTCGATGGACGTGCTTGCGGGCGAGGTTGAGAAGCTCTCTGCGCTCGCAAAGGCGAGAGGAAAGACCGCAGTCACTCCCGATGACGTAAACGAGGTTGCGTCATCAACCCCCGAGTGCGACACCTTTGCGCTCTCGAACGCAATTCTCGAGCGAAGCAGGCAGAAGGCGTATTTCGCCCTCGAGGAAATGAAGATAAAGCGAGTTGACCCGATAGTCGCTATGAGTATGGTGGCGAGGACCTACGACGACCTCACCGCAGTTGCGCATCTGCTCGACGAGGGACGTGGACTCAACGAGATTAAGACCGTGCTCGGAATGAACGAGTACAAGCTTAAAATATACGCAAACGCCGCAAAGCGTTACGGCGCGGAGCGTCTTTCGCATATAGTAAATTCGCTCGCGAGAGCAGACTCGGGCGCGAAATTCGGCGGAGTCGCAGGATACACGGCGGTCGAGCTGTTTATATCGCAAAATTTATGAGTTTTATAAAGAAAGGTTTACAAAAATGAGCAAAAGCAAAGGGAAAAATTCAAATTACAAGAATGATATTGCGCTTGGAAACACGGCAGTTAAAAGCGGAATCAGCGCCGATACCAAGAAGAATATAATTATCTGGAGCATTGTAGCGGTAATAATCGTCGGCGCTTTGATTGCTGGCATCGTGGCATCTATTCCCAGGACCTACTACGTTGAGATGGACTTTGGTGAATACGGCAAAATAGTACTCGAGCTTAACGAAGAGGATGCACCTATAACCGTCAACAATTTCGTCAAGCTTGTTAAAAAAGACTTTTATAACGGTCTGACTATTTTCAGAGCGCAAAAGGGCTTTGTCATCCAGGGCGGTAAGGACGCAAATGAGAGCGTTCCCGCTATCAAGGGTGAGTTTGCCGAGAACGGAGTAGGCAACAAGATTTCTCACGTAAGAGGCGTTATCTCGATGGCCAGAACCGGTGAGCCCAACTCCGCAACCTCGCAGTTATTTATCACACTTGACGATTCCGCAGCGTATTCTCTTGACGGTAAGTACGCGGGATTTGGCCACGTTGTCGAGGGCATGGAGGTCGTTGACGCTATCGCAGAGGCGCTCTACGGTCATGCGGTTGATTCTATGGGCTTCGTAGACGATGCTGACGCAATCGAGATAGTTTCTGCTAAGCTTATTAAATACAAAGCAAAATAAGCTATATTTCCATAAAGGTATTTAGCGATAAAAAAGGATTAATTATGAGTAAGCTTTTCATTCCCGAAAACTATTCTTCACCTCTCGACGTCTACAAGACGCAGAAGGCGATTTCATTTATAAAGCAGACATTCCAGTCGCGACTTTCAGCAGCGCTCAACCTCAAGCGAGTATCAGCGCCGCTTTTCGTAACCGAGGGCTCGGGTCTTAACGATAACCTCAACGGCTTCGAGCGCCCCGTAAGCTTCGATATTCCCGCGGTCGGCGAGTGCGGTCAGGTAGTTCACTCGCTCGCGAAGTGGAAAAGACTTGCCTTAAAGGAATACCACTTCTACGTCGGCAACGGTCTTTACACCGATATGAACGCTATCAGACGTGACGAGGATCTCGATAATATTCACTCAATCTACGTCGACCAGTGGGACTGGGAAAAGGTTATCACTAGAGAGGAGAGAACTCTCGATTACCTCATTGACACGGCGCAGAAAATCGTTAACGTTATTTGTGACACTAACGATCTTCTTCGAGTTGATTTCCCCGAGCTTGCGGTAAAGCTGGAGCGCAAGCTCTTCGCTATCACGACCGAGGAGCTGCTAGAGATGTACCCCGACCTCACGGCAAAGGAGCGTGAGGACGCTATCACTAAAAAATACGGAACCGTACTGCTGATGCAGATAGGCGGTAAGCTGAAAAACGGCAAGCCTCACGACGGCAGAGCACCCGACTACGACGACTGGGCGCTCAACGGTGATATACTCTTCTATAACGAGGTGCTCGGACACGCATTTGAGATTTCCTCTATGGGTATCAGAGTCGATGAGGAGTCACTCTCAAGACAGCTCACCGAGCGTGGCTGCGACGACAGACGCGAGTTGCCATTCCACAAGGCGCTTCTTGCAGGCGAGCTTCCGCTCACGATAGGCGGCGGTATCGGTCAGTCCAGACTCTGTATGCTTATGATGGGCTCGGCGCACATCGGCGAGGTGCAGTCAAGCATCTGGGATAAGGACACAATCGAGGGCTGCAAAAAGGCAGGAATTAAGCTGTTATAATTTATAATAAATTAACAGAATTTTCTTGACAAAATAAAAAATCTGGTGTAAAATAAAGCAAGTAAAGGGGAGTAGCTGGACTTAATATGTCTACGGCAATCGTCATCACAGCATTTTTGGGCTCGGTTGTCGCTACTGAAATTACAGGAAGCAAGACCTTTGCAATCGAATGGTTGCAAGGGTCTTTTTTTATTTTATCGAATAATTAAGAGCCACAGGCTCTAAAATAAATTAAGGAGAAGAAAATGAAATTTTATCTCGAGGACACATCTTCCGTTTTGGGCGAGGTTCAAAGCGCGTCAGACGGTCTTAGCTCTTCAGAGGCGAGAGCCAGACTTGAGAAAAACGGAAAAAACAAGCTTGTAGAAGCCAAGAAGGAATCACTGATTCATCGCTTCTTAAAGCAGCTTGCAGAGCCGATGACCATTATCCTGTTGGTTGCGGCGGCAATTTCCGCAGGCGTTGAAATTTACAACGGCTTACAGCACGGATTTGAATTCCCTGCCGACGTTGTGATTATTCTTGCGGTTGTTATTATCAATGCGATTCTTGGCGTTTTCCAGGAGAGCAAGGCTGAAAAAGCTATTGAAGCGTTGCAGGAAATGTCAAAGGCGCAAAGCAAGGTTATTCGTGACGGAAAGCAGATGTCAATTCCCAGCGAGGATCTGGTAGTAGGCGATATTATCCTGCTGGAAGCAGGCGATTCAGTTCCCGCTGACGCTCGTATTCTCGAATGCGCTTCTATGAAGATTGAGGAAGCCGCGCTCACGGGTGAGTCTGTTCCCGTTGACAAGCGTGTGGAAGCTCTCACGACCGATGCAAGCAACGACGTACCTCTCGGCGACCGAAAGAATATGGTATTTATGGGCTCGACCGTTGTTTACGGACGAGGCAAGGCGGTCGTTACCGATACCGGTATGAGCACCGAAATGGGCAAAATTGCCGATGCTCTTGCACAGGCAGAGGAAGGAAAAACGCCTCTCCAGATCAAGCTTGCGGGACTTTCAAAAATCCTCACATATCTCGTTATCGGAATTTGCGTGGTTATTTTCGGTGTTCAGCTTATCCGTGACGGAATCGGATTTGAGCCTATACTCAACTCCTTTATGATTGCTATATCGCTTGCCGTAGCGGCAATTCCCGAGGGCCTTGCTACCGTTGTAACGATAGTTCTCTCTATCGGCGTTACGAATATGTCAAAGAGAAACGCGATTATCCGTAAGCTCACGGCGGTTGAAACGCTTGGCTGCACCCAGATAATCTGCTCGGATAAGACGGGTACGCTGACGCAGAACAAGATGACGGTAGTTGACCACTACGGAGATGACGAAAATCTTCTTGCGAACGCTATGTCGCTCTGCTCCGACGCCGAATTCGACGCAGAAGCAGCTACCGCCATAGGCGAGCCCACCGAATGCGCTCTGGTTAACTATGCCGAGAAGCTGGGCTGCTCCAAGAACGTTATGAAAAACAAGTACGTCAGAATCGGCGAGGTTCCCTTCGATTCCGGCAGAAAAATGATGTCTACCATACACGAGGAGAACGACGGCTCCCTCTTACAGTTCACCAAGGGAGCTCCCGATGAGCTGCTCAAGAGATGCACCAAGGCGCTTATTGGAAATCAAGCGGTTGATATGACCGACGCCATTCGCCAAGATATTCTGAACGCCAACAAGGCTATGGCAGACAAGGCGCTCAGAGTCCTTGCCGCCGCTAAAAAGGAGCTTTCCGCAAAGCCCGACGTATTAGACTCGGAGAGCGTGGAGAAGGAGCTTTGCTTCATCGGACTCGTAGGTATGATTGACCCCGTTCGTCCCGAGGTTAAGCCCGCTATTGACCAATGCCGCAGCGCAGGCATTCGTCCCATTATGATTACGGGCGACCACAAGGATACTGCCGTTGCAATAGCATTACAGCTCGGAATTATAGAATCTGCCGAGCAGGCGATTACCGGCTCAGAGCTTGAGAAAATTTCCGACGATGAATTTGAAAGCGCGGTTGAAAAATACTCGGTATATGCCAGAGTTCAGCCCGAGCATAAGACGAGAATCGTTAACGCGTGGAGAAACAAGGGTATGGTCACCGCTATGACGGGTGACGGAGTCAACGACGCCCCCTCTATCAAGAACGCCGACATCGGCGTTGGAATGGGTATAACCGGAACAGACGTAACGAAGAACGTGGCGGATATGATTCTCGCCGACGATAACTTTGCAACCATCGTATCGGCAGTAGGAGAGGGACGCCGTATTTACGACAATATACGTAAGGCGATTCAGTTCCTGCTCGCGTCAAATCTTTCCGAGGTTCTTTCTATCTTTACCGCAACGCTCCTAGGCTTCACCATTTTCCAGCCCGTTCACCTGCTATGGATCAATCTGATTACCGACTGCTTCCCCGCTTTAGCACTCGGTATGGAAAAGGCAGAGTCAAACGTAATGGAGCGCAAGCCCCGTGATTCCAAGGAAGGTATCTTCGCGAACGGACTCGGCTTTGCCGTAGCGTATCAGGGAGTAATCGTAACAATAATTACTATTGCTTCTTACCTTATAGGTCGCTATTGGCTCGCGGTAGAATATCACGCAGAAGCTATCGCAAGCGGTCTTTACTCGGCTGAAATGCTCGGCTCTAGTATGGCGTTCCTCACTCTCTCTATGTGTGAAATCTTCCACGCATTCAATATGCGCTCGCTTCACGGCTCTATCTTCACCATAAAGGGACAGAACAAATGGCTCTGGGGCGCAGGAGTCCTTTCATTCATACTGACTACCGTAGTGGTTGAAATAGATTTTCTCTGTCAGGCATTCGAGCTTGCTCATCTTAACCTGATGGAATACGGAATTGCGCTCGGTCTTTCCATTCTGATTATTCCGATAGTGGAATTCGTAAAGATCTTCCACAGAAGAATTGATAAAAACAAGGAAGAAAAGGCTAAAGCTTAAAAACAAAAGGGACAGAGAACCAAAATTCTCTGTCCTTTTTATTAAAATAATGAGAAGATTATATTAACGTATCCACCATCACTCAGAAGATTCTTTTTGCATACCGTGACGGTATTCTTGCTTCCCTTCAGGATTGCTGAAAGTATCTCGTTATCGTTAAACGCAGTCGTAAAGTCGAGCGTCAAGGACATACTTTCCTCGTCGGTATATATCCACTCCTGCTGCATTATGCTGCAGAGGAAGTTGTAAAGACTTTTCGTATTCTCCTCGCTCAGTTTGTGACCGCCGAAGGCGACCTCGTTAAGAGTTCCACTGATTGCAATAGACTTTGACTCCTCAGATGTAAAATCTGCAGCAACGGTCAAGAGATAACCGTTGATATTGAGATCTATATACAAATCAATTTTATTCTCTCCAACATGGCAGTACATAGATTGTAGCATAATATATGCACACTCGTTCGTTCTGTAGCTCGAATACTGCCAAACGGTAGCGATAAAGGGTGTTCCCGTGAGCATAGCGTTAATATTATCGTCGGAAATCTTGAAGCCTGGGGAAAGAGAATCCACGTTGATCTTGAACTGATCAAGCAGAATGTCGGTAAGAGATATAGAGTCTCTCTGCACTAATCCCTCGTGGGCCTCGACCTCATTTACTCCTACCGTACCACCAAGCAAATCGGTTACCGTCTGCTTCTCGTCATCGGTGAGATGACCGTATCCGTTCACGTAATACTTTGCTATAAGATTCGTCTGAGCCGAGTCAATCACCTTTTCGTTAAGCAGATTCTCGGTGTATTCATTCACCGAAGCAAATTCATCATTGACAGAAGTGTCAAAGTGCGACAAATCAACGACTATATTGCAGTCGCTAAGATCCTCAATATCAATAGAAACCGAGTCGGTATCGAGCATCATTACGCCGTATATAGCATTCACAAGTCCACCGTACGAGGCATCCTTATTTATATCTCCTATCAGCCTGCCAAGATCTGCTCTCGAAATCTCCGCATGGAGAGCCTTTCCATCAAAGCGAGAGCTGATATAACACTTCTCCAATGAATTTGTTATGAAGCCCTTTATATCAAGCATAGACAGAATAACCGAATCAATATTCAGCCGTCCCATAGTGATGCTGTCTATTTCAGCGTAAATCGTTTTCTCGCTCTCATAAAGCTTAATATCACCGCTGATAACGCTATCAATTCCAAGCACTTGCACAGGTACGAAAAGCATATATCCGTCATCCGTCGGCTCAATATACATACTTCTCACGCTGAAGAGTCCCCAGTCCATATTACCCGATATAGCGTATAATATCTCGTTGACGTCATATTCGTCGAGATTTATAGTTATCACACCGTCATGGCTTGAGCTGAGTCCCTCGACTATCTGATGATAGAGTGCCTTTTCTAAAGAAATATCATTTTCTACGATTGCTATATTCGTATTGTCGGTGCTATCGTATATTTGAGTAGGAATGTAAAGTCCGCAACACAGAAGTAAGCATATGATCAATATAATTATTACAACTATCACAGATTTTTCTCCTATAAAATCAATCGGCAGCCGATTGGTCGCAATAAATACAGTTGCCCTCCTCGGTGAAGAGCTTTTTCACTCCTCGCTCGGTACGGGTTATGCAGTGCGGATTCTTGCAGAAAAGACTTCTGGTTTCGATGCCTTCTGTGCGACGGTCGTCAACACCCTCGGTCTTAAGAAGCATAAGAATAAGCGCCATTCTTATGTATCTGCCGTACATAGCCTGGTCGAAGTAATCTGCTCTCGGATCGTCGTCAACGTCGACGTCAATCTCATTCACTCTGGGGAGAGGATGCATAATTGAGAGGTCGTCCTTCGCCGTCACGAGCTTGTCTTTCGTGAGAATATAAGAATCCTTTAATCTCTCGTATTCCTCAACAGAGTCGAAGCGCTCTGCCTGAATTCTCGTCATATAGAGAATGTCAAGCGAGGGAATCGCGCGCTCAAGATTTTCGGTCTCAACGTACTCGCATCCGCCGTTGAAGAGGTATTCATCCTTCACATAATCGGGAAGCCTCAGCTCCTCGGGTGAGATAAGCACGAACCTGACGTTATCATATCTCGCCATAGCCGAAATAAGCGAATGCACCGTTCTTCCGTACTTGAGATCACCGCAAATGCCTATATTAAGATTGTCAAATCTACCCTTCTTCTTGTGAATAGTGATAAGGTCGGTGAGCGTCTGCGTGGGGTGAAAATGACCGCCGTCGCCCGCGTTGATAACCGGAACGGTAGCAACTCTCGACGCAACGATTGGCGCGCCCTCCTTGGGATGACGCATAGCGATAATATCAGCGTAAGCGCTGACCATTCTTATCGTATCGGCAAGCGACTCGCCCTTGGCGGCAGATGAGCTGCCCGCCTGGTCAAAGCCCAGCACCTGACCGCCGAGTCCCATCATAGCCGAGGTGAAGGAAAGGCGCGTTCTCGTTGACGGCTCGAAAAAGAGCGTACCGAGTATCTTGCCGCGAGCGCTTTCTGAATACAGCTCGGGATTCTCCATTATATCCTCAGCTGTCATTACCAGATCGTTAATTTCCCTTATTGATAAGTCAAGAATGTTCACAAGATTTCGCATTTTGACATCTCCTTTTATAACTTTAGTTTACATTTTCGGCTATTTTACGCCTTTGCGCCATAAACCTCAAGGTATTTCTTAATTCTTTCTACGTTCTCAAAATTCTTCTCATCCTCGGAGAGATATTCTATAATGTCGTAAACGTCAACAACCGAGTATACGGGGAAGCCGAACTCCTCGCCAACCTCTGCCATAGCGCTCTTTTCGCCCTTGCCCTTTTCCTTACGGTCAACCATAACGAAGGTTGCGGCAACCTTAGCGCCCTTTACCGAGGAGAGTATTTCCATGCTCTCGCGGATAGCTGTACCTGCGGTGATAACGTCCTCTACGATTACGATTTCCTCATTTTCCTTTGGAACGTAGCCGACGAAAACGCCGCCCTCGCCGTGATCCTTAGCTTCCTTTCTGTTGAAGAAGAAGGGCACGTCAAGTCCCGACTTGGCAAGTCCGATAGACGCGGAAACCGCGATAGAGATACCCTTGTATGCGGGGCCGTAGAGAACGCATCTCTTATTGCCTACCTTTTCAAGATAGCTCTTTGCGTAGAACTCACCGAGCTTCGCTATCTGCTCGCCCGTCTTGATTTCGCCCGCATTGATGAAATAGGGTATTTTTCTGCCGCTTTTAGCGGTGAAATCACCAAACTTGAGAACGCCTGCGCTCTCAAGGAACTGTATAAATTCTCTCTTGTAGCTTTCCATTTTTATTCTCCTTAACCAACAAATTCAGCAACGCATCTTTCATAAGCTGCAACAGGATCCTCTGCCGCGGTAATAGGTCTGCCGACTACGATGTAATCAGAGCCTATCTTCTTCGCCTCGGCGGGTGTCATAACTCTCTTCTGATCACCGATATCACCGTCTGCAAATCGCACGCCGGGGGTTACGGTGACGAAATTCTTGCCACATCTGTCGTGCACCTTACCTGCCTCAAGAGGCGAGCAAACGACACCGTCAAGTCCTGCCTCGGAAGCGCAGGATGCGTAGTGCATAACTACCTCGTCGATAGGTGCTTTTATAAGCAGGTCGTTCTCCATACTCTCCTGGTCGGTAGAGGTGAGCTGGGTGACGGCGATAAGCATAGGTCTTGTGCCGTCGGGACGGGTGAGTCCCTCTATTGCCGCCTGCATCATACGCTTGGTGCCTGCCGCGTGAAGATTGGTCATATCAACGTCGAGGCGCGAAAGCACAGCCATAGACTTTTTAACCGTATTGGGAATATCGTGAAGCTTGAGGTCAAGGAAAATCTTGTGACCTCTCTTTTTGATTTCCTTTACGATAGAGGGTCCCTCGGCATAGTAAAGCTCCATTCCGATTTTTACAAAGGGCTTCTTGCCCGTGAATTTATCAAGAAAATTAAAGGTTTTTTCCGCGCTGTCAAAATCACAGGCGATAATTACGTCACGTCCCATCAGTGCGCTCCTCCTATTATGTCACTTAAATTATTTATTCCGTATTTTTCCATAGCGCGAGGTAAATCGAGAATTATATCTCTGCACGCATAAGGATTAACAAGGTTCTCTGCTCCGACCTGTACGGCGGTTGCGCCCGCAAGCATAAGCTCGAGAACGTCCTCCGCTGTCGCGACACCGCCCATTCCTACGATAGGAATTTTCACAGCGTCGTACACCTGATATATCATTCTTACTGCAACCGGCTTGATCGCGGGGCCGGAGAAGCCGCCCGTCTTATTAGCAATTACAGGCGCTCGCTTTTTGAGGTCAATTCTCATACCCATAAGCGTGTTGATAAGACTGACACCGTCTGCGCCGCCCGCCTCGCACGCCTTGGCGATTGACACGATGTCGGTCACGTTGGGCGAGAGCTTGATTATAATCGGCTTCTTTGTCACTTCACGCACCGCGCGAGTGACCTCCTCTGCCATCTCGGGCGAGGTGCCGAAGCTCATTCCGCCGCCGTGAACGTTGGGACAGGAGATATTTACCTCAAACCAACCAATGTCACCCTGGGTGTCAAGTCTTTTCACCGTTTCAACGTACTCGTAGAGCGAGAAGCCCGAAACGTTTGCCATAACAGGCTTGTTGAATACCCGACGGAGCTTTGGAAGCTCCTCGCTGATAACTCTGTCAACTCCGGGGTTCTGGAGTCCGACAGCATTTAGCATACCGCCAGTCACCTCGGCAATTCTCGGAGTGGGATTGCCAAAGCGAGCGTCAAGCGTAGTTCCCTTAAATGAAAACGTACCGAGCATATTGATGTCGTAAAGCTCGGCAAACTCATAGCCAAAGCCGAAGGTGCCCGAGGCGGGGATTATGGGATTATCGAGCTCGATTCCGCATAAATTTACTTTTGTATTCACCACACTATCTCCTCCTTTTCCAGCACGGGACCGTCACGGCAGATACGCTTATTGCCGTATTTAGTCTTGCAGGTGCAGCCCATACAAGCGCCGAAGCCGCAGCCCATACGCTCCTCAAAGGAGAACTGTCCGTCACTTTCGCTTGCATTATAAATCGCCTTCAGCATAGGCTCGGGACCGCAGGTGTAAAAATAACTGTATGAGAGTCCGCGCATAGCGTCGGTAACGAAGCCCTTGATACCCATACTGCCATCAACCGTCGTGACTAGAACGCGCGCACCGAGTGCCTCGAACTCACTCTTATAGAATACCTCGTCCTTCGTATTAAAGCCGAGGATAACGGTAGGCTTCTTGCCCGCCTTGATAAGCTCGCGGCAAAGGAGATACATAGGCGGAACGCCCGCGCCGCCACCTATAAGAAGCGGAGTATCACCCGATTTGGTAAGGTTGTAGCCGTTGCCAAGACCTGTGAGAGTAAGCCATTTTTCGCCCGACTCTGCCCTGCTCATTTTCTCGGTGCCATCTCCTACTACCTTGTAGATAATGGTGAGCCTATCACCCTCTACGTCGCACACCGAGATAGGACGGCGCAGATAAAAGCCGTCTAGCTTTATATTAACGAACTGTCCCGGGGCGGTAATATGCGAGGTATCGCCCTCAAGGACGCATTCGTAGGTGTTTTTTGCGATTTTCTCGTTAGAGATTACCGTAAATATCGAATCCTTCATATTTTCCTCTTAGCTGTCTATTGTAGAAATGGTTATAGTAATATCCTCAAGCACGTCGAGAAGCACTCTTACCGTATCGAGAGAGGTGAAGAGTGTAGTGTTGGTTTCAACCGCGAGACGTCTGATCTCGTAGCCGTCCATAGTCTGATCCGACGAGCCTACGTCGCTCGTGTTGATAACGTAGGCGATATGTCCCTGACGCATAGAATTGGGAATATCACTGGTGCCCTCGGAAATCTTACCCTTAATTCTCGTTCTGATGCCGTGCTCCTTTAAGAACGTAGCCGTACCTCTGGTTGCTTCAATATTAAAGCCAAGATTGTAGAAGCGGCGGATAAGCGGAAGCGCCTCCTCCTTATCCTTGTCAGCAATAGTTGCGAGAACGGTACCGTAATTCTGTACGTTCATTCCCGACGCCTGAAGCGCCTTATAGAATGCTCTGTAAAGGTCGTCGTCATAGCCGATTGCCTCACCCGTGGACTTCATTTCGGGAGAAAGATATGCGTCAACGCCGTTAATCTTTCTGTGCGAGAATACGGGAACCTTGCAGTACCATCTCTTCTTCTCCTCGGGGTAGATAGTGAAGATGCCAAGCTCCTTTAAGCTCTTGCCGAGAATAACCTCGGTAGCGATATCCGCAAGGCTGTAGCCTGTGGACTTCGAGAGGAAGGGAACGGTACGCGAGGAACGGGGGTTTACCTCGATAATATATACGTCCTCGTTGTCGTCAACGATAAACTGAATGTTGAATAGACCGATAATGCCAATCGCAAGGCCGAGCTTCTTCGAGTAGGTGAGAATCTTGCCCTTTACCTTGTCCGAAATCGAGAACGCGGGATAAATCGAAATACTGTCGCCCGAGTGAACGCCTGTACGCTCAACGAGCTCCATAATTCCGGCAACGAACACGTCCTGACCGTCGCAGATAGCGTCAACCTCGACCTCCTTGCCCTGAATGTAGTGGTCTACGAGAACAGGTCTGTCCTCGTCAATTTCAACCGCGGTCTTGAGATAGTGGCGAAGCTGCTTTTCGTTACCGACGAGCTGCATAGCACGTCCGCCAAGCACGAACGAGGGACGAACGAGCACCGGGTAGCCAATCTCCTCCGCAACCCTTACACCGTCCTCAATTTTGGTGACTGCATGACCCTTGGGCTGAGGAATACCAAGAGAGGAAAGTATCTTCTCAAAGCTGTCACGGTTTTCCGCGCGCTCAATAGCCGCGCAGTCTGTACCTATAATCTTTACACCACGCTCAAAGAGAGGCTCTGCAAGGTTAATAGCCGTCTGACCGCCGAGAGAGGCGATAACGCCGTCGGGATTTTCATAATCTATTACGTTCATAACGTCCTCGGTGGTGAGAGGCTCGAAATAGAGCTTGTCCGAGGTGGTATAGTCCGTGGAAACGGTCTCGGGGTTATTGTTTATGATAATAGCCTCGTAGCCGCAGTTTCTGATAGTATTTACCGCGTGAACGGTGGAGTAGTCGAACTCTACGCCCTGACCTATACGGATAGGACCTGCGCCGAGAACGACAATTTTCTTCTTATCGGTAAGGCGCGACTCGCCCTCGCCTGTGTAGGAAGAATAGAAGTAGGGAGTATACGCGCCAACGTGGGCGGTATCAACCATACGGAATGCGGGAATTATGCCGTTTGCCTTTCTGGTGTTGTATATTTCAAGCTCGCTGACACCCCAGAGCTTTGCGATATACTTGTCGGCAAAGCCGATTTCCTTCGCCGCACGAAGAAGACCTGCGTCGCCCTTGTTTGACTTAAGTGCCGCTTCCATATCGGTAATTTTCTTGAAGGACTCAAGGAAGAAGGGTGTAATTTTGGTAATAGCCGCAATTTCCTCCACTCCGTGACCTCTGCGCATAAGCTCCGCTATCGCAAAGGCGTTGTCGTCGTGGAAATCATTTATATAATCGAGAATCTCTTTGTCGCTTCTCTCGTCAAATTTCGTCATATGAAGGTGGCAAACGCCGATTTCGAGCGAGCGCACCGACTTGAGAATACATTCCTCAAGATTCGAGCCGATACCCATAGATTCACCCGTCGCCTTCATCTGAGTGCCAAGCTTGTTGGAAACAGTGGTGAACTTATCGAAGGGGAATCTCGGGAACTTTGCTACGATGTAATCAAGGCGAGGCTCGAATGACGCCTTAGTACCCGCAACCTCAATCTCGTCAAGAGTCATACCGAGCGCGATTTTCGCGGTAACTCTTGCGATAGGATAGCCCGATGCCTTGGACGCGAGCGCCGAGCTTCTCGACACTCTGGGATTAACTTCTATGAGGTAATATTCCGAGGAATTGGGGTTTAATGCAAACTGAACGTTACATCCGCCCTCAATTTTCAGCTCTCTGATAAGCTTGATAGCAGAATCGTTGAGCATTTTCTCATCCTCTTTGGAGAGAGTCATAATGGGTGCTACAACCATACTGTCACCGGTGTGAACGCCAACGGGGTCGATATTCTCCATACCGCATATCGTGATAGCGTTATCTGCCGAGTCACGCATAACCTCAAACTCGATTTCCTTGTAGCCCTTAACGCTCTTTTCTACGAGAACCTGGCTTACGGGAGATGCCGCAAGCGCGCCTACCGCAAGCTCGCGAAGCTCCGCCTCGTCATAGGCAAAGCCGCCGCCGGTGCCGCCAAGGGTGAACGCAGGGCGAAGAACTACGGGGTAGCC
>JAGBGE010000020.1 GCA_017936125.1 Clostridia bacterium
AGACTGATCCTGTAACCGGATTCGTTCTTGAAAATTCTGTTGCAACCAGCGCTATGAATGATGAAATAGTTTCTGAGTCCAATCCTTATGCAAGCGCTGCAAAGGCTAACGTAGAGACTGATCCTGTAACCGGATTTGTTCTTGAGAACACCGTTGCAACCAGCGCAATGAATGACGAAATCGTCAGCGAGTCTAATCCTTACGCAAGTGCGGCTAAGTCTAACGTAGAGACCGATCCTGTAACCGGATTTGTGCTTGAAAATGCTGTTGCTACAAGCGCAATGAATGACGAAATCGTTAGTGAGTCTAGTCCTTACGCAAGTGCGGCTAAGTCTAATGTAGAGACCGATCCTGTAACCGGATTCGTGCTTGAGAACACCGTTGCGACCAGCGCAATGAATGACGAAATTGTTAGCGAAGCTAATTCTTACGCAAGCGCTGCAAAGGCGAACGTAGAGACCGATCCTGCAACCGGATTCGTTCTTGAAAATGCTGCTTCTACAAGCGCAATGAATGACGAAATCGTCAGCGAAGCTAATCCTTACGCAAGCGCGGCTAAGCCTAACGTAGAGACTGCACCTGTAGTAAGCTTCGTGCTTGAAGACGCCGGAAAGGCAACTGTTATGCAGGATTCTGACGATTATCACAGCATCGACGAAACACCGATTGATGCGCCCGTGGCACAGAACCTCTTCGACGTTGCGGAGGAATATGAAAGCTTGACCGTGATTGACGGCACTGTTGAAACCACTCCTATGGACGACAGCATCGAATCGCTCTCGTTTGTTGAGATGACCTCGATTGACGAGTCCGCAGAGCATGAAAGCAGAAGAGTACCTGCTGAAATTTATATCAGCGAGGCTGTAGAAACTACACCTCTCTATGATCTTGATCCCACCGAGATGGTTTACGAGATTGAAATCAAGGAAAACTATCAGCAGGACGACACCAATTACACCGTTAACAAGGTATCCGCAATCCCCTCGAAGAGTGGAACTATGTCACACGAGATTCCTATGATTCCTACTATGCCTTCGAGATCCGCAAGCGGAGTTCCTACTGCATCTAATTCCAATCCGTTCGTGCTTCCTGCTACTCCGGAGGGAAGAGCTCAGATGGCAACCTACAATGCAACGTCTGAGAACAATGACCAGACAGCCGGTGAGCAGAATGCAAGCGAAGGAAATGATATTCGCGTCGCTCCTATGATTGACATTTCGGGAAGAAAAGAAGAAGCTCCCGCCACCAGCGAAGCTCCTGCTACGTACGCTCCCGCACCCGTGTCAAGCTATACCGAAGCGCCTGCTCCCGAGAAGGAAACTGTTATAGTCGCAGATGCTGACGTTGAGATTATCGACGGTAGCGAGTCTGAGACGGTTGACGTCGAGCCCGAGGCAATCCCCGTTCCTGAGGAGCCTGTTGAGGAACCTGCCGAGGAACCTGCCGAGGAACCTGCCGAGGAACCTGCCGAGGAACCTGCCGAGGAACCCGTCGAGGAACCTGCTGAGGAGCCTGTTGAGGAGCCTGAGCATGCGCCCATCTTCACCGATGCGGAGCACGCCGACGAGCTTATCACCGACGAGGAGGCAGAGACACTTATCGAAATCATCGAGGATGATGATGACGACACTCCCGCATCCGAGAGAACCGGAAAGCTCGGAGCAATCAACCTCGATACGATCTGCGAGCACTATGAGAATGGCGACAAGGTAACACTTGACGATCTCAAGGCGAAGAAGCTCCTTCCCAAGAACACAGGAAGAGTTAAGATTCTCGCGCGTGGTATTATGACCAAGCAGCTCGAAATCGTGGCTGATAAATTCTCACTCCAGGCTGTAAAGATGATCACCCTTGCCGGTGGCCATGCAGAGCAGCACAAGTAAAAATTAAATATCCTGCGGATACTAAACGGTGTCCGCAGGAATAAAAAACCGCTTTTCACAACGAAAAGCGGTTTTTGTTTTTACCTATTTATTATATTATACAGTCTTTGCATAACTGTGTTAGTTCTGTCCACGTCGAGTTTCACGCATCTGCGGTCGTAGGTGATAAGACCGTTCGTTTCGTCCTCAACGTCAGAAATCTGCGTATAGACAAGAGCGCATACGCCCTTTTCAATAAGCGGCTCAATCTCGTCGGAATAGAGTCCGAGGAATGCGTCCTCGAAGTCCTTTTGACTCTCAAAAATACTGTAGCCGTAGTTGTTAGAGCCGAAAAGGTGACCGTCTACGCGGTAAGAATAACCGCCAAACTCGCTGATGACGAGAGGTCTCTCGGGCACTTTTTCAACCTTAACCGGCTTGAAATAAACGTGACGCGAGTCAACGTCGCTCTTCGACCTGACGAACCAGCCCGACGTGGTATCAATAATTCTCGTCGACTCGACTCGCTTAACCTTCTCGTACATCTCGTCGGCGCGGAACTGACCCCAGCCCTCGTTGAATATGGTGTAATAAAGTATCGAGGGAAAGTTGTATAGGTGCTCGAAAATATCGTAGGTGTGCTGCTCAAAAATCGCTCTCGAGCGCTTGTTTGGGTGCAGAAGCTTATCGGGGAAGCGCTTCATACCGATAGTCGGAAGAACGGTGTCAAAGATGTAGGAATATCCCGAATTGTTGACCATATCCTGAAATACCACCATACCGAGCTTGTCGCAGAGATGATAGAATATCTCGGGCTCAATCTTGATATGCTTGCGCAGCATATTGAAGCCGAGCTTTTTTGCCGTCAGAATATCGTCCTCGTAGCCTCGCGAGGTCGCGGGAAGGAGATTGCCGTCGGGGAAGTAGCCTTGGTCGAGCAGACCGTTGAAGAGGTAGGGCTTGCCGTTGAGGAGCAGCCTCGGAATTCCGTTCACCACGCCTGTGGTAATCTCACGGAGCGCAAAGTAGCTCTCGACTCTGTCATCTCCCGACTCAAGCGAGAATCTGTAAAGATAAGGACTTTCGGGAGTCCAGAGCTTGATTTCCTTCGGCGTAAGAGCTATCTCATCGCCCGAGAATTCAAAGACCTCACCGCTATCGAGCAGCGTGAGCTTTTTCTCGCTATCACCGCCGATAACCTCAATTTTCACCTCGGTTGCCGAGGGAGTAATCCTCAGCCCTTCAATATAACCGTTCGGCACGCTCTCGAGCCACACCGTCTGCCATATGCCACTCGTCGGGGTGTACCACATTCCGCCTCTGTCTCGCTTTTGCTTGCCATAGGGGTAAAGCTCGGAGAGATTGTCGATAACCCTAAGGTACAGCTCGTTCTCGCCGTCAACGATGACCTCGCTGACGTCGGCAGAGAAGGGGAGATAACCGCCCTCGTGGCGCAGAATATGCTTACCGTTAAGGTATGCGTCACAAATCGTGTCCACTGCGCCGAAGTGCAAAATCAGTCGCCCCTTATTGAAGCCCTCGGGAATCGAAAAGCTGCGTCTGTAATGCATAACGCTGCCTGCGGGAATCTCCGCCTGAATGCCTGAAATCAGGCTCTCGGGAGGGAAGGGAACGAGAATTTTTTCTTTATATTCGGGGATTTTATCGCCCTTGCAGACCGCAAAATCCCACGCGCCGTTAAGGCAGAGGAAGGAATCACGCACCATAGAGGGACGGGGATATTCATTCCAAGGCATCCTTGCGTCCATCTCGGAGAGATATGGGGTTATGAGCGTCGGGAATATTTCTTTTTTCATTATAAAACCTCAAAAATTTTATTCATCTTTCTTTATTTTACCATTACAAGCGCATAAATACAATACTTTTTATAAATATTTATGAACAATAGACAAAAAAGCACTCTTTTTTTCTAACTCCATTTAAGCTAAAAAATGTTGAAAAAGAGAAAGCCTTGTGCTATAATATATAATGTTGAATTATTATTTTTCGACGAAACAGCACAGTGAAAGGGTGTGATAGCAATGTTCAAAGAGGGCTTTGATAACGACAAATACTTAAAGCTACAGTCGCAGAAAATCAAGGAGCGCATCTCGCTTTTCGGCGAGCGACTTTATCTCGAATTCGGAGGCAAGATTTTCGACGACTTTCACGCATCAAGAGTCCTTCCGGGGTTCTCTCCCGACAGTAAGATTAAGATGCTTATTGAGCTTCGTGACGAGGCTGAGATTATAGTAACCATAAACACGGAGGATATCGAGAAAAACAAGGTCAGAGGCGACCTCGGTATAACCTACGACGTCGACGTTTTGCGCCATATAGACGCATTCCGCGGCTACGGACTTTACGTTGGCTCGGTCGTTATGACGAGATACAAGGATAATCCGACGGCAGACGCCTTCAAGAAAAAGCTTGAAAAGCTCGGCATCAAGGTGTACAAGCACTATGAGATAGACGGCTATCCGCACAACATTCCGCTTATCGTATCCGAGAACGGCTACGGCAGGAACGAATATGCCGAGACCACGCGCTCGTTGGTAGTCGTAACTGCTCCCGGCCCAGGCTCGGGCAAGATGGCTACCTGCCTCTCGCAGATATACCACGAGAGCAAGATGGGCAGGAAGTCGGGATATGCGAAGTTCGAGACCTTCCCCGTATGGAATCTCCCACTCAGCCACCCTGTGAACATTGCCTACGAGGCAGCGACCGCTGACTTAAACGACGTCAATATGCTCGACCCCTTCCACCTCGAGGCATACGGTCAGACCACCGTCAATTACAACCGTGACGTTGAGGTGTTCCCGGTGCTTCGCTCGATGCTAAAGGGGATTCTCGGTGAGTGTCCGTATAAGTCACCGACAGATATGGGCGTTAATATGGCAGGCTTCTGCATTTACGACGACGATGCCGTCTGCGACGCAGCGAAGCAGGAGACGATAAGACGGTATTACTCAGCCCTTTGCGATAGGAGAAAGGGCTGTGACAACGAGGTAGAGGTGCAGAAAATCGAGATGCTGATGCAGAAGCTCTCCTGCGTTCCCGAGGTTGACCGCAGGTGTGTTGCGACGGCGCTTAAGAGAGAAGAGGAAACGGGCGCGCCTGCCGTAGCGATAGAGCTTGACGATGGCAGAATAGTGACGGGCAAGACCTCGTCGCTTCTCGGCGCTGCCAGCGCGGCGGTGCTGAACGCTCTGAAGCTGCTTTCGGGCATTGACAAGGAAATAGACGTTATTTCCTCGGAGATACTCGAGCCTATACAGAAGCTCAAGACGCAGAATCTCGGCAACCACAACCCCCGTTTGCATATTGATGAGGTGTTGATTGCTCTCTCGGTTTCCGCGGTAAACAATCCCTGCTCGCGCAGAGCGCTCGAGGCTCTGCCGAGAATCAGATACGGAGAGGCTCACTCTACGGTAATTCTCTCGCAGGCAGATACGGCAACCTTCCGCAAGCTTGGCGTGAATCTTTCCTGCGAGCCTAAATATCAGACTAAAAAATTATTCCACAGATAAGGAGAAGATGTATGGAATTCAGTGTAAACCATCCGATACTGTTCGTGCTCGTCGGCATAATTATCGCCGCAGTGCTTGGACAGTCGGTGTATTTCCTTTTGAAATCGGTTAAGCGCGCCAAAGAGATTAAAATGGACTCCGCGCTTATCAGAAAGACCGTAATCACTGCCGCTATCTTCACGGTAGCTCCCGCGATAGCGATAGTTATCACGGTTATCTCGCTTTCGCAGTCGCTGGGAATCGCGCTCCCCTGGCTCAGGCTTTCGGTAGTCGGCTCGCTCTCATACGAGGCAATAGCCGCAGCCAACGCCGCCAGCGGTATGGACACGACTCTCGCCGCCCTCGCAGGCAATATGAACGCAAGTCAGTATCTTACTATATCAATAGTTATGACCATTTCTATTATGGTCGGTATCTGGCTCGTTCCCGCTATTGCGAAGAAGTATCAGAGCGGTCTTATGACATTTGAGAACAAGGACAAGAAGTGGAGCGACATTCTTCAGAACTCGCTCTTTATCGGTATGATTTCGGCATTCGTTGGCTTCGTGTTCTGCGACGTCAGCCGTCTTTGGAGCGAGAATGCGAGATTAGTCGAGGTTACTAATCAGTACACAGGATTGAAGGAAACCGTAGAATATACCGCCACCTCGGGACTTATTCCCGTAGTTGTAATGGTGGTCAGCGCGCTTTGTATGTGCATCTGCGGTCTGCTTATCAACAAGCTTAAATGGAAGTGGGTTAACGACTATGCGCTTCCCATATGCATGATAATCGGTATGGCTGTTGCTATCCCCGTCACCGCATGGCTTGGTATGGAGGTGTGATATGAAGAATAATAAGAATTTGACATATATGGACAGCGTTCACCGCGACGGCAGAATATGGAACATATCAATGATGATACTTATGCTTATGTTCCCCGTGGCAGTAGCGCTCATCTTCGGTGAGTCGCCCGATTGGCGAGGCGTCGGACTCGGACTTCTTGCGACAGCGCCTATGTACTGGGCGGTTGGCGTGGTTGAGGTTATCACCTACATTCCCATGCTTGGCGCAGGCGGCTCCTACCTCTCCTTCGTGACGGGTAACATCTCTAACCTCAAGCTTCCTTGCGCTATCAACGCGCTCGAGAATGCCAAGGTTGACGCCAAGAGCGAGGAGGGCGAGATTATTTCGACCATCTCCATCGCGGTTTCCTCTATCGTGACTACGGCTATTATCGCTATCGGTGTGCTGCTTATCGTACCGCTTCAGCCGATACTCGAGTCGCCTGTATTAAAGCCTGCCTTCGACCAGATGCTCCCCGCGCTCTTCGGCGCACTTGGCGTAGCGCTTATCTCTAAGAATTGGAAGCTTGCCATCGCACCCGTAGCGCTTATGCTCATACTCTTCGTATTCGTTCCCGCACTCGACTCGGGAATGGTGGGAATTATGGTTCCCGTTGGCGTTATTTTCACGATTATCGTCTCGAGAATTCTTTATAAGAAAGGCTTGATTTAATATGTGGATATATGTACTGTCGGCAATAGGAATTCTGTTAGCCGCCTTAATTGCTATCATTTTAATTCGCACGCTGCTTTTCGTACCGCGAAAGCAGGTTGAACAAATTCTCTCTCCCGTTATCGTCAACGGCGAAAAGGCGACGGGCGACCTCGCCGAGATGATCAAGTGCCGCACTGTCTCCGATAGAGATAAGAGCCTTGAGGATGAGTCACAGTTCGAGAGGTTTGAGGCACTTCTGCCCGAGCTTTTCCCTTTGATTCACAAGAAATGTAAGTTTGAAAAGGTCGGTGACCGCGCGCTTCTCTATAAGTGGGAGGGCAAGCATTCCGACGCTCCCACCGTCTTTATGTCGCACTACGACGTCGTTAGCGTAGAGGAGGAAAATTGGGAGAAGCCTGCGTTCGAGGGCATCGTCGAGAACGGTGTTCTCTGGGGACGCGGCACGCTTGATACCAAGGGTACTCTCAACGGAATTATGCAGGCGGCAGAGGCTCTTATTGCAGAGGGCTTCGTTCCGCTGAACGATATTTATTTCGCATTCGGCGGTGACGAGGAAATCAACGGTCACGGCGCATCCGATATAGTTGCGCTCTTCAAGGAGCGCGGTATTAAGCCGGGTATGGTAATCGACGAGGGCGGCGCGGTAGCCGACAACGTTTTCCCGGGTGTGAAGCAGCCTATCGCTCTTATCGGCATAGCAGAGAAGGGTATGCTCAATATTGAATATACCGTAAAGGGCGGCGGCGGTCACGCCTCATCTCCCGCGCCTCATACTCCCGTCGGCAGACTTTCCGCTGCCTGCGTGAGAGTAGAGAACAGCCCCTTCAAGTTCAGAGTGACGAGGCCTGCGAAGATGCTCTTTAATATCGCCGGCAGACACTCGACCTTCCTTTACAGAATGATTTTCGCTAACCTCTGGTGCTTTAGCCCCGCGCTTAATCTTTTTGCCAAGCTTTCTGGCGGCGAGATTAACGCGTTAGTCCGTACCACCACCGCCTTCACGCAGATGGAGGGCTCGAAGGGTATGAACGTTATTCCGCCCGTTGCGAGAATGGTGTCTAACCACCGTATTCTTCCGGGCGATACCGTCGACTCCGTTGTCGCGCGCATTAAGAAAAAGGTGAACGACGAGAAAATTGAGGTCAACGTCATAGGCGGCAACAACCCATCGGTTATCTCGGACACCGCCTGCGAGGCATACGAGCGTGTGCGCTCCACGGTTGCGGAAACCTGGACAGGCGTTATCGTTTCGCCCTACCTGATGGTAGCCTGCTCGGACTCTCGCCATTGGGGCGAAATTTCCGATAAGGTATACCGCTTCTCTGCAATGTCGATGTCCGGCGAGGAGCGCGCCTCTATCCACGGCAACAACGAGAAGATTCCCGTTGCGACTATCTCAAAGACGGTGGAGTTCTTCATTCGCTTGATGAAAAAATCTTAAACGTTTTACAAAATACAAAAAAAGCTCTGCTTTTGGCAGAGCTTTTTTTAATATCGTAGGGTGGGAGCAAGCCCCCGACCTACATTATCATTTTGAGTTCACGAATAGATTATCTGGTCAACTGCCATAAGGCTACCGCACCTGCTGCCGCAACGTTGAGCGAGTCAACGCCGTGTGACATAGGGATTTTCGCCGTGTAGTCGCAGTCTGCGATAGTCCTCTTGGCGAGTCCGTCGCCCTCGGTGCCGAGTATTATGGCGAGCTTTTCCTCTCGCATCAGCCTCTCATCGTCTATGCTCACCGACTCGTCGGTCAGCGCCATAGCCACCGTCTTGAAGCCGAGTGCGGATAGCCTCTCCATCGACGGATGCGGCCAGTCGGCAGGCGAGTCACCGATTCTCGTCCACGGCACCTGAAGCACCGTACCCATACTCACTCTTACTGCTCTCCTGCATAGCGGGTCGCAGCAGGTGGGAGTCACCAGCACCGCGTCGATTCCGAGCGCCGCCGCAGAGCGAAAGAGCGCGCCGATATTAGTCGAGTCTGCCACACCCTCGAGCACCGCGATTCGTCTTGCCCCACGCACCAGCTCCTCTACCGAGGGGAGAGCAGGACGCCTCATAGCGCAGAGTGCGCCACGAGTCAGCTCGAAGCCGGTCATCTCGGTCAGCACCTCGCGCTCGGCTATATAAATCGGTATATCACCGCATCTCTCCATTATGCTTGCCACCGCGCCGTTAATCAGTCGCTTGTCGGTGAGCAGAGCGATAGGCTCACAGCCTGCATTCAGCGCGACCTCGATTACCGTCGGGCTCTCGGCGATAAATATCGCCTTTTCGGGCTCCAGCTTATTTCGCAGCTGCGCTCCCGTGAGCCTGACGAAAACGTCAAGCTCGGGTGCTGTAAAATCGTGTATTTCAATAATATTCGACATAGAAGCTCCTTATTAAAAAATCGACAAGACAATGCGGTGGCTTCTTAAGGACAGTTTCTGAGAATTAAGAACTACGAGCATTGCGAAGGCTAAGAAAAATACGAGAACATTTCGGTGTTTCTCGTATTTTTCTTTTTTTGCACATTTGCAGATTTTCTATTCTTATAGTA
>JAGBGE010000021.1 GCA_017936125.1 Clostridia bacterium
CGACGATGCAGACTGCATCATTCCCGGTAACGATGACGCAATCCGCGCTATCAAGCTTATCGCTGGCGCACTTGCTAACGCAGTTATCGAGGCACACGGCGGCGTTCAGGTTGAGGCCGCTGAAGAGGCTACAGCAGAAGAGTCTGTTGAGGCATAATCATTTTCTACAAAAAAGCTAAAGGAGAAAATAAAAATGGCATTTACCGCTAAAGACGTTGCCGAGCTCAGAAAGCAGACCGGCTGTGGTATGATGGATTGCAAGAAGGCTCTCGTTGAGTCCGACGGCGATTTCGAGGCAGCAGTAAAGTACCTTCGTGAGAAGGGTATGGCAGCAACCGCAAAGAAGGCTGACCGTATCGCAGCAGAGGGTATCGTAGATATTATGACCATCGATAACGTAACCGCTATCGTTGAGGTTAACTCCGAGACCGACTTCGTTGCTAAGAACGCAACCTTCAAGGAGTTCGTTAAGGAAATTCTTAAGACCATTATCGCAAACAAGCCCGCAGACGTTGATGCACTTCTTGCATCTGATTTTGTTTCCGGCGGCAAGGTTTCCGATGCTCTCTCCGAGCAGATCTACAAGATCGGTGAGAAGCTTTCCATTCGTCGTTTCGAGATCGTAGAGGGCGTTGTTTCCTCTTACATTCACGGTATGGGTGCAACCGGCGTTATCGTTTCCTTCGATACCGACGTTGCTGATAAGGACGGCTTCGCAGAGTGCGCAAAGAACGTTGCTCTTCAGACCGCTGCTATGGAAGTTAAGTATCTCAACAAGGAGTCCGTTCCTGCTGATGTTCTTGCAGAGGAGGAGGCTATCCTCATCAAGCAGATGAAGGAAGATCCCAAGATGGCAAACAAGCCTGACAATATCCTTGCTAACATCGTTAAGGGTAGACTTGGCAAGTTCTATGAGAACAACTGTCTTCTTGAGCAGGCATACGTTAAGGACGACTCCATGAGCGTTTCCAAGTATGTTGAGTCCGTTGCTAAGGAGCTTGGCGGTTCCATCAAGGTTACCGGCTACGTTCGTTTCGACAAGGGCGAGGGCATTCAGAAGAGAGAAGAGGATTACGGCGCAGAGATCGCAAAGATGATCCAGGGATAATTCTGACGGCTTGATTCAAGCATAACCAAAAAGGGCACAGTATTCTGTGCCCTTTTTTATCGCAAATTTACCACTCGCAGTATGTAAATACAGCTTCGTGGCAAAAATGCGATTTCTGTCTTGACTGAAGCCGTCAGATCTTATCCCTGCGGGCTAATTCCTTCAGGCATAAACAAAATAGAGAGTGAGGGAAACCACACTCTCTATTTTTATCGTCGTTCTTCGGTTCTCGCTGTAGGTAACTACAGCTTCGACGTCAGAACACCGATTTCTGCTCTGAAGGAACAGTCAGCTTGATTTTGTCATAACCTAAAAGGTGCAGGTTACTGCACCCTTTTTAGTTAGTATTCTCTTCCGGGAAGGGCAGGAACGAGCCGCCGACACACTCGCGGAAGATGCGGTTCATTTTAATTTTGTGCTCTCTGCTTACAGGCACAGGCTCATCCGACTCGATTTCTTCTTCAATTTTGCTGATTTTCAATTCCAAGCCTTCTTCTATCGCGCGCTTAAAAAGCTCAAGCTCCTCGTTTTGCTTTGCGTTTTTACTGTAATCGCTCATTTTTCCTCCCCTATCGGTGAGTGCTGCAAAAATAAAAAGTGCGACAACCGAAGCTGCCGCACCGAAAAACGCAAACTCCGATTGTTGCTACACAAAACTTAACAAGCAGCGAGAAAGTTTATTCCGTCACTTTGGCGTCAAGTGGAATTTGCATTTTTGCCAAATTCATTCTTGACGCCAAATGGCGTAACAAAGCATAGGAATAAAAACCCTCTATAAAAAAATAGAGAGCTCTAGAGCAGCTTGTTAATTAAATTTTGTGTAGCGAGTGTATTATATCACATTTTCGCAAATTTGTAAATACCTTTGATAGAAAATATAATAATTAAAAACTTACCTTTTGGGGTTAGCTTGATTTAGAGCAGAAATCTTTGTTTGCGAGTGTGAGGCGTATATACATACGTCGAGCGAGCAAACGGAGATAGAACGAAAAACTCAAATAAAAAAAGAGAAAACCGTAGGTTTTGACCTTGATTTTCTCTAAATTTTAGGCAGAGGCATATTGTAATTTGTGCCCCTGCCTTTTTTTCGTTCGGTTATGCCTAAATAAAGCAACCCATTTATTACTTGAATGCCTTCTGGTTAAGTACAAGCGCGCTGTACATAAAGAGCACGTCCTTGCCCTCGAAGTCGATATAATAAGGATTGGGTCTTGTTCCCATCTTCTCCATTCCAAGAAGATCGGGCATTACGTAGCGGATATCCACAACGTAGATGCTCTTGTAGCCCTCTGCAAGCAGGGGAGCAAGGCTCGAGCCGAAGGAGTCACGGAATATGATAAGCTCCTCGTCGGTTGTTGCGTTGGGGTTATCTATACGAAGCAGAGCCTTTGTGCCGGAGAGGAAGGTGTTGTAGCCGTCGTTGCTCTCGAACTGCTCGAGGTCGTATATCTTTCCGGTTTTTCCTGTTTCATAGTCGTATACAGTGCATTCGTCAAGCACCTTGTTGGTGAGATAAACGAGTGTATCAGGCTTGGGATAAAGCGCGCTTTGCAGGTAGTAAACACCCTTGAAGCCCTCAAGCTTATTTTCGGTGTACTCGCCCGAGAGTCTATCGGCAATACCAAGCTCTGCCGCGAGCTTATCTACAACCTCGTCAATTTTGTCCTGACTCCAGTGAGTATCGGTACGGTAGTAGTCCGAAAGCTCGAGGCATTCGAATATATCAACGTATTCTGCACCGGGCAGTCTTTCCTTGATAGTGTTCACGAGTCCTGCGTAATCGGGTGCGGGATAGCCGTAATCTCTGCCGAGGAAGTAATTCTTATCGGGAACGATAGAAACGAACTTATCGCCGCCGTTATCCTTGAGATACTTGTTGTAAATATATTCAAGTCTGCCAACCGAATAATCTATAAGACCGTCGGTGAAATCGGGCTCAATCTTAGCGATGTAACCGTCAACCTCTGTCATTCCGTTGTTCTCCTTGAGGCAGAGAACGTTGAGGTGGAATCTTGCCTTGAGCGAACGGAAGAACTCACGAAGCGGGAACTGGTCAACGGTATAGTCCTCGAAGTCCTCGATAACAGACTTGTCGAGAATTCCCTCCCAGGTTATCTCTGTGGGGAACTGCGCGAGCGGACGGCGCTCACTCTCGGAGGTTTCCTTCTGATTGAAGAATGAAATCGTACACATAGACACGAAGATTAACATAAAGGTGATGTATGTTAACGTCACAACGATATTTTTTGTTTGATTATTCATTTTATATCTCCTTTCGTGTCAATTAGAATCTGAAGTAGAGGAATGGGCTGAACGAGCCGTCAACGAAGTATGCGGTTACGATGAGAAGCATAACTACGACGAAGATAGGCTCAAGAATATTGATTATCTTATTGATGCGCTCGTTTTCCTTAAGCTTGAGAACGGCGGTTTTGATAAGAGGAGTAGAGCCGATGATAGCAACGATGAGCACAACCGCATAGCCTGCGAGATAGTAGCCTGTCTCCGCAGTCCAGAAGGGCAGACCGCCTGCGCCGAACATACTGCCTATATCCTCAATAGCACCGCTGAGTCCGTTGGCGCTGAAGAGAACGAAGCTGATAACAATAAGCACGCATACGTATATGTGAGAGAAGACCTTGGGAATTTTAGCGAAGAACTTATTAAGCCAGAACTTCTCGAGCACGAGGAAGATAGCGAAATAAACGCCCCAAAGGATAAATGTCCAGTCAGCACCGTGCCAGAAGCCTGTAAGGAACCATACGACAGCGGTATTGAACATCCAACGCGGAATAGAAACTCTGTTACCGCCAAGAGGAATGTAAACGTAGTCACGGAACCAGCTTCCAAGCGACATATGCCATCTTCTCCAGAATTCGCCTATGCTCTTTGAAATGAAGGGATAGTTGAAGTTCTCGAGGAAGCGGAAGCCGAATACTCGACCAAGACCGATAGCCATATCCGAGTAACCGGAGAAATCGAAATAGAGCTGAAGCGAAACTGCGATAGCGTAAATCCAGAAGCCAACTACGGAAGCCTCATCAGATGCGTGCATAGTACGCGCGAGAGTACCGAGGGTATCAGCGATAAGCACCTTCTTTGAGAGACCGATAACGAATCTGGTGATACCGGTGGCAAAATTGTCAAAGGAATGAGTACGCTCGGTGAGGTCCTCCTCAATCGTTGTATAACGAACGATAGGACCTGCGATAAGCTGGGGGAAGAGTGCAACGTAGGTTGCAAGACGGATAAAGCTCTTCTGCACCTTAGCGTCACCGCGGTAAACGTCGATGGTATAGCTCATAGTCTGGAAGGTATAGAAGCTGATACCGATGGGAAGCGCAAGGCCGAGAAGCGAAATATCTGAATTAAAAATGGAATTGATATTGGAAATAAAGAAATCCGAATACTTAAAGAAGCCAAGAGAACCGAGGCTGGCAATTACTGACAACCAAAGAAATACCTTTGCGATCGGTTTGCCTCTGAAGCGGTCGATAAGCAAGCCGAATATATAGTTTATGAGAATGGTTGCAAGCATAAGCAGCGTGTAAACGGGCTCGCCGTAGAAGTAGAAGCCAAGGCTCGCGATAAGAAGCACGAGGTTCTTGAACTTAAACGGAACGAGGAAGTAAACTACCATTACAGCTGCAAGGAAATAGTATAGAAAGCTTATACTGGAAAAGAGCATTACTTATTCCTCCTTAATCTGAAATGCATAGAAATAGCGGGAGAATTCATTAAGAATCCGCCCGCTTCTTTTTTATTTATGGGGTACTAATTAGCCGTCAACGTTTGCGGGGCACATAAGGAAGAATACGAAGTTATCGTATGCTCCAACGAGCTTCTCGTCTGCCTCCTCACAGATTAACCATCTGGTGTTAGAGTTTGCAGTAAGGTCACTAATGAAGTTGTGAACGTCAACGCCGTCCTCAAGCTCGAATATATAACCAACGAAAGGAATGGAGCCGATCATAGGCATATATACTGCGCAAGACTTGTAGTCGGTAATGGTGTAATTATCAAAACCAGCGAAGTATTCTGTGCCAACAGGCATTTCCATAGGCATAAGCGAGAAGGGGCTGATCCATGCTTCGCAAAGAGCCTGAGCGAGCGAAATCGCGGTGTTCTCGGGGTTTACGGACATCATATCCTCGAATGCCATCCAGTAGGAGTAACCGAGAGTGCCCTCTTCGAGAGTAACGGGGTAGATTACGTCGCCAAGTGCAACGTCACCGCCGCCAATGTCCTCGCCGCCCTCGTTTCCAAGATTAGCGGGACACATAAGGAAGAATACCTTGTTGCCAACTATTTCAGCAACAACCTGATCTGCTTCAACGCAGATGTTCCATGCGGGATTGCAGTTATCCTTGAGAGCCTTTACGAAATCGTCAGCATTTGTATCGTCAGCAAGCTCAAAAATGTAACCGATAAAGGGAATAGAGCCGATCATAGGCATGAATGCAGATGCGGACTTGTAACCGGTAATGGTGTAGTTGTCAAAGCCGTTGAAGTATTCTGCGCCAGCCTCGATGGGCATAACCATCGGAGAGAAGGGAAGTCCGGAATTATATGCAAGAGTCTCGGCAAGCTCGAGTGCGGTAGCATTATTGTTTGCTTCGAGAGCTGCTACGAAAGAGTTGTAGAGAGCTGCGCCGGTGGTGTTCTCGGGAATGCTGCTGCCTTCGTCCTTGTTGCCGCCTTCTTCGCCTTCGCCGCCTTCTTCGCCGCCGTTGCCGTCATCGGGATTGGTGATACCGGGAGTGTCATCGTTGCCTGCATCAGGTGCTTCCTGACCGCCGAATGCGATGATTGCTGCTACGATAGCAACTACGATTACTGCTACTACTGCAATTACTATGTAGAGGTTCTTCTTGTTCTGGAAGAATTCTACGAAAGCATTGCTTTCTGCCTTAACTTCATTGTCCTGCTGAGCGTTCTGCTCGTTCTGAATTTCCTTATTAGGTTCCATTTTTGTCTCCTTTTATTTACATTTTTTTATTTTTTATCTATATTTACGTACCAGAACTCCGAATCTTCTTCCTGAGTCAGTACTATATTATAGTTTCTGTCGGTTTGGATATTCGCGCTACTTATGTCAGAGGGAAGCACGATGCATATTGACGCTTTACCCTTGACGCAGTATTCCTGTCCGCGATAAATCTCGTTTCCCATAGAGTCTATTACTACCATTTCGCCATAGTCAAGCGTCAGGGTAGTCTTTCTTGAGAATTCAAGCTCAAGAGGGAGAGATACCTCTGTGATAGCCTCGGGCTCGACCGAGTATGCTATTGAGCGCGGGATATATTCTGTTATCATTCTCGCCTCGCCGCTGATGCTCTCGCCATAGAGAAGAACACTGTCGCCCCTCATGCCTGCGAAAATCATAGCTCCTACGATAAGCATAAGGCAGGCCGCCATGCTGCCGTAGCGATACAAGCCGCGAACGAAGTTTGGTGTGAGTATCGTAGCCTTCTTTGCCTGATAGTCCTCGGCTTCATCAATCAGCCTCGAGTCAATTTTGGTTATGGCGTTTGCCATAAATTCGTTTTTCATTTTCTTACCTTTATATTTGAATATTATTTTTTTCAAGATGCTTCTTCAGACCAAGTCGTGTCCTGTGAAGCAGGGACTTGACTCTTGACGGCGAACTTGCCAGCCTTCCCGCGATATCGTCTATCGAATCGCCGTAGAAGTATCTTCGAACGAAAGCAACGCGCACTTCCTCTCGCTCTCCGAAAAGAAACTCACTGATTAGTCTACCGAGCTCCTCGCTGTCCCACTTGTCTTGATAGTCGTCTGCAATGCAGTCGCCAAGCTCGTCAAGCGAGATAGCAAATTCACCGCCGCCGCGACGCTCTGTCCTCTCTGCCTTATATCTGTTTATCGAGAGGTTTCTCGTCAGCCTGCCAAGATAGGATGAAAGTCGGTCGGGTCTATTTGGGGGTATAGAATTCCACGCCGCAAGATAGGTATCGTTGACGCATTCCTCAGACGCTGCTTGATCGCCGAGGATGTTCATCGAAATCTTCGTGCAGTATGCGCCGTATTTCTCGCTTGTTGCCGAGATCGCCATTTCGTCACGCTCGAAATACAGTTCTATTATTTTACTGTCCTGCATAGCCTCTCCGTTCCGCCTACATATATATAGACAAGTTTTTTTTGACTTGGTTGCGTTTTTTTGAAAAAATTTTTGAAAAAAATGAAAAGCATCAATTATTATCATTTCATTATAGCACATTATGCGAGAAAATACAACACCATTCTGCTAAATGAACGCGAGCAAAAAGAAAAAAGCAGGGTAAAACTAAAACCCTGCTTTTTGATATCAGAAAAAGAAAGTAACTATTATATATATAAGTAAACCGATAGGAACTGCGAAAAGAATTGCCAGGAGAATATTAGAGCCCCACTTAATAACCTTTTTCCAGTCTATCTTTATAGGCTCGCGCTTTTCCTCGACTTCAATTTCCACGGTTTCTTCCGCGGTTTCTTCCACGGCTTCTTCTCTTGCTGCCTTCTCCGCGGCAATTACCTCCGGGGGAATCTCCTCGACGGGCGAAACTGTGAGCAATTCATCTTCTGCTTCTGCGGTTTCTTCTTCCTTCTCTTCCTCTGCGGAAGCATCCTCGGTAGGCACCGATTCCTCGACAACCTCGTCGACTGATTCCTCGGCAACCTCGTCGACCGATTCCTCGACCACCGTCTCCTCGACTGTAGCCTCTTCTTTTACCTCTGCGACTTCGCTTTCTACTTCAACTGCGTCAAGCTCTTTGTTTTCCATAATGCTTCTCCTAAAAAGAGTTAGTATTGTGATAAGTCATTTTCATAATTTTAACATATTTTTTCTTTTAAGTCAAGACAAAAAGCGACAAAGGGCTAAAAGTCCTTGAAAAAATGTGAAAAATATGCTAAAATCAAGCTATATAATAATAAAAGGTAGGAAAAAAATGAAAATCGGCATTGAAATTGAGAAGAAATATATAATAAAAAAGCCCGACCGCGCGGTGTTATCAGCGCAGCGGGAGTATACGAATAGCGAGATTTTGCAGATTTATCTGCCCTCTGCCGACGGCGAAACGCGCCGAATCAGGCGTAGAGTCAAGAACGGTGAGGTAACCTATACCGAAACGCGCAAGATACGGATAGACCGTATGTCCTCTACCGAAATTGAGGGCGAAATCAGCGAGCAGGAATTCAATACACTTTCACAGAATATTCTCGAGTCAACCCGTCCTATCCGTAAAACACGATATACCTTTATTTATAAAGATCAGCTTTTTGAGATTGACGAGTATCCCGAGTGGGAGCATACCGCAATTATGGAAACCGAGCTTGACTCGCGGGAGCGTGAGGTTGAAATGCCTGATTTTATCGAAATAGTCAAGGACGTTACAGGTGACAAAAGCTACTCCAACAGGGGTATGTCACACACATTCCCGAAGGAGCAGCCTTGATATATTATTTGTGATATTTTTTACCTGCAAGTATGGTGAACGAGCGATACAGCGCCTCGAGCAGCACCACACGCATCAGCTGATGAGGGAAGGTGAGCGCCGAGACAGAGAGCCTTACGTCGCAGGCGCGCTTGACCGATTCGTCAAGGCCGTGTGACGAGCCGATTATCAGCGCGATTTTTCCGCTTTCGTCAGCCATTTTGCCAATCAGCCTTGCGAGTGCGGGCGAGTCGTACTGCTTACCCTCAACGCAGAGCGCGATTTTACCTGCGCCGCCGGGGATTGCCGCGAGAATCTTCTCGCCCTCCGCTGCGAGCGCGCGCTTTATCTGCGACTCGTCGTTCTCGTTAGGTATCTTTTCTTCTTTAATATTGATTTCCTCGACTCTTGCGTACTGCGAGAGTCTTTTTTTATATTCGGCAACCGCTTCCCTCAGGTAATCCTCCTTGAGCGTACCGACGCTTATTATAGTTATATTAGCCATTATCTTATCCTTGAGAGCTTAATTAAACCCGACGCAAGTCCGTCGAGCAGAGCGTCTATCTCCTCTTTAGTATTATGGTACGAGAGGCTTATTCGTATAGACGTATCTGCCTCGGCAGCGCTTCTGCCGTACGCCGTGAGAGCCGACGAAGCGTGCGCGCCGTTCGATGAGCAGGCAGAGCCGCTTGACACGTAAATTCCGAGAGAGGAAAGGTAGTGTAGCATTGTTTCGCTCTTGATTTTCGGCAGAGTAATGTTCACTATATGAGGCGCCGCGCTTTTCGGCAGGGTGGGGGAGATTTCCGCAAGCTCTTTGCGTTCCGCGAGCCCTTTAATCAAATACTCTCGCAGCGAATTTGTCGCCAGATATCTTTCCTTCAGCGATTTGAAGCCGATTTTCACCGCTTCGCCGAATGCCGCGATAGCAGGCACGTTCTCAGTGCCCGAGCGCATTCCGCCCTCCTGACCGCCGCCGAGAATTATGGGCGCAAGTCCTCTTGCCTTCATTACCTCTTTGCCGACCACCAGAGCGCCGACGCCCTTAGGTCCCTCAATTTTATGCGAGGAAAGCGTAATCATATCAGCTCCAAGCTTCGCTTTAGTGAAAGGGAGCTTCAGGTAGCTTTGCGTAGCGTCAACGTGAAGAAATGCATCAGGGGCTGCCGCGCGCATAATCTTTGAAACCGCGGCAATGTCGTAGAGCGCGCCCGTTTCGTTATTGACCATCATCATGGTGACGAGAATAACGTCGCGCGTCATCTCGCTCTTTAATATATCGAGGTCAATTTCACCGTTTTTTGTGGGAATTCTCGCTACCTTAAAGCCCTGCGATACGAGAAAATCGATAGGCGCATCAACCGATGCGTGCTCGCCTGCTGTCGTGATAATCTTCGCGCCGCTTTTGTATCTCTCCTTTGAGAGAGCACGTCCGATTATAGCGAGGTTGTTTGCCTCGCTGCCCGATGCGGTGAATATTACAGACGCGTCCTTCGTGCCGAGAGAGGCGAGTATCTCGCTCCTTGCGGAGTTGACAATCCTCTCGGCATCGAAGCCCATAGCGTGAAGCGATGATGGGTTGCCGTAGCTGCCCTTCGACACCTCTATGTATTTTTCGAGTGCCTCATTACTGATTTTTGTGGTTGCGCTATTGTCAAGATAAATCTTATTCACAGTCAAAATCCTTTATTTTGTAATTCTTTGTTTGCATTTACAATCTTTTTGAAGAAATTTCCGCGCTCCTCGAAGCTCGAGAACGCATCATAGCTTGTCGAAGCAGGCGAGAGCAAAATAGCCTCACACACGCTTTCCAGTTCTATTGCTCGCACTGTCGCGCTTGCAAGGTCTGCATAAATTTCGCAGCTTGCGGCATTCCTTAGCGCTTCGTATATTTCCTCTCGGTTTTCACCGAAAACGAGCACACGCTCTGCATATTTTCTCACCGATTCGGTGAGCGCTTCATATCCGACGCCCTTGCTTCTGCCACCTAAGAGCAGCACGACTCTTTTGCCGAGCGACTCCAGAGTTTGCACCGTCCTTGCAGGTGAGGAGTCAATCGAGGAATTTATGTATTCCACGCCCTCTTTTTTGAGAAACACCTCGCACCTGTGAGGCAGTCCGGAAAAGCTGCCTGCCACCTCGTTTATTCTCACATTATCGGTATATCCGTCTGTCAGAGCGACAGCCATCATTAAGTTCTTTATATTATGAGCTTCTTTACGCGCTATGCGTGAATAGGGCAGTATCAGCTCGCCGTTTCGCTCAATTCCGCTATCTCCTCGGGTAATTATAATTTCGGTATTGCGTTTTTTTAACTCCGTGAAGCTTTGCCTGTCGCTAACTAATCCGAATGCGCCCTTATACTTTCCGCATATTTTATCATCAGCGTTTATTATACATTCTTCCGAGGATTTGAGAAGCGATAGCTTTGTATCTCTGTATTCCTCGAACGATTTGTGCCAATCCAGGTGATTTGGCGTTATATTCGTTATACACGCGCGTTTTGCGCTAAAGCTGGCATATTGCAGCATAAAGCTCGATAGCTCGGCAACGTAATAACCGCACTTCCTGCCTAACGACTCTGTCATAGGCACACCGATATTTCCAACGAGCAGGGAAGAATCGAGCAGCATATGAGCCAGCGTTGCCGTCGTGCTCTTACCGTCGGAGCCGCTGACGGCGAAAAGCGGCTTTGTGTTTTGCTCTAAAAAAATCTCAAAATCCGAGGTAAATACAACCTCTCGCTGGCTTTTGCATCTTTCCCGTCTTACAGACGGTGAGCAAATGAGAATCTGCTCATCTATATCGCAAAAGGCAGACTCGCCCTCAAGTATCTTTTCAATGTTTATATGCGAGGGTATATCCGCGCGGTTGAGTTTCTTTTCCGAGCGTAGAGTGACGGCACAGTTATCAAGTGGCAGGCAGGAAAGCAGAGATAAATTGGATTTACCAAGTCCAAGGAATCCAACTTTGGAAGAGAAAGCGATTTTCTCTATTATACACGCCATAATAATCCACCTTATATTATAATTAAAATTACGAGTAGAGTCAAGTCTAAAAGCAAAAATAAAACCGACGCTTTCAATATATGAAAACATCGGTTTTAAGTTAAAAATAATGACCGAGCTTGTAAGCCGGGTTCTGTACGCTTAGCCAACAACAGCCTAAATTGAATGTGTCTTAAACGGCATATTTTGTGTAGTGCTTCGTTAACTTTGAGCATATTCAATTCAGGATGTTATTGGCTAACGCAGCCGTCATCTATCTTCACTGCGCGTCACCGCGCAGTTCAAGCAAAAAAGCTCTGCCACCATGAGCATAAAGGGCGGGCAGCCCATCGGCAAGAAGCCGAAGCTCAAGGTGTTGCATCGGATAGGGTTTACAGCAAATCTATGTTACCATAGAAGTGGGTGAGCTCTTACCTCGCCTTTCCATCCTTACCCGAGATGCTTTTGACGGCACGGAACACACGATCAATCGGTCGTGTTAATCGCTTTTTCCCACCTTGACATAGGTAACTATGCCTGACGGTGTGAAGAAACCGATTTCCGCACTCGTCAAAAACACCTCGGGCGGTATATTTCTGTTGCACTTTCCCGGGAGACGCCTCCGGCGGACGTTATCAGTTATCCTGCCCTATGATGCACGTACTTTCCTCGCCGTAATACCTTTCGGCAACATACG
>JAGBGE010000022.1 GCA_017936125.1 Clostridia bacterium
AGCTCGGTGCGAGCTTCGTCAGCATACCAGATGTAGAGACCTGTACCGTCGGGAGAAAGGCTCGCGCCCATTGTGAATTCAGTGCCGGAGCTATAGGAAAGATTAGCGTTTTCGATGCCGTCACCGTATACCAAGGTAACCGAGCAAACAACAGACCACTTTGCATAGTAAGTCATATCGCTGTTATCCTCGTACCAATATACTCTGCTGCCGCTGAAGTCAGCGGTGGTGTACCAGCCCTCGAACTTGTAACCAACCTGGTCAATGCCGCTGGGCAGACGATAGTCGGCGCCATACTCTACGGTTACGTCGTCTATAGTGAAGCCGTCGATACCGGTAACGAAGCTAACGGTGTACTGGAGATGATTGATGGTGTAGTTAGCACCGGAAATGGTTACTTCGTAGTAAGCATCGCCAACAACAACGAGGAGATCGTATGCTGCGTCGTCACCCATTACGGTATAGGTGAGAGCTGCTTCTGCAAGGCCCTCTGCCGCATTGGTAATCTTACCTGCGCCATAGCCGTTGAGAACGAGTGCGTTGTTCTCTGCATCGGTATAGTAGGTACCACCCATGCCGTCATTGATCTTCTGAACAAGGCCCTTGCTGCCGTCCTTGGCAAAGTAAGAAATAAGATTACTGTCTCTGTCATAAACGTAGAGATTAGATGCAAGATATGCGTTGCCTGTTGTTACGTCGCCATCATCGGATGCCCAAGTAACGTCGGAGTAGATGCGGTTATTAAACAGGAAGAAGTTAACAGTGCCTGCATCACCCTGGATAGCACCAAGCTTGGTCATACCGCTGTTCCAATAGCAACCGTTATAAGCGAAGGTTGTGCCGGAAACATAGATGTTTACGTCATCATCAATAACCTCACCGCCGGTGCTATAATTACAGATAAGCACGCCGCTTGCCGCATCAAAGAGGCCAAGATAATACTTGGAGCCATCGGTTGTGTAAGCCTTGAACAAGCCCGTAGCAGGATCGTATTCAGTGATCGTACCTGTGATCTTACCGGTAACATTACCAAGTGCATCAACATCAAGTGTCAAGCTACCCGAACTGGTAGACTTAGTTCCACCGCTTTGAGTGCTGCCGTAAATGTTCGCGCCCTTGTAAGAACCGTACATAGGATGTGCGTCAATCCACTTTGCATATACGGTAATGCTTTCGGAGATAGGACCGGAAACGTATGCTACCGTGCAATCAGCGTCGGTGAACCAACCGTTGAATGCCTTGCCGTTGGTGTAGCCGGGCTCAACAAGCACGGGAGTATCGCCTGCGCCGTAGTAATCTACAACAGTCTCAAGAGTGTTGCCGTAAACAACCGTCATGCTGAGCATAGCGTCCCACTTAGCTACGAGAGTCTTGCTCTCGGCGGTAACGAATGCGTTAGCATCTACGATGGTCTGGCTCTCATCACCCTGAACGTACCAGCCTCTGAATACGAAGCCGTCAGCAGAAAGGATAGGAAGAGTGGTGGGAACGTTAGCGAATGCGTTCTTAGGATCAGCTGCGCCGTTTTCGCTCACGAAGGTGATAGTTACGGGAACGGGAGCTGCATTGTAGGTCATGTTTACCTTGTCAATATCTACCTCATAGTACATATTAACGGTGTTATCTGCGTTGAAGGTATATACTGCGAAGGTATCGCCGTCTATCTTGGTGTAAGTACCGTTAAGACCCGCGATAGTAAGTGTGCCGTAGCCGGAAACGACAACGTCACCGCTTACACCGGTGTAAGTGCCTTCGTAGCCGTCAAGCTCGCACATAGTCGTGCCGTTGTATGCGAAGTATGCAATAGTGTTATCCTCTGCATCCTTTACGTAAAGCATAGAGGACTGGTAGCAAGAATTACCTGCAACAGCGTTGCCGTCAGCGTCCTCGAAGGATACGCCGAAGTATACAACGTTGTTATTTACGAAGATAGTGTAGCTGGTTTCTGCATCGTAAGCGTATACGATACAAGCAGTCTTACCGTTATTCCAGTAAGAAGCGGAGATGTTCGATGCGATGCTGCTTGTTGTGAAGGGATTAAGAAGGAAGAACTCCTGCATATCAGCGTCGCCGGTTGCATAATTAAGAAGAATTATACCTGCTTCCTTATCAATATAACCCTTGTACGACTTGGTGCCGCAGTTAAATACGAGAGAACCGGTAGCGGCGTCGTAGTTGGTGATGGAGATATCACCGGTTGCGAAGGGATAGCTCGTCTTGGGCGACTTACCGTCGGGATCGATGGTAAATTTAGCTGCTGTACGAGTATATGCCTTGATAAGATCGGTTGCGTTACTATCGTCCTTTCTCTCAAGCTCGGTAACCGTGTAGGTAAGGTTGTAGATAGGAGCCTCAGACCACTTAGCGTAAATGGTAATGCTGCCTACGATAGCAGAGCCGCTTACCCATTCGGTACCCTCAGCAAAGTCAGCGGTGGTGTACCAGCCGTCGAACTTATGCTTTGCATATTTGGGATTGTCGATATTCGCAACCTCACCCTCACCATATACGAGTACGGAGTTCTCGGTTGCACCGTCGTTATAAACGATGGTAAGAGTGTTCTCAACCTTCCAGAGAGCTACGAGAGTAACGTCTGCGGTAGGAATATAGCTGTCGCCAAGTACGGTCATGCTTTCGTCGCCCTGTACGTACCAGCCACGGAATACGTAGCCTTCTGCAGAGAGGGTGGGAAGAGCAACCGCGATGTTGAGGTTGGTAGAGCCAATCTGAGTGAACTCAGCGTTCTTGCCGTCTACGTCAAGAGTCACGTTAACCATAGGCTTGGTGAGCGTGCAGGTTCTCGCGGTAGTGTCAAGAGTCATTACGTAGTATTCGGTATTCACACCGTCTACTGCGAAGTATACGTCAAAGCCGTTCTCGGTAGCAGTGTAAGTACCGGTCTTGCCCGCGTAGGTAATTGTGCCTGTACCGTCGAGCGCAACGGTCTCGTCACCCATAGTGTAGCTGCCGAAGTAAGCATCAAGCAATACAGTAGCGTTGTTATTATCGAAGGAAGAGCCGATAGAAGCTACGGAAACGATAATGTTGCCGGTGTCGTTATCCTTGACAATAACGGTCTTGGAATTCTTAACGGTAGCGGGAGTGAGAGCCTCGCCGGTTGCGGAGGTAACGGTTACGTTGTTGTAGATATAGTTGTTGTAGAGGAAGATAGTAGTATCCTCGCCAAGCTTGGTATCTACTGTGATGAACTGTGCGTAATAGTTAAAGTCGGTGCTGCCGGGAGTCTTAGGAGCCTTTACACCGTAGTGTGCGTCTACCTTACCAGCTGTAGCCTCGGTATAACGGCAGTAGAAGTAATAGTCATTGCCGATGTCGTAGTTGCTGTATATACCTGCGATAATGCCGGTCTCAGCATCGAAGTAGAAGGTATAAGTTACGGTAGCAGTTGCGCTTGTCTTCCACTGAACAGCCTGAGTTGCAGGGTCGTAGGACACGATTATACCGGTCTTGAAGCCGGACATATTGCCGTTCTCGTCGATAACGAGAGCAGACTTGGAGCTGTTGCCGAAGCTTGCGTTCCAAATCTCAACACCGTAGTAGGTACCGTAGTAAGCGGGAATATCCTGCCACTTTGCGATAATGGTCGCGCCGGCATCCTCTGCGCCAATGGTGGTTTCGGGTTCAAGCGCGAAGTCCTCGCTGTCAAGCTCGCCGTTGCCGTTAGCGTCAACGTACCAAGCGATGAACTTCTTGTAGTTGTCAAGGTCAAGTCCGTAGGTGGGAAGGAAGTCGCCGATAACGTCGCCCTCGCCAAGATAGATAACGTTAGCATCATCGCCAACGGTGCCTACGAGATTGATAACAACCTTTTCCTTCCACTGAGCGTAAAGAGTAACGTCCTCGGTAGGAATGAAGGAATCAGCTACGGGCTGAGTGTAGGCTGCATCGTAGTACCAGCCCTTGAAGGTCATAGTATCGTGAGTGTAGGTAGGAAGAGTCTGGGGTACAAACTTGTTGTACTCAATAGCATCCTGCTCTGCGTAACCACCTGTCACGAAGCTTACGGTAACCTTGGGCGCGCTGAGAGTGTAGGTGTTATTCTCACCAAGCACCACGAGGTAGAAGTGAGTAACCTTGCCGTCAGCGTCCTTGAGATATACGTCAAGGTCGTAATCAGCGTCATCTGCTGCTATGGTGTAAGTACCGTTAACACCGCCAAGAGTGAGAGCACCGTATCGGGATACAACCAAATCACCGTTATCGGTGTTGGTGTAAGTGCCCTCGTAGCCGTCAAGCGCGTTCTGCTTTGCGCCGTCATAGCCGTAGGAAGCGATGAGGTTGCCCGCAGCGTCTTTAATATAAACGTAAGCTGCGTTATAGCAAGCATCTGCGCTTACTGCCGCGCCTGCCATATCGGAGAAGCTAACGCCGATATATGCCTTGTCTGCCGTGCAGAATACATTGTACGCATTACCGTCAACCGTGTAGGTGATAGCCATCGCGTTACCGTTCCAAGAGGAAGCTACCGCATCATTGTAAGAGGGCTCTGCCTCGAAGGGAGTGTAAAGTACAACGTAGTCGAAAGCAGAGTTTCTCGCACGAACGATGATGCCTGTTTCGAAATCAACGTATGCGGGATATGTAGTATAGCTTTCGTAGTTGGGTACCTCATTACCGTCCTCATCGGTAGTGATGTCGTAGATAGTAATGTCAATTCTGCCGGTTGCAGCGTCAACCATAGTGATCTTGGTGAAGCCGCGGTAAGGATAAGAGGTACAGAAGCCATAGCCGTTTGCGTCAAGAACAAGCGTAGCGTTGCTCCAGGTGTCCTGAGCGTCAATAACGTCGTTGCTATCCTCAAGCTCGCCGTCAAATACGAGGTTAGCGTAGGTCTTGCCATCGTAGGGCGCAACCAGCTTGGAAATTACTGTATCTACTACGCCGTATTCGGATGTGTAGGTCATCTTACCTGCTGCGTTGTAGCTTGCAGGAGTAGTTTCCTCAGCAGTCCATACGGTAGTATCGGTGAGTACGGGAATGGTAACGCTCTCTACGTGATTGCACTCACACTTGTGCTCAGCTGTGCCTGTCGCTGCTTCAGTAGGAGCTACGGTGATAGTCCACTCACCGTATGCATGGTCCGTAGTCTTAGGAAGAACTACCTCTACGCTGCCGTAAAGAGCGGAGGTGTATACCTTCTTACCTTCTGCAAGGTGAGAGGGAGCTACGGTAACCTCAGAGGACCAAACGGATGCGTCTGTAAGCGCGGGTACAGAAACTGTTTCGTTCACACCGCACTCACAGGACTTCTTCGCCTGACCTGCCGCTGTTTCGGTGGGCTCGGTGGTCAATTCGTAGGTCCATTCGTGAGGAATGATCTCGAGAGCAATCTCTACCGAACCGTAAACAGACTTGTAGACCACAAGGCCTGCAGCTGCGTGGGTCGCAGGAGTTACTTCCTTTGTCCAAACCTCTGTGTTAGTGAGAGCCGGAATTTCGATTTCCTCGGCTTCGTCGCATTCACATTCTCTGGTAGCAACGCCGGGATTCTGCTCTGTGGGCTGTGTCTTAATGCTCCAAGCGCCGTATTCGTGCTCATGCTTAGGCTTGCAGGCAACGAACAAGGAAGCTATTGCGGCTATCAAAACAAGCAGCGCCAAAATTTTCTTTGCGTTCATTGTTTTTTCTCCTTTATTATCTGGGGATAAGGATACGTAAATGGATACGATAAGTCAGGCACAATGGAATCGTATGAGATTACGTATCTTATCCTCATAAGTTATACAAATATAATGTCTATTATTTAACGGCAAGCACGGCACCTATGGAGATGTAGCCGTGTGCGTCAGAAGAAAGATTAGTTGATTTAAGTTTAAGCTGATTGATAGAAATTACGTCGTCCACGTAGAACGAGAAGCTAACGTCTCCCACGGAAACGGTCAGCACGTCGGCAGAAAGAGAATAAGTCGCCGTACGGCTGTCGGTCGTAGTAAACGCGGGAGTATATTTATCTATCACACAACCCTCCGACTCGCTGTCGTGAGAGGGAGAGCTTGACGTAATTCTCACCTTGCCGTCTGCGAGGAAGGCAAAGGTTGTTTCTACGTCGTAAATAATGTCATCACAGACGAACTTGTAGGATATGCCGTAGCTCTTGCCTACGAAGCTGTTCATGCCGAAGGGCAACGCCTCTTCTGCGTACGTCATAGTATCGGTATTCAGAATGAATCCGCGGAGCTCTGTGAGATTAACCACTATCCACTTGCCATTCTGGCGATACGTGCCAACGGCACTACCTAATTTCGCCTTACCAAATCCGTCGAGAATGAGATCATCCTTGCCCGAAGCGGTATAAGAGCCACGCCACAGGTCTGAAAGAGTCAAGCCGCGATTTTCACTGCCCCAGCTATCCACTCTGACGTAAATAGTGCGACTCTCGGTTGTTATCTCGAGAATAGCACCTACTACGAATGGATTATCACTGCTAATGCAGGTGACGGTCGCCTCCTCACCAACTGCGGAAAGCGATTCCGCAAGGCGATAGACGGTTTCACCGCCAACGGTGTACGCACGAAGCACGGCACCGTCACAGCCCGCAACGTCAGCAGCTCCTGTGGTGTAAAGCTCGGTAAAGTTCGCTGAGCCGGAAGCAACCACCTCAAGCACGCCGTCATGAAGCATTCTGCCGTGAATGGTAATTATGCCGCCGTCCTCGCTGTAAGCTCTGCCGCTAAACTCGGTATTCTCTGCCCCAAAGGTCGCAAGACCCGCATAGACGATATCGCCAATGCCGAGCTGCATACGGCCGTAGAGGTCAAGAGAGAAGTAGCTGTTTTTGAACAGAACGCCCTGGCCAAAGTTATTGGCGATAGGTGCGCTCTCTGCGAGAGGAGCCAGAATCTGAACGGTGTAATAAGACGTAACCGTCTCGCCGCCTACCGAAATGTTTACACTGAAGCGATAGAAGCCGGGTGCGGTCCATTTGATCGCGTTGGTGACGAGGCAAGCCTTCTTTTGCTCATCATTCATCACACCGTCCTTTGTGGTGATGGTTATACGCTGATAGAAATCATTCTTGGCGTTGGTATGCGCACCAATCTGCAAGGATGACATATCTACAATAGCACCGTCTACGATAACGGAGTTGCGCCAGGTCGTACCAACCTCGCACACGTCTGCAAACGTCTTTGCCGTAAGCAGATTTCCGAGAGGATGTGTATAAAGCACGGCGCCCGTGCCATGCTCGAACGTAGGAAGCGTATCAAGATATCTGATGTGCAGCTCCTGTCCTACAAGCTCATATGAAAGCTCGGTGACCGAATAGCTGCTCTTATCAAAGTTGATTACGCCGTTTCCATAGCCGTTAAGGAAAAGATACATATCCCCGAATTCATACATACCAAACATATTGTCCCTTGGTATAAAGGTAAACGTTTTGGCAGCTTCGTTTATCTCGAAGTAATAGGAATAAGGGGGATAGTCACTGCTCGCGTAATCGTAGAGGAGAAGCGAGGAGTTGATTTCATTAACACCGCCGTATTTCATACGGTAGAATGACTGCATATCCGTGGAGAAGATTTTCACGCCGTCAACGAGAAACGTGTAGTGACCGTATTGGTTAACCTTGAGCTCGGCTGACTTGCCGTCAACCGTGCCTGTGAAGGTCTTGTTAGCCCATATCTTGTTAATTTCATCATCACGGTTCACCTTTCCCTCTTTAGCGGAAAGCAGAGTGAAGGGATAGGTCTGTCCGTCGAGAGTGACCTCTGCCGAATCACCTGTAACCGCGGTAGCGAAGTTGTCGCTCAGAGAAGCCTCGCCCCAGGTGTTAATATAAACCGTGTCTGATGATATTTTAGATGCAAGATGCACCTTCTGTCCATACCACATTGACGACTCGTCCTCTTTCGAGGTGATATAGAACAGGTCAATGCTGTAATGAGCGCCTGTCGCGGAATCGAGAACGTACTCGCTCGTCTGGTTGACGATAAAGCGCTTTTCCACAGTCCAATCTCTCTCGTGGAAATAAACCGCCGGACGCTTCTCGTTGCTATAGCTCAAGCGAATAGCGTTATCGGGATCTACTGTTAAAATACCGTTTTCATAATGCACGGTATGAGGGAACGAATAATATTTGACAATAAACGTATGCTCATCGATAGCGGAGATAATAGGACAAACCCTGCCCTGCATCTTCACCGTACCGTCTGCCAAAATAATGAAGTCGCTCAGCTGCTTTGCCTGCTCGCCCTCGTCGATATATCCGTCGCTGTCCTCGCTACCGCTTGTACCTATCGTGGTGAGCTTGGTGTGATAGGTTCCTATCATATTATCATCAAGAACTACAACGGTAGCCTCGGTACGAATGCCGCGATATGTAAGAGAAACGGTGTAGGTTCCGGGGGTAAATACGTCAACCTTACCCGAAATCATTCCGTAGCTGACAGGAACGTCCTTACCTGCCTCTGTGATATGGAACAGATCCTTTACCAAAAGAGGACTGCCCGCAAAAACGGTAGCGCCGTCTGCGGTGATAGTAATATCCGCTTCAATACGAAGCTTATATGACACCTCTACCGGATCGTGCGCAGGACCGTTGACGTATACGGCAACTCGAACCTCTTGCTCTGCCACGCTGCCGAAGTCGATAGGATCGGAAAGCACCTGCGCATAGCATGAGATGATATCCACGTGAGCAGGATTGGTCGTGAGGGTCTGGGTATAGCCGTTGATCATTACGCTAATATTATCAAATACGTTGTAGGATTTAGTTCCTATGTCAAGAAGCAGCTCGGGAGAATCAACGGAAACCTCGTACGTGTTATTCGTAACGGAATAAATAATAGTTTTCGTTACGTCCTCATATTTAGCATTTCCTGAAAGACCGGAGAGAGGAGTCTTGTTGTAACGAATGGTGAGAGTAACGGGATAATCGCCTACCGTGTTAAAATCTACTCCTGACAAATCAAAGCAGGTGATAGGAATCTGCGTGAAGCGCACGCCGTTTACAATCACAATAACGTCATTTTCGAAGGGATAATCAGAGAGACTCGTGCCGCTGCGAATAACAACGCTCTCGGGAGCAATAATCACTACTCCGCCCTTCACCTCTACCTGAGCCTCAACAGGCTCACAGTCGGGATAGTTGAGGGTTATCGGATAGATACCCTCCTCTGTGTAATTGATAGAACCCGTGATATATCTCACAGGAGTTTCCAGAATGGTATCGCCTTTTTTAACCTCAAAGAGTGAAGCGAGGTCGATGGCAGCGCCATTCGGATAAGTAACGATATTTTTAGCAGTTATAGAAATCTGCTGCTCTTCCACCACGTGAAGAATGGTTTCGCTCGTGCAAGAGCTGCCACCGTAGGTGTAAGAGAATACAACTGTGTAGGACTCACCCACCTGAGCGCTCGACAAGCCGCCCTTATCAATCATATCAGAGGTGACACGCACCGGCGCACCGTCTACAAAGAGTGAAAACAGCGAAGTAAAGTCAAACTGCTCGAGCTCCGACAAGGTAATCGAAAGCTCGCGGTATGCGGCAATAGCTTCTACCCAGTGGTCAGGGTCAATCGTAATGGTCAGAGTCTTGGAAATTCCTGCATATGTGACGGTATACTGGTATATACCTGCCTTGATTTCGAGGTTGCTTGCAACCATATCGTCGGTAATTTCTATGGTCTGTCCATCTTTTTTAGCGCAAAACAGCGCCGAGAAGTCGAAATCTGCCGCTTCTGCCTGGGTTAGAATAATACTCTCCTGAGATAAAGTGAGAGTATTGACAGTCGCCACAACGTTAACCGTCACAGTAGCCTGCACGCCGCCGTAAGTACAATAGACGATATATTCGCCGGGAGTAGCTTTTACCGCGTTTTTATCAATAGACTCAGCAGGAACAGTCACGGATACACCGTTGTCGGTGATCGTAAATAGGGTGGTGTAGTCATAATCGGCTACCTGTTCATCCTTTATGGTAACGCTTGGGACTACACCCGACACCTCCACGCCGTCAGACGGCGTGGGGGTAAAGGAGTCAAACCACCCACAAGACGTGAGCAGAATGATACATAGTACGCACGAAAGTGCGACTTGAAGTATTTTTTTCATAAAATTGCCCCTTTGTTGGTGTAGGTTATATAACAAGGGTTAACGTAAATTACATGGGTGTTTCAAGATCGCAGATGTAGATCCAGAGATACTTGGTGTGATTGTTCTCTATTACAATCTTAATACCGCTTTCGTGAATAAGAGTTACATAGCGGTCAGCTCTGCCGCTTTCGCCACCCGACATATCGGTGTTTGCTGCGGAGAGAGCGAAGCCGTACTTAGCGAGCTCGTCGATAACGTTCTGCATAAGCTCTTCGTAGTTAGTGATCTTGGCGTTCTCGTCATACTCGGTGCTGTGAGTGGTGAGGCTCATATAGCCGTGATTTACACCGTTCACTTCCTTCCAGTTATAGAAGGGACCGCTGAGGTTGTCACCGAAGATGCTCATAAATACCTCGGGAGAGGGAACCTTGGTCCAGCTCGAGCCAAGAATACCCTGAAGAACAACGTCAGCAGTTGCTACGTGACCCTTGTGATTGTAGGTACCGGTAGCCTCGTCATAGCAGCCGTAATTCTTGCAAAGAGTGGTGAAGAGATGATAGTAATCGTCAAGAGTGTACTGGCTCCAAGCGGTCTCGGGAACTCTGGGACGGTAGTTATCGAATGCGCCGTCCTCAATCTTGGTGCTGCCTACGTTCTCGTAGGAAACGATGCAAGAGCCGCTGTATGCGCCGCCAAGGTCATAGGGGAAGTCTACGGAGATAAGGTTGCCGTCCTCGTCTACCTTAATGGTAAGAAGCTGTGCAGAGGTAGCTGCCGCATCGTCTGCATAGCTGTATGCGCAGAGCTGCATAGCAACTTCTCTGGTGATAGAGGACTCACGAAGCGCGAAGGTGTATTCATACTTATCGGTGTCAACGTTGATCATCATACCGGTAAGACGGAAGATGTTAGCGGAAAGGTCGAAGTCAGGCATAACGTCAAGAATATTGCCTGCTACCTTCTTGGTTCCGTAGAAGCCGTTGGCATCGCTGGCGAACTCATCGTAGGTGCCGTCTGCGTTCTGCTTATATCCGGAATATGTAGTATGATAATTCTTGCCGTCAAGGGTGTAGCTGTACTTACCTGTAACGCCGATTACGATAGCCTCGGGAGTTACGTAGCCTACCGAGCCAACTGTGCCGACTGAGGAAATAGAATTCTGATATGCGCCTGCGATCTCGGTGCTTGCAACACTTGCGGATGCGCCACCGTTCACGCTGGTCAATTCATAATCGCCTGTATCGGGTATGGAATTCATGCTGTCAACAACACGGAAGGTGTAATTGGTGGCATCCTTCATCTTATCGAATGCAGCCTGAAGCTTATCTGCATACTGAGCAGCTTCATAGGGAGCGGGATCTGCAACCTCGGTAGTGCCGATGTTCGAGAATGTAATAGTAATAGTGGTATACTGAGTTGCGTCGGGGTTCTCGGGATCGTCACCGATCATCTGAACTGCGGTCTGTGCAAGAAGCTTGGTGATAGCGCCGTTATCTACGTAGAGGTAAAGCTCCATAAAGGTATCCTCGTTACCAAGGATAGGAGTAAGAGAGAATGCAAAGTATGTCATGAGGTACATATCGTCAACGTTCTCGGGATCGATGCTGTACTTGTAAACGTCGTTCTCTACGTCATAGGTAAACTTGTTTACGTTAAGATTGCTGAGGTGATTCCAGAGATGCTGGCTTTCCCAAACAGCAGGATAGCTCATATAATCCTTAACGGGCTTTGCGTAAACGTTGTTGTTCTTGTCGATGATCATTTCGAGCATTTCGTGACCGGAATTACCGTTCTGGTCCTTAACGCCGTCATTATCGCCTCTGCGATAATTGTTTACGAGAACGTTCTTAGAGCCCTTGTGGTTCCAGCTGCTCTTCCAAGCGCCGTCTTCCATCTCGATGGTATACTCGTATACGTTCTGGGAGCTGTTTGCGGGATTAGCGATATCGTTGTAAACGTCGGCTACCTCACCGGTGAGAGTAATGCTGGAATTACCAACTGCTACGAGCATATCGGAGGTAAGCTCACCCACTCTGCCGTCAACAATAGGAGCCTTTGCGATAAGAGTCTTGGTTGCCTTTACCTTATCGTTCTCTACCGAGGTAGCAGTAACGGTGATGATAGTGTCGATAGTAATGTCACCGGACATAGTTACAAGACCGTTAGCGTCAACGGTTACTACGTCGGGGTGAGAAACAGACCAGGTAACCTGGGTGTTCTTTGCGCCGGTAACTCGAGCGGTTACCTGCACGCTTTCGCCCTTCTGGATGAGCGAGGCGGACGCAGACATTTCGATCTTGATAAGATCCGAAGGAACAACGGCGGATCCGCCTCCTTCATTTTCATTGTCGGGATTCTTGTTTCTGTTACCGCAGGCTGCGAAGGTGGGTAACAGCATCACACATACCAAAATGAGTGAAAGCAAGCGAAGCATTGAATTTTTCATAATTTTGTACCTTTCTTTTTTATTTATTTTTTTATTCAATCCATACGTATATGGTGAAGTCCAAGCTAACGTCAAGAGGAGATATGTGAATATTATCCTTGACAAATTCGTCGTCATTCTCGCGTGTGAAGCCTTCTTCTATAAGGAACTCGTACACAAGCGCGAGTGAATCGTCAATGGAGTAATCCATATCAAGCGGAACGTCGTAGTAGAATACGATAGCGCGCTTAGCGGAATCCGATCGGCTCGGCAGGTGGAATGTGGTAAGACCAAATCCGTATGTATCACCTAGTACCTTGCCAAAGAAGGGAAGCTTCTCTGCCATTTCGGGATCGTCGAAGAAGTCATTCAGAGCAATGTCTGCTCTAACCTCCTTATCTTCTTCTATGGAATTCTCATCGTCTGATACAACGATTGTCAATTCCTCCCAGCTAGTAGGAATCTCACGAGCCTTATACTTGGGAGATTCAAGCTTTGCTATTTCTTCCTCCTTGACCTCTGCGGTGCCGAAATCACTGTACTCGATTTCAACCACACCGTAGATACTGCCGATGTAGAAGTAGAAGCAAGCCTCGGTAATAACGTAACCAATGCCGTCTACCTTCTCAACAACCACGAAGGGAGTGAAGCTCTCGGTATAGGAGATATATCCCTTGGTTGCGAAGATACCGTACAGCTGGATATCGTTGCCTACTCCGTAATAGAATGTAGAAGCAACAGCCGACATCGGCTCGTCTACGTAATAAGTGATAGACTTAACCTCCTCGGTATCCTCATCCTTATCTTCATAATAGGAAGTAAAGATTTCCGCGGCAAATTTGAAGGTAGGCTTAGTAGCGGAGAAATCACCGCTCCACGCACGAGTAGCCGTGAAGCTATCGTTATCGTCGCTGTAAAAGGCGTTGTAAAGCGTATCGCTAACCTTGATATATCCGTACGGAGCCTCAGTGTAGGTGCGTATTTCCTGACCGTCACTGCTGTATTTCACATTGAAGGGATCGAAATAGCAGATATCCTCTGTCACGGTTTCGGTGAAGCCCGATACCACGTATCCGTTAGTAAGGTAGGACGCGGTGGTTTCAACGAAATTGAGGGTGTAGTTGGTCTGCTTCTGCATATTGGCAATAGCCTCGATAAGAGGATCGTGATTGCCATTTGGATCAGTGGGATACTTCGAGATAGTGGGCACGTCTACGGTCTCGCCATAGTTGACCGCAACCGTAAGCTCCTGCACCGCACGGTAGCCGCTTGCAATACCGTAATCGCTGTCGGACAACGCGCGGATACCCATAATCTCGCCCTCCTCAATAATGAGGGAAAGCTTGAGCGCCTTGAAATCATAGGGGTTAGCAGAGGCAACCATCTTTTGAGGAAGGTCCTCGTCATTGCCTACGTACTCGTAGCACCATTTTTCTGTATTAAACTCGAAGTCGGAGACCTTGAGTCCCTTGAAGTTGTTGTAAAGTCCGCTGTCGGTCCAGGAAACCTTGCTTCCGTCGTCCTCAAGCATAGGAGCGTATTCCTCCTTATTCTCGAAGCTTACGCCTACCTGAGAAGCGATACCGTTATCATTCTTGAAGTAGAGCTGTGATACGATGCCGAGATCGAGGTTATCGTATTCGGCATACCAATTCTCGCCGTCAAGCGACGTCTTAACGGTAGTCGAGGAGGACATATAGAACTTTTCCATTACACCGATAGTGTAAAGCGAAATATTTATGAAGCCCTCGAAGCCAAGCTTATCCTGCTCGGCAAGGAAGTCAAGCATATCCTGGGTAAGCTCGGGGGGAGTAAGCACGGTAAGTACCTTTGAGCCGTAGCAGGATTCATCCGCAAGGCTGATAGCGCGCACCTCTACGATGCCGCCCTTGTTCAAGGACTTTGCTGTAATCTTGCCCGTGATAGCATCAAGATCAACAAGATCCGCGCCGCGAGTTACCATCCAGATAACCGTCTGGTCCTCAGTTCCGCTTACGTTAGCGGAAAGAGTAACGGGTACACCGTAGCGCACCTCGGATTTACCGCTGATAGCAACGGCAATCTTAGAATCGGTATCAACCGACGGCTTGTGCGACGCAAGATATACTCCCGTCTCGGAGGGAAGCGAGGGAGTGTATCCCTTCGCCTCCGCAACAACCGAGTAGGTAAAGTCCATACCAAGAGACGAAACCTGATAGGAATTCGTCTTTGTGGAATACGTATTGCCGCTAATGGTCACGGTATAGCTTTCAGCATTTTCCACAGTGTCCCACGTGAGCAGACCTGAATCGGAGAGGACGACGTTCTCAGGTGTGGCGAGAACCTTATCGTTCGTGCCGCAGGCAGAAAAGAATGCGAATACGCATACGAACATTAAAACCAAGCTTATTATTCTTTTCATTCTTCGTCTTCTCCTTTCTTGATTTCCTCTTCCACGGCTTCGGATTCTTCCTCTGCCACGGGTTCTTCCGTAATTTCTTCTACGGATTCATCTGCATTTTCTGTTTCCTCGGAAGTCTCGGGCTCTTCTGCGGGCTCGGAGTCTTCCTTTTCCTCGGATTTTTCCTGCTTAGGCTTGCGCACTAGCTTGAAGTATACGAATGCGCCAACACCTGCGAGCACCGCAAGCGATGCAAGAACGATAAGAGCTATTATCCATGGAGATATATCAGCAGGCTCGGGTACCACAGGAATTTCAGAGTCCTCTGCATCGTACGCAGGAAGAAGAGCTGTATATTTGCTTAAATCAAGCAATACCTTCTCTGCCGGCTTGAGACTGGAAAGAGCAGTCTTGATAGCAGACATCGCAGCCCTATCGGCAGAGGTATAAGTATCGGGAAGCGCCAATATATCCGCCTGCAATTTCTGCAAAGCAGGAGAAGCGCTCTGGAGCTTGATGCTATTCAGCTTTGCCTTCGCGCTCTGGACAGCGCCGGACATTTCCTGCCAGCGCTCCTCGGTGTAGCCAAACTGGGTGTAATCCTGCTTCATTGCGTTGAGCGCTGCCAGAGCATTGTTGATCAAGCTCTCGTGCTTGACGGCAATGTCTGTGATGCCCTCAATCTGTGTAGCGTAATCAATGAAGTTTGTCGTGGTTCTATCCATAGCAACGTAGCTGCTATGCTCCGCGTCCTCTACCTTGCCGAAGCATACGAGATAGATAATACCGTCGTATCCCTCAACGTCGGTGTTGGCGGGCAGAATCATCTTTATAGGCTCCTTCTTACCTGCCAGGTCAATAAAGGTGTAGTAGCAGAGCTCCAGCTCGAACACGTCGTAGTAACCCTGCAAAATGCTAAATCCCGGATCCTTCTCATCAAGCTTCGCATCTGAAATATAAGAGCTTTCAAGCGCGGGAGCAACAAAGGAACGGAACTCAACGCACTCAAGAGCATCAAAGCCATAGAATGCATAGTTACCTATTAATTTAAGAGACTCGGGAAGAATCACATTTTTAATATTCTTGTTCTCATTGCCTGCGTATTGGTCAATACGAACGGTTCCCTCTATTACCTCGAGGGTTTCCAGCTCCTTACCACCGGGAATTGCTGTCAGCTGCATCTTACCCGAAGGTAAAACTGTGTACAGTATACCGTCGCAAAGAGTAGCATAATCATTGATTTTACCGTCTTTTTGTAAAGTTCCATTTACATTATAGTGGAAATCAACGAGTTTTTCGCAGCCCCAGAAGACTCTGTCTCCGATATTGCTAAGGCTTTCCGAGAAGGTAAAAGCAGTAAGATTTCTGTCGTTCTGGAAAGCGAGAGCACCGATTTCCATAAGCGCGGAGGGGTTACCTACGCTCTCAAGGAACGTACATCCAGTGAAAGCACCGAAGCCAATAGTCTCAGCATTTGCAAGATCAATCTCCTCGAGATAAACGCATTCATAGAATGCGAGCTCGTCAATCTCGGTAACGTGAGAAAGGTTGATGAATTCGAGTCTCTCACAGCCTGCAAATGCGTACTTACCAATGCGAGTCATCGCCTTGGGCAATACCACTTTATTAAGATTTTCGCAATAAGCGAAGAGGTAATTCCAATACTTTTCCTTCTTCTGCTCCTCGGTCTTATCCTCCATTGAGGGAGGAGTCAGGGCGTTGCCCTCGAAGACAACGTTTACTATACCGGAGCAAGCCATAAATGCGCCGTCACCGATATATTTGAGAGTCGCGGGAAGCACTAATGCTTCTTTTCCGTCGCTATCAATACCCGTACCGCCAAAGATAGGAGCCTCGCCGTATTGCTCATACTGGCTGAATGCGCCCTCACCGATTTCCTCTACCACGGGGAAACGTACGTAGAACAGAGAAGCGCAGTCAGCAAAGGCGTATTTACCAATCTTAACCGCGATCTGCATATCTGCTCTGCGGAGCGAGGTACACTCAAAGAATGCCTGGTCGGGAATAATCTTCACCTTTGAAAGATCAATAGTTTCAAGCTCCTTGTCATAGGCAAAGCAGCCCTCACCGAAGCTTACGCCGCCAGCCTCAGGCATAACAACCTCTTTTAGCTTGAAGCAATTCTGGAATGCGCCAAGACCAAAGTCGCTATCCTTACCGATAGTTACCTTTTCAATACTTGAGTTGAAGAACACGCCCTCGCCATAGATTGCACCGTCGGCAAGCTTTACTTCCTTGAGTCCTGTGTTAGCGAAAGCATAGTCACTCACCGACTTAACGTTCTCGAGATTAATCTTTACGAGTTTTTCTGCGTAACGGAATGCGCTGTTTCCAATAGAAACGACACCCGACGCGGGGAACGTAACGCTCTCGACAGTCTCGCAGTTAGCGAACGCATAATCGGAAATAACCGTGTTGGAATTTGTAAAAATAAGATGAGTAATATCTATACCGCAAAATGCGCCCTTACCAACCACGTCGGCGGTAATGGTATAGCTTTTACCAAAATCTGCGCCGGTTGCGGCAAGATAAATGGTTTTGCCATCCTTGGAGAGCAGTAATTTTCCGTCAGAGGACACGGTATAGTAAGAATTGCTTGCGGGAATTTTGAAGTTCTTGATAGCGGTAGACTGGAATGCCGCACCGTTTATATCCTTGATTCGGGTGTTCTCGCCAAATACCAGCGTATCAAGATTCTTACATTCATAGAAGCAGTAATTCTCGAGTGTTATCTCGGAATTCGGCAACTCAAAAGCAGTGAGCGCGGGACAATCGTAGAACGCCTGCTCGCCTATAATATCTACGCTGCCCTCGAAGTTCACCGCGGTGAGCTTCTCGTTTTCACAGAACGCGCCGTTGCCTATCTTAGCTATATCATTTTTCAGAGTTACCGAAACAAGCTCGTTACACTCTGCAAAACAGTACTCGGGAATTTCAATCGTCTCATAGAGCACCACGTTTTTCACACCCGATTTAGCGAACATACCGTAAGAAAGCTTGGTTTTCTCGCCAAATACAACAGTTTCAAGAGCTGTGCAGCCCTTGAACGCTTCTTTACCCGTGTTGCGAAGCGTGGTGAGATCGACAGCCGTAAGGCTGGTGCAATTTTCAAACGCTCTCTCACCTATGGCATACGTCTTGCGAAGATCCTTCTCGGGATCAAGCGTGAGCTTCGTGCAGCCTGCAAATGCTCTGGCGCCGATAGCCTCCACAGAGGAGAGGTCTATATCCGTAAGCTTCGCGTCACCGTAAAAGGCATATTCACGAATAAAGCGAACCTCGGGAGAAATGGTCACCTCTTTAAGACCTACGCAATTATAGAATGCGTATTTCTGAATTTCCTGAACACTGTCGGGAATCACAACCGACGTAACCGTCGTGTTGGTAGAAGGAATCTTGTTGGCGTCGTAGTCCTCCTCGGTAAGCTCGATTGTGTTATCAGTATCGTAAAGACAGAACGCAAACGGACCAATATAGAGGATTCCCTCGTCATCGGGAATAACAACCTCACCGCCAAGTCCCTTGTAAGCCACCAGCGTTCTGCTTTCATCAATGACGAATTCGCTGTTTACCGTAATCTTTACGCTGGCGCGCAGAGATGAGTTGTCAAGTCTTGCCTGAATGGTAGTAGTGCCCTTCTTCAAGGCGGTAACCACGCCGTTCTCGTCTACAATCGCTACCTTTTCGTTGGTCGAGGTAAACGTGACGGGATAATTATCCTCTACGTACCAGGGGTCGAGATCATAAAACAGCTGGATTTTCTCACCGGGATAGAAGCTGATGCCCCCACCCTCCATAGCGGAGAGATAATGTCTGTCGCCGGTTTCACCTATTTTGCTCGTCTGAGCAGCGCGGGAATAAGCGAATATAGTATCAAAATAACTGAAACGGATGGATTCCACGTAAGCGTCGTTGACGTCGTCAACAACCTTATTGCCCGTAGCCTTTTTAGGCTCGGGAACTTGTCGGGAAGCCTTTTCCTTTCCGTCTTCGCGAGGCTTGACGTTGATAAGCAGATTCGTCTGCTTTCCGTCCAGCATTTCGGTAACAGTAATTGTTGTTCTGCCCGCCTTGACACCGAGAATCTGTCCGTCCTTGACGGTGGCTACCTTCTCATTCGAGGACTCCCAGTTGAGATAACGGAGATAATCCTTGAAGGCGTCAACGGAGGTATCGGAGGTGTAGAGATATTTCGTAAGATCCACAACCTCGTCCTCGTAAAGCGAGAGAATAAAGAGATCCGTGCCGTCACCCGTGCCGTCCTTGGTGAACTTGAAGTCGCCCTTGGTGCCGGGAAGCTGGCAAATGTAAATGTTGGAGTTAAGCGCGTAGTCGTCGATAGAGAACGAGAGCGCCGATGTAATCAGTTCGTCTTTGTAAAGATCCTCAAGATAATCGGTGATCTCTATACGTACCACGTTATCCTGTCCCTTCTGGCTATATACGGGAATGGGGTTCTCGCTAAGGAAAGCATAGGTCTGTGTAGATGTGAAGGTGATAGGAGTGACAGACTGAACGTAGTGATTATCGTAGATCGTCATAGTAAGATAGAAGCGATCCTTCTTAAGCGTCTTATCATATTCCTTCTCGTACTTAACGTCCTTAAGCACGGGAGCTTCGTTATCCATACAGAAATCGAAGGTAAAGTGATTGCGAATGTTATTTGACGCACCGCCGTCACCGTAATCAAGAGTAGCTTCCATAAGGAAGGTATACTCGCGGTTGTTCACGAGACCTAACTGATAAGATTTGAGGTTAAGGAACTCGTAGCTCGGGAACGGAGCGTTTACGAAATACGCCTTGTTGGCATTAGTAACCTCCTTGCGATATATCTCCTCGCCCGTGACCTTATCAACTATGGTGTAGGTCATAGTCTTGGCATTACGCAAAAGACCTGCGTATACCGACGAGAGACCGTCGATAGTGCCGAGCGTATCCGACATAGCAATATGCTCCTCGGTTGCGGGAATCGCATCGTACATATTGGTATCCACGTCGTAGAGATATGTTCCAAGAGGAATTATGTAGTTATAATAATATGAACCGTAAGGTGTGGTCGCATAGTAATCTGCCTTGAGCTTATCCTCGTCGTCAATAGCGGCGTTGTGCGCCTCGGACTCTACCTCGTAGTAGGTCTTATCGAACATAGGAGCCTGTGTCCAGTCACCGAAGAACGCGAGGAACGGAATATTAAGGTCGATGCCTGTATCGTCGTTTGCAACAAGCTGTACAAAGCCCTCAACGAACATACCGTTCGGGAAGAGTCTGTCTATCATCTGCTTGTCGGATTCCGTCATAGTGTACTTGGCGGTCACCTTAACGGTAGCGTTGGCAGGTACTGTCAGAGTATTACCCGAAATGGTAGCACCCTCGGCGGAGAATACTGTGTTACCACCGAGAATCTGAGCCTTTTCAGCCACGTATTCGCTATCCGACTTCGAAACAGTCTCGGTCATAGCGATAAGCGAAAGGTCATAGGAGAGTGTGTCAGCGGAAAGATTGACAACAGAGAAGGTCATCTCGTAAACACCGCGCTTTTCCTTATCGTCGCCAAGCTCGAGCTTGGTACGGTCAATACCGTCAACGGTAAGATATGCCTTAGTGTTGACAACGTTGGAAAGGCTCGCAAGACCTGCGCCCTGCTTTCTCGGCGAATAGGGATTCGCCTGCTGGTCAACGATAATGGTCGCGGTAGACATCAGCATCTGATTTGCCATTACCGATATCTGCTGATAGGTATAATCGGGATATTTTTCCTTGAGATACTGACGAATCAGCACCACGATACCGCAGAGGTTAGGAGTAGCCATTGAGGTACCGCTTAGCTCGTCGTATCCGCCGCCGGGCACAGACGAGAGAATGTTGCCGCCGTGGGCGGTAATCTCAGGCTTAAGCTTCAGGTCAGAGGTGGGACCCCAGCTGGAGAAGTCCGACATAAAGGGGCCTGCCTGATTCTGATACGTAAGTGTGATGGTGCCTCTCGGAGTCTCGGAGAGAATAGCGCCGTCTTCCTTAGAAATAGATATAGTAGGGATATGATCGGTCTTACCCATAGACATGAGGATATCACCCTCTATGTTGTTATAGATAATACACGCTGCCGCACCAGCAAGCTTCGCCTGAAGCGCCTTATCCTCGAAGGTGTTTTCACCGCGTCGAACAAGAGCAATCTTGCCCTTGAGCTCATCCTTGGAGAATGCGGCGTAGTTAGCCTTCATACCAACACCGGGAATGGTTACGTATTCAAAGGTCTTGCTCGCTACCTGTCCCTCTCCCGTGCCGATATTAAGCTCGGCAAAGAAATCGTTGGGGTCGCCCGAAATATCGTTGGATTCGTTGAAGAAGATGATCTGCTGATCGTTTGCCACTATGTACTTGCTCTTCGTACCGCTGATCGACGCTACCGAAAGTGCGCCGGGATAGGTAGAGGGAGAGCCAACGGTAGCAGAGTCGGGGTTGGAAGCCTTATTTGTGTTACCGCCCTCGCCGCCGTATGCGGAGCTGTAGCTGTTGCTGGCAGCGCAGATAAGGCTGATACCGCTCTGGTTTATCTTGTCGTATACCGCGTTGATAGCGTCACCGTCTGCCTCTCTCGAGAAGCCGCAGGATGAGCCGAGCGACATATTGATAGCGTCTACACCGAGCAGAACCGCATCCTCAAGAGCTGCAAGGATATCCTCGGTTTTACCGCCGTCGTCAAGGTCGGGGAATACCTTCATCAGCACGAGCTGAGTATCAACAGCAATACCGGTGATGGTTTCGTCCTGACCGCCGATGATGCCTGCAACGTGAGTACCGTGCTCGGAATCGTAGGGGTTGACGTTCTTATCCTTGTCCGCGTAGTCAAAGACGAAGGGAATCTTGTCGCTGTAATATACGTCCATAAGCTCGAGCGTCTTGTCAAGCTTCATCGCAGTAGTATCCGCAAGAATTGATGACACCAGCTTCTGAGTAATCAAGAGCTCTCCGGCAGGCTTATTCTGGAATACGGTATGCTCGCAGTCGAAGCCCGAGTCAAGCACGGCAACGGCAGTATGCTTACCCGTGAAGTGCTCGCCCGAAGCCGATACCGCAGCCGCAGAGTTGAAGATACCGGTAGGATATACGTCAACGGGGTTAACGATACTCGATGCGTCGGTACCCTCAATGGCTTGAGGACGGTTGAAGGTATCAGACATAATAGTTTGGTACACGTTATTCTTCTTTGAAATTTCTTTGAAATTACCGTAGGTCGTATGAACAGCAACACCGTTCATAACGGTAGAATAGCTGTATTCAACCTCGGAAATGAGTCCCTCGGCATAGAGCTCGTCAATCAGGGCGCTCTGCTCTGCCAGGATAGCTTCCTTGGCTGCCCTGCCCTCTGCCGAATGAACGTAATCGGTCACGCTACCGAGAGCCTTTGTGCTGATATAACGATCCATCAGCGAGTCACCGGGGAGCGTAACGATTATCACGATAGGATCGCTGTCTGCGTATCCGCCGTTGTCTATAAGATACTCGGCTTTGATACGTGAAAGCTGTTGATCCTGAGTCAACTTTGCGTTACTCTTGAAAATCTGAAGAGTCTGACTGCTTTCATCCGTCTTGTCTGCTACAGGTGCGTTTTGCTCGGTTTGGGGTTCTTCCGGCTGCACGTAGCTACAGGATGTCATCAGCATCGAACAAATCATTACGATGAGCAACAGCATTGATATTAGTCTTTTTGACATAATTGGAAAACTCCTTAGTTGAGCCATAAATTAATTAAAAGCATTACCAGCGCGAAGCTACCTATCACAAGAAGCAACAATGGCAGATAGCATTCAAACGCGGCGAGTATGGCTGCGATTTTTTCTTTGTTTGAGAGTCCAACGTGCTTAGTTGGATCAATTTTATCTTTATTAAGCGCCGACATATCGTAGACGGTGTGACCGTCGTCTATGTAGGGCTGCTTTTTTCTTTTTTTCTCCGGTTTATTCATCGGCTTCCTCAGTCTCGCTCTGCGCGGCGGGTGGAGTATAGGGGGTGATATCATACTCGTCACCGTGATCCATTATATCGGGATCGTACAAGTGACACGCAACGCTATGTCCCGGCTCCGCCTCTACGTAACGAGGCGCTTTGCTCGCGCACACGCCCATACATTTTGAGCATCTGGTGTGGAACTTGCAGCCCGCGGGGGGATTGGCGGGAGAAGGAATATCTCCCTCGAGAATAATACGGTTCATCTTTACGTCGGGGTCAGGCACAGGCACAGCAGAAAACAGAGCCTGCGTGTAAGGATGCAGAGGATTACTGAAAATGCCCTCGGTATCTCCCATCTCCATCATATTGCCAAGGTACATAACCATAATTTTATCGGTGATATACTTGACTACCGAGAGGTCGTGAGAGATGAACATATAGGTGAGCCCCATTTTGTCCTGAAGCTCCTTTAGCAGATTGATAATCTGCGCCTGAATCGACACGTCAAGAGCGCTGACGGGCTCGTCGCAAATAACAAGCTTAGGCTTAACCGCGAGAGCTCTCGCGATACAGATACGCTGACGCTGTCCGCCCGAAAACTCGTGGGGATAGCGATCGTAGAACTGTGGACGGAGTCCGCACTTCTGCATAATGTCAAGCACGTAATCGTGTACTTCTTCTTTAGGAACGATTTTATGCTGGCGCACTGCCTCTGCAATAATGTTACCAACCGTCATTCTCGGTGACAGACTCGAATAGGGGTCCTGGAAAATAAGCTGCATATCGGTGCGATGCTTTTTCATCGCGGATTTGCTGAGATTGGTAATATTCTCCCCCTCAAAATAGACCTCGCCGCCCGTGATGTCGTATAGCTTTAGAATAGTACGGCCGAGAGTCGTTTTACCGCAGCCAGACTCGCCTACGATACCAATAGTCTTGCCTCTCTCGAGAGTAAAGCTGATATCGTCAACCGCGCGTAAATACGCAGTAGGTTTGCCAAAGAAATCGGTGGCAATCGGGAAATATTTTTTAAGATGCTCTACACGCAAGACCTCTTTACCTTGTGAGGCAGGTGCAGACTCGGTTACAACGTTTTTGTTTTGCTCAATCATTTTGTGTCCGCCTTTTCTTCATACAAATAGCAGGAAACCCAGTGAGTGTCGCTTACCTGAACGCCTGCGGGATATTCGCCGCTGCACTTCTCGGTGCATCTGTTGCAGCGTCCCTTGAAATAGCAGGTGTTGGGAAGATTTATAGGATTGGGTACCTGTCCCGGAATGGAATAGAGGGGCTCGTTTACATTTGAATTAATCATAGGCTTACTCTTCTGCAAGCCTATGGTGTAAGGGTGAAGGGGGTTATGGAAAATGTCGTGAGCCGTTCCCTTCTCGATAACACGTCCGGCATACATAACCACAACCTCGTCTGCCATCTCTGCGATAACACCGAGATCGTGAGTGATCAGCATAATCGAGCAGCCCTGCTTTTTTTGCAAATCCTTGAGCAAATCCAGAATCTGCGCCTGAATGGTTACGTCAAGCGCCGTAGTAGGCTCGTCGGCAATAATCAGCTTCGGGTCGCCTGCCAGAGCCATAGCAATCATTACTCTCTGACGCATACCGCCCGACAGCTCGTGCGGATAGCTGGAATACGTATGCTCGGGCATAGAGATACCAACCTTCTTAAGCATCTCAATCGAGCACGCCTTGGCGTCCTCGGCAGAAATACCCGGTGTATGTAAGAACGAAACCTCGTCCATCTGATAACCTATTGTAAATACGGGATTAAGGCTAGTCATCGGCTCCTGGAAAATCATAGTGATATCTTTTCCGCGAATACGATACATCTCTGCGGTAGGCGTTTTCGCAATATCATAACCGATATCACGTCCGTCCTCCGTCTGACCTAAATCACCTGCGTTAAAGCGAATCTGTCCCTCTATCACCTGTCCCTGCGGTGCCTGGACAAGCTGCATAATCGAGAGCGAGGTAACGCTCTTACCGCAGCCAGACTCGCCTACGACGCCAACAATCTTGCACTTGGGAATATCAAAGGATACGCCGTTGACCGACATAACCGTGCCGTTGTCTGTGAAGAAGCAGGTCTTGAGCGAATCAATCTCGATAAGATTGTTATTATCTCTCATAGGGGCGGTATATTCAGCCAGAGTACGAGGCTTACGCTTCTCTGCCTCGTAATGCTTCATTTGCTTGATATTGTGGCGAATGATTGCACGGCTGTCTTTTACGGATAAATAATGACCTTTTTGTTTCATTGATATGATGATTCCTTTCTATGCCAAAGGCATATACTGAGATAATATTCTTTTTTGAATTTGATAAGTCGCGTCACCCTTGACGCAGAGACTCTGCCCTGCGTCAAAAGCGATACGCTCTTTTTCTTACTTTCTCGCCTTGGGGTCCATAGCATCACGCAAGCCGTCACCGACGAAGTTGAAGCCGAGAACCGCAATTACTATCATAAATCCGGCAGGCAGCCACATATTCACGTGGTAGGAAAGCACCTGAGGATCATTCGACGTGGCGATCATAGTTCCCCACGCAGCCTTGGGAAGCTGTACGCCGAGGCCAAGGTAACTAAGCGTGGATTCATAGAGAATAACGCTGCCAAGACCGAGCGTCATAGACACGATGAGCTGAGGCATAACGTTGGGAATAAGGTGGAAGAATATCTTGCGCCATATGGAAAGACCCATAACCTCCGTGGCAGTAATATATTCCTGCTCGCGAAGAGATAGAATCTGACCTCTGACAAGGCGCGCGACACCACTCCAGCTGAAGATGGTGATAATAACCATCAGGATATAAATTCGTTTGTCGGGCTCGATATTCCACGAGTCGATCATAGCCGAAGCAATAAGCAGAATTGGAAGCATCGGGATACAGTTGAAAATATCCACGATTCTCATAATAAGCTGATCTACCCAGCCTCCGAAATAACCCGAAATGCCGCCGAGCAGCACGCCAATAAGCGTTTCAAGTATTACGACGATAAAGCCGATGGTGAGCGAGATTCGTCCACCGTACATAAGACGCACGAAAACGTCCATACCCTTATCGTCAGTACCGAGAATATGTACACTGTCGGGAGAGGCGTAGTTGTTGATACCGCTTACGTGCTCAAGCTGCTCAACTACCTCGATTTTATTACCGTTTGCATCGGTATAATCATAGGTCTGATAAATAAAGTTGGAAACCTCTGTTCTGTCAACCGTCTCCTCGCCCCATCTTTGATAAATCACAGGGCCAAGGAATGAAAAAAGGAACAAAAATGCAATCATTACAAGTCCCACGATAGAAAGCTTGGAACGGAAAAATCTACGCATTACCAAGCGTATCGGGCTCATTTCCTGATAGGTTTCCTCTTCCTCTGTTACGGCTACGGTGTTCTCCGCAGCTTCAAGTTCGGTATCGAGCTTCTTTTCTTGTTCTGTCATCTCTCTAACCTCACTTTCCAAGCTTGACTCTGGGGTCAACGATAGAATACATAATATCAGAGCACAAGGTACCAATAACAGTCAGAACTGCAAGGAACATATTGTAGCCCATGATGAAGGGAATATCACCCTCCTTGAGCGCCTGGTATGCCAAGCGACCGATACCGTCAATACCGAACACCTGCTCGGTAATCATCATACCGCCGAACAGCGAGGGCAGGATACCTGCAAGAAGCGTGGCAAGAGGTATCATAGTATTACGAAAGGCATGCGTGTAAATAACCTTGCTTTCGGACAAGCCCTTCGCTCTTGCGGTGCGGATATAGTCCGCGCCAAGCACCTCGAGGGTGTTTGTACGGGTATAACGCATAAGTCCGCCGATAGAAAGAATAACGCTGACGAAAATAGGAAGCACCAGGTGATGTACTATATCACCGAACTTCTCCAAGCCGCCAACGAAATTGTCGGCGTAATCCTTAGTAGCATCAATAAGTCCGTTTGCAGGCAGCCAGCCGAGATCCACCGCAAACACCTTGATAACGATTGCGGCGAAGAAATAGGTCGGCAGCGATAGACCTATCATAGTAAACACCGTTACAGAGTAATCTCTTATCGAATATTGATGAGTGGCACTGGAAATGCCAAGGGGAATGGCAATCAGGAATTGCAGTATCGTTGCCACTACCGCAATAGCGAAGGAAATCCACATATTTTCACCGATAACCTGCGCGACGGGCTTATCATACTTGAAGGAATTACCAAGGTCACCCTGAAGCAGCTTGGTTATCCAGTTGAAATAACCCGTAGCGATTCCCGAAAACGAGGAATCTCCTATGCCATATAATTCTTTGAAATGGTCCACATCTTCTTGCTTGATGGCACCTGTTTGCAGCTGCGTCGCAAATTTCAGATCCACGTAGTCATTCGGCATCATACGCACCATCGTGTAAATGATGATAGAAACGCCGAAGAGTATCAGGAGAGAAATAAGCAAGCGTTTTACAATATACTTAAACATTTTTTCTTCCGTTTTCTTTAATTGATAATAGAAATACGAGTGTGAGCCTTATTGCTCGATAATGAGAGAAACTAAATGAAGATCGTTTGTAAGTCCGCTGTAAGGAGAAAGCTCAGACTCGGGAGTGAGCGAATCAACGTCGATCTTATTCGTATTGAATGCAAAGAGGTCATCTCTCTGGTAGGTGGGAAGCTCGATAGCGAGCTGCATTACGATGTCAAGAGCCTGAGAGTAAAGATTCTTACGAATATTGTTGTCGGTAGTCTTACGAGCATCGTCGATAATCTCGGAAAGCTCCTCGATAAGCGCCTTCTCTGCGTCGTACTTGCCGCCTACGTTAAGCTTGATCTGCTTGTATCCCCAGTTGAGAGTAGAGGATGCGTTGGAGTCGATGTGATATACCTGATACATATCAGGGTCAATGGTAGAGCCCCATGCAGCCGCCCATACGGTAAGGTCACCGGTAGAGAGCTTCTTAAGAGCGTTAGCATCGGTAGTAACGTTAATCTGGAAACCAACCTCGTTTAAGAACTCGCCTGCGTGCCACATAGCCTGCCATGCGGGGTGGTCGGTCTCCTCACCTGCGATGGTGAAGGTGTATTTGAGAATATGATTACCCTTTACATATACGCCGTTAGCGTCGAGGGTATATCCTGCTTCCTCTACCAAGGAGATGATGAACGCCTGCTGCTCCGCCTTAGTGAAGGTATCGCCCGCATTCTTGCCGCATTCCATAACGTACTCACGGTAAGCAGGGTTAACTACCGAGAGATCCTCCGGTACCTTGCCGCCGATATAGGGATAGTATGCGGTTGCCTTCTCGGGATAAGCCCAGCTGGACTTGGACATAGAGCGGTAGATAGCCTGAGCCGTGGTTTCGTAATAGTCTACGCACTCCTGAGTGTTGATTACGTGCATAATCGCCTGACGAACCTTCATATCAGGCACCTTACCTGCGTTAATACCAATGTATCCGTAGCCCGCGGTCTGAATAGACTCGTTGCCTATACCCTCGTTCTTCTTGCCGTCAAGCTCTGCGATGGTTTCAGGGTTAGCGTTGGGCTCCGCAAAGTCGATTTCGTTGTTGTAAAGCGAGTTGAGCATCTGGGTTGCGGATACTACCTGATAACGCACCTTCTTTATCTTTGCTTCACCCATGAGATAGTAGGGGTTGCGCTCGAAGTAGATAACGCCCTTATCGTAAAAGTCGCCCGCCTTTACGCCGTCAAGACCGCCGCTGGACTTACTTGCAGCGTAAGGACCTGCGCCAACGGGAACGCCGAGCTTCTCGGGATTCTTAACTACGGTTTCCATGAAGCTCTGCGAGCCGCGCTCAACACCGAAATTGGAAACGAAGTCGAAGGCGTCAATATGCTCTTTGTCGGAATAGTAGTACATAGGAGCTACACTGAATGCGAAGTTCCAGACAGCCTTGGGGTCTACGTCGTGAATAGTGATAGAGAGAACCTCGTTGCTCTCTGCTTTGCCGTCAGCAGAATAGGTAGGAACGGGATAGCTAACGCCGTTAACCGTAACGGGCTGCTCGCGGTTAGCAAACTTGATACCCGAAATGCTCGGGAAGAGGATAGTAGCGTTCTGGAAATAGTCTTCCATCGCAACGTTGGTGAGATAGCCGTTAAGGGTAGATGCAGTTGCCCAATACTGAACAACCGTAGCGATGTCGTGAGGAATGTTTGCGGCGTATACAAACTCAATAGCGCGCTCCTTGCTCCAGCCAAGTACGTTATCCTTGGTATCAGCGTTGTAGTAGAGCTTACCCTCGTCTCTGTTCCAAACGATGTAGCCCTCGTTGTAGAGGAATGCCTCAACGTCGGTGGTGAGAAGGTCCTTGTAAACCTTGCCGGTCTTGTCTGAGAACGTAATCTGGTCGTAGGAGTTAAGAGAATTGGACCAGTCGTTGTTAAGCTCCTCTCTGAAGAGCTCGAGAGCCTTCTCGTAGTCCTCTACGAGATTAGCGTAAGCGGGACCGTATTCGGAATACTCGGCAAGCTTCTCCTTGAAGCCGTCGCTGTCAAGATCGTTGTACTCGGAGAAAATATCGTTCGATGCGTCAACAAGCGCGTCAATACGTGCGCTGGCATCGGTCTGGAACTGGAGCATAAATGCGTCCTGCTCCTTCTCGTTCTCGGTCTGAGTACGGTAAGCCTTAAGACCAACTATATCGGTAGAATAGATAGTACTCGAGCCGGTGTATGCGGGGTCGAGATATACGTAAAGGTTAAAGAGTACGTCCTTAATGGTAAGATAAGAGCCGTTAGAGAAACGCACGTCATTCTTAAGCACGAAATAATAAGTGGTGGTCTGGTCAACGTCGGGTGTACCCTCGGTGATAATAGCGAGGTCCTTCGTTACTGCGGCCTCGTTATCGCCGTATGTATAGTTACCGTCCTTATCGTTGGAGAGCATACCGAGCTGAGTCATACCTACGACGTTGCTATCGGTCGCAGAGGTCGAGAAGAAGGGATTGAATACCTTGTCAACCTCAAGGGTAGCGAATACCAACGGATCGGTTTCATTGTCATATACAGTCTTATTCTTGTCTCCGCCGAGAACGAGAATGAGAGTAATTACTATGGCAATCGTTGCCACGCCTGCTGCAAATGCAGGCCACCATTTTTTCCAGAATGCCTTGTCGGCAAGCTTTACCTTTAATTTTTCAAAAAATTCTTTCATATCTAAATCTCCTTTTGAATTTTTTACTTAGTTTGTTTGATCTGTAAGATTTGCTACCACGTCGGTGATCTCTGACGTATCACCCGTCGGAGTAAAGTACACCGCCTGATCCTCCAGCACGATTAGTGAGGATTCCTTATCGAAGCCGCTTGGCAGCTGCGTGCAGGTTACGGTAGCATTAGCAACGGTGACGTTAGTCAGAGTGCTCTTCTCCATCTTCATGGCGAGAGGCGCTACCAGGATCGCCTTTGTACCCGGATAGCCCGCCTTGATATCTATTGTAAAGTCCGAGAAGGTGATGTCTGAAATATCAGCGCCCTTCAGAGAACGGAAGAGACTGATGCACAAAAGACCGCCCTCGGTATTCAGGTCCGCATCGGTGATCAGACCGTTTTTACTGTTATCGTAAGAGAGGGTGAAGTTCTTAATAGCAAATCCGTTTCCCTTTATAATGCCCTTATAATCTCCGAATCCCGAGAATGCATCGCCCTCGAAATCAATATCGCAGGTTAAATAAAGATTAGCGTTCTTATTCGTAAGAAGCTTGCGTGAGGAATCTACGAGCACGTAGTCACCCTCAATGTAATGCAGGAAGACTCGTACAGCAGTATCCACATCTCCGCCGGGATGAGTAAAGCTCTTGTCCCAGGGCTCGTCATTCTCATTATACAGACCGCCGAGCGCAGTATAGCCGAATCGCTTATTACCGAAATAAGAAGCGTAGTAATCGTTAAAGGTGTCACCCTCGTTTACCTCATAGCTTCCAAGAGAATGAACCGTCTGATCCTTCTCATCGCGGTAGCATACTTCGTATGTATAGAGAATATTTTTCTTCCACTTGGCATAGAGGGTTATTCCCGCCGATGTTACCTTATCGTTCTCGAAATCCCACTTGTCCTCATACGATACGTTGTCACCCTCGCCAACCTTCTTAGTATACCAGCCCTCAAGTGTGTAGCCGGTACGCATAATGGTCTGTCCCGAGAGCGTAGAGGGATCTACTATCAAATTGCTCGTTCCCTCATCAAAATCATAATACTGTATGACGGGTTGCTCGCAGTTTTGATAAATTCCGCCCTCCAGATGATAAACCACCGCAACCTTATCGTCAAAATTTCTGGCACTGTCGCTACAGCCTGTGAGCATAGTCAAGAAGCACACGAAGCACAGACAAAGCACAGAGTACAAAGTTAAGTTTTTACGCACGATATAACCTCCTAAAATATTCCAAAGGGACCTTCTGGTCTGCATTCCCTCGGGTTTGTTTGCTTAAAACTCAAAAACATTAATAAAAGACAACAGTATTTGTTTTGGTATGATAGATACACAAAGTGCCTATCATACCAAATGGGGTACCCCATTTTCGTTCTATTCAAAAGGACGCTCAAACCAGTATATTAAAATGAAATTGCCACCCAGAGCAAGATAAATTTTCCTAAATCTCTCTGTGATGACAACTTAATTGAATAGTTAAATGAGCTCTTTTATTAATGATAACACCAACAATAAATAATGTCAATAGATTAATTTTAATTTAAGTTTATATAATTATACAAAAATTTTAATGCATTTTTGTGCAAATTGACAAATTTTTATCAAAAAACGCATTTTGCAAGTTTTTTATAGTCTTTCTTTCATTTTAACATTCATTTTAATTGACTTTTCTGCTTTTTTTGTCATTTTTTATACTAAAGAGCAAGTTTTGTGCGCATAACTTGCAAAAAGGCACTTGAGAAAAGTGCTTTTTATCCTTATTAATTCTCCAAGCAACATTCTAACAAAAAACGCGATTATGTAAATAAAGATAGTCAAAATACCCGCTTTCAATAATTGAAAAGGGCAACCTTTTTGGTTGCCCCATTGTTTTATCGATTGTTTTTTTAGTGAAAGAACCGTTTTTATTGAATCAGAAATTCAGTCGTCCAGGCGGATACAATTCACCATTCCTGTGCGAACGGTGCAAGCGTCAATAGCTATAATGCCGTCACCGTAGTAGGGCGAGAAATCGGCATCGGGTCCATACTCACTACATGAATTATCAATCCACGCATGTCCGTATACCGCCTTCCAGTGACCTACCACTATGGTTTTCCCCTTTTCCACAATTCCGTAATCGTGCGCGAGGCTCATTCCGTTCAGCCATCTGGCTCGGCGCCACTGCTGCGGCGAGGCGTTTCGCCAATCAGGATCATAGTAATACTTCTGTTCCATACCGTACCCCTCAATTTTGCAGGGAATGTGACCGTGTACTAAAATGTATTTATCCGTTTCATAATAATCTCTGCAAGCGGGCAGAAGTATTTTGTAATAGTCGGATTCCTCAACGCGCGAAACCAACTCACTCGGGTATTTTACAGCCTCGCTCGGTGTCATACCGGCAAGCTGTATAATAGAGTCAAAGGTGCCGTTCACCACATGGTGAGAAGCAGTCGCGACCTCCCATATTCTGCCGCGCCTAATATCCGCAAGAGAATCCTCAAAAAGCTCCTCGTGATTTCCACGAATCAGAATAAGTCTATCCTCGTTGAGCAGATTCACGAGATAGCTGGTAAGAGCTACCGCATCTGGACCTCGGTCAAGAATGTCACCAAGGAGCGCTACCTTGTTATTTTTGTCCTCAAGAAGACCCTCGGATTCCAAAGCTTTTCGCGTAGCATCGAGAAAACCGTGAGTATCAGAAATTGTTAATATAGACATTTTTTACCTCTTTTTGTAAATAAAAGTTGTCAATATTTGTCTTCATCGCTGTAAACCTCGATCATTTCTCATCACTATCGCCTTCCGATTCGTGACATAGAATTGCCTCCGTTACGACTTCGGCGATTATCGCCATTCCGTCCTCGTCGGGATGCAAACCGTCGAGAGTGTTCATATAGTAAAAATCGTTGTTCAATCGGCTTCCAAAAAGATCAGCCACGAAGAAGTTATCCCCCATTGCCGTTACCGCCTCGCTAATTGCGCTGTTAAATTCCTCTGCGCGCTGCTTGAAGTATATTTCTCTGTCGGGAAGATTGACACAGCACACGGTAGCTCGCGGATATTTTTGTGTAATTATTTCAAGCGTTTTTCTGTAATCAGCAGCAAACACCGAGGTGGGAACGCCTCTGCCGAGATCGTTGAGTCCCATAAAGACGATGATATAATCCGGAATCTCTCCGCCATCGCGCGCAAGATTGCTCGCTCTGTTCATTCCCGAATCAGAGTCATCCGCACCCGAAAGATTGCCGCCAGACCAGGAATTGTTTACGCATAGAGTCATGCCCAAGGAGTCTATAATACGTTTCCAATAGGTTTTCTCTACCGGGAATGGCTCTTTATAAAAATATGGGTTGGCAAAAATGCCGGCGTTCGCGGAAGAATCGTCAGATACACCCTTATATGTAGAAATACTGTCACCCAGTATTGAAATTCTTTTTCCTTTTAGCATTATTTATACCGTCCTTTCGTATTTCATATATCAAAAAGCTCATCCTTAAGCGCGCAAAAATCGTCAGCTGTCATTCTACAAATATCAGTATATCAGAATCACTGCTAAATCAAATACGGATTACCTCGTCGTTCTCGTCGAGGTAATATTCTGTAAGCGTGTCGAGGCAAAGAAGCATCGGCTTGCCGTGCTCACCGGCAGCGCCTGTGTCGATATTCCAGAAGCTGTCGGTTTTTATCATACGGTTGCGGTACCGCTCGGAATATGCCGAGGTAGGCGTATGTCCTACTATAACAGTATATTCGCTCGGTGAATAGCTGGTCGTGAGTGTCGGACGATCCCAGAGAAGCTCACGCGGAGTATAATCATCTAGGCTCTTATCCTTATCGAATCCACCAAGACCGCCGTGTACAAGAATATATTTTCTGCCATTTACAATCGTGGTTTCATACACCGGGCAATCCTCGAGATACTCTAGAATATCCTGCCTTGTTTCCGGCGGTTGCTTAGCCAAGGCGCGTATTGTAACGTCGCCGCCATTCATTCGCCAAGCAGTCAAAAGCGTGAGATGCTCCATATCCAAATCATCAATGTTATCGTCCTTTATCTCCGAGAATATCCAGCGATTCTCAATTAGAAAAAGCTCGTGATTTCCGAGGATCAGCTCTACGTTTGGACGTGTGAGAAGCCACTTCAGCATTTCAACACCACCGTCACCGTTACGGTCAATGACGTCACCAATAACGAAGAGCCAATCACTATCAGAGAAATCAGCTGCCGCAAGAAGCTTCTTCAGGCAATTAAACTTTCCGTGTATATCAGAAGTGACGTATATCATAATATTTTCCCCCGAGCTATAATTTTCATTTTTATTTTATCACATTTGTTTTTTATTTTCAAGCACCTTATAAAAAACACAACCTTTATAAATTAAATTAACGTTTCTTTTACCATAAATTGCATTTTTGTAAAGTATAGTTGTCTTTTTGGCGAACTTTTTCTGATTTACAAGACTTTGATGTGTTCCATTTTATCGGTAAATCAATCATTTTTACTTTTATAACAATATTTTCCATTTTTTCAAAAATTATTAATATTTTGTTAATTTTTTGCTTTAATTATTGAAATACGCGCACGCTTTATATAATAAAACCAACTTAATCTTAGGAGGATTTTATAATGAAAAAATTAAGTGTACTTATTGCTTTGATGCTCTGCGTTACTATCGGCGGCGTTTACGCTACCTGGACCTACGCGGGCACTAATGACATCGCCGACGCATACGCTGAGGCAAAGGTTACCATCGCTGACGCCGAGCTTACCGGTGCTAACGGCACCTACAAGATTGAGAGCAACCTTGTACTCGTAATCGACCAGGCTAATACTGCTCACGAGTCGGTTCTTCTCTTCAACTCCAACAACAGCGATCCTATCTATCTCAAGGTTACCTTCACTCCTGCTGATCACGCAGATGCCGATATCAAGAACTTCGCAGTTCCCTCGGAGCTCTATTTTGGCACTACCAATACCATGCAGTACACGATGGATGTGAACGGTAACTATTCCGCAGAAGGCACTCCCAAGGACATCTTCACCTTTGCAAATCCCGCTAACAACGACTTCGTGCCTAACGTAACGTGGGAAAAGCAGAGCGACGGCACCTTCACCTATACTCTCGACGAAGCTGCGCTCAGAGCTCAGATTTCTCTTAGCCAGGTATTCGTTCTTGACACTAAGACAGAGCACGACGCATTCCGCGCAGCTCTTAACGGCAACATCGTTGCTCGTATCACCGACGGTACTGTTACCCAGTAAAATCGTTTTTTAAGCAGCTTTAAGCGGCAAGGTTTGAAATCTCCTTGCCGCTTACCATTGTAGAGGAAGTGTATTAGACATGACGCAATACGAAACATACATTTTCTTTCTTTGCTTGATTGTTTTTATATTACTCACCACGCTTTCCGTGGTTTGTATCACTATTATTGCAACGCTCTCTTTGCGCCTTATACGCTCGGGATACGACGATGATAGGATCAAAGCCGATCATGCGAAGAAAAGATTACTAGAACCGAATAGATTTTCCGGCATTGTCAATCATGTCTTTACGTTTACGATATGCTTGATTTTCACGGGTATGTTTCTTGTTTCCCTCTGGGTTCAAGGAAACCCTGATGAACCTACCGGAAATATTCCTGTATTCCGTGTCGTTCAGACGGGTTCCATGGCGAAGAAGAACGAGAAGAACACTTACCTTGACGAGAACGGCATTGATAACCAGATTCAGACCTTTGATTTAATCAAGGTCGAGGCTCTGCCAGACGAGATGGATCTCGAGCTCTACGATATCGTGGTATACGAGGTTGACGATATGCTTATCGTGCACCGAATCGTTGAGATAATCGAGCCTAATGCGAGCCACCCCGATTGCAGACATTTCAGACTTCAGGGCGACGCAATCGAGCAGCCCGACCGTTTCCCCGTAACCTACGATCAGATGCGCGGTATTTATCGCGGAACCAGAATTCCCTATATAGGCAGCTTCATTCTCTTTATGCAATCCCCTGCGGGATGGCTCTGCATGCTGCTTATAGTTATAGCCTCTATCGCAACGCCGATTATTGATAAGGTAATCAGCTACGAGAGACTTAACAGACTGTGGCTTATCGACCCATACGCATACACCGTTGCTGTCAGCAAGTGGAGTAAATGGAGGGATAAGTGACAATGAACGGAATTTTGCGCATTATCCCGCTTTTACTTTGCTTCACGGTGCTCATTTCGGTGGGCGGTGCATACGCTACGTGGAAATACGCGGCGCTTGGTCCCGCTGAGGACGATTTTGAGGTTAGCGTTCCTATCGCCGACTTTGAATATCCTCCCGAGGAAATTCTGCCCGGTGGTGACAATGACATAGAGGTCGAGCTTGGAGGAAACCATTTCGCTCTGATTGACCTTATACTTAACGAGCGTATAAAGGGATACGGACTTAACTATAGCGACAGCGTAGTTTTGCATAAATATCTGAAAAGGCAAGAGGTAGTTTACTCGAACCAAAAGGTTTCGGGCGGTAACCTTAAGTTTATACTTGACCCCAAGAACAATACTCACGGACTATACTATTGCTTGACGAAAATATCCGATACCGAGTATCACGCATATACCTTCCCGATAGATTATCTGGAATCTGCTGCGCAGACGGGCGCGGAGATTATCGCGTACAAGACGCTTCTTATAAAGACGGACGATTGGGACGCGACGCTGAGCTATGAGGGATATGCCAAGGTCAAGAGCCTTTCGAGTCTGGATGTAAGCTCCGACCCGAACTGCATACCCTATTCTATCGACGTATCGACCTGGCATAAATAAAAAACGTGTTATCTGATTGAGATAGCACGTTTTTGTTTTCTTTATTATAAAGCTTTGCATATAGCATTTTCAACAAATATTCTATACAAAAAGAGAGGCGTTGCGCCTCTCTTTTGCTTTCAAAATAAATTAAGCATCAACAAGAATATGTGAGTAAAAAATTACTCAGCATCGTTAGCGCCAACCTCTGCTTCAACAGGCTTTTCCTCTGCCTTAGGAGCATCGTTGAACACGATCTTATTAACGATGAAGAATACAACCATCGAAACACCGCCGTTAAGCACGGTAGTACCGATATTGTAGAGCCAAGGAGCAACGAAGTGACCTGCAACAGCTGCCCAAATGCAGTTGATAGAGTTAACAACGCAGGTTACTACGCAGAACGCGAGAAGGTACCAGAGACCCTGGTAAAGCATATTACCGTTGGAACGGAATACCCACTTTCTCTGAATGAAGAAGTTGATAACCTCACCGATAACCATTGCGATCATGTATGCGGTAAAGTATGCAAGACCGCCCTGATCTGCGCCGTAGCCGATTATGTACCACTTGAATTCAATGCCGAAGAGAGTAATGTCGATGCCGGGGAAACCGAAGTCCTGGCTGCCCATAAATGCGAATGCAAGAGGAAGGAAGGTGAGAAGAAGGTACTTGAAAACGGTGATTACGTTACTTACGATAACGAAAAGTCCACCCTCTCGTACCCACTGAGATGCCTTAGGATACTTTTGTTCGAATCCAAGCCATAAGTTTTTGAGTTTTTCCATGATGTTTCTCCTTATAAATAAATTATAATCATAAGTATATTATCATACTTTAGCAAAAAAAAGCTCCGTGTTGCACGAAATGCATTTTTAACGCACAAGCGGTGCTTCGAGATAAAAAATATTACAACATTTTTGTGTATTTTGCACAAATAACAAGAGAGTCACAAAAAACAAACGGCGTCACGTGACGCCGTTAAGGATATTTATTGCTCTTTTTTTACATAATATGCCCTTAGCGAATCTATCGCAAAGCAGGAGAGAGCGCCGCCGTTACACGCGCCGGTATCAAGGTGAATTTTGTAAAAATCAGTAATTTTCGTCGGCTTTTCGGACTTGTTTTTCGGATATCCGAGTATTTTATACTCACCCGAAACGCAATCGGTCTGCGTGTGACCGAAAAATACGCACTTCTCGCTCTCGTGGCGAACAGAAGGCTCCTTAAAATGACGGTCATTCACAAGCTGATTTACCGATGCCGATGCGAGAGGGCGGAGCATATTGCTCTCGTCAAGCGGAATGCCCGCGTGAACGCATATGAAATCCTCTTTTTCTATATATGCCGGCAGGCTGTCGAGATAATCAACGGTATCCCAATCGAGCAAATCACCGTCGGAAAAATAAGCGCGTAGCTTCTCCAGAACGGAAGCGCCGGTTTCAGTGGGATTATCGAGCAAGGAATGATAGTATTTCAAAAAGAGATGCTCGTGATTACCAAGTATAGCGTATACGTTGGGCATAGTGGAAATACATTTCGCCAACTTTACCGAATCAGGTCCCTTTCTATTATATCACCGCAGATATAAAGCTCGTCATTTTTTGAAAATGAAATCTTTTCAAGCATTCTAACGAACAACTCATATTCTCCGTGAATATCCGCCATTACGTATTTCATTTTACCCTCTTTTACTGTTTTTATAAAATTACCTTTATAAAATTAGTTTTTATACCGACAAACGATTTGCAATGCAATTACTTAAATCTCTTTATAGGAAGAAGCATTCGGGTTTCGCTTCTGTAATCATCGAAGCCCGGCTTTGACGATTGTCTGCCGTCGGCAACAAGCAGATTTATCCACCACTCAAAATCGAGAGCATTATATGTCAAAACACCTACAAATGTAGCTAAAATGTAAATTATTGTTATTATTATATAACTAATCGTTCGATTCTCTGTAATTCTTTTTATCTTTCAAGTTCAATCTATTCTTAACATTTCCGCTACCTTTGCAGCACCGTCAAAATCACCGTTATAGCCTGATAAAAGGCAAGTGTAGAAGTCGTAAAGGTCGGAATCGTTGATAATACACTCTACCTGACTGTTGTTTACCGCTGCCGCAAAAATTGCCTCGTACTCTTTGTCGGTGAAGTGCGAATAGGCAGAAAGCTCCTCAATAACCGTGTGAGTTCTCGCGAAGCTGTGACTGTCAGCAAGAGCGATTATAAGATTGGTCTTCTGCTGCTCCTTGACGTCGCTCTGCATATCGTATTCGGTATGCTCACGCTTGCATTCATAATGCATAGACTCTAGCGCCTCGTTGCTAACCGTTCTGTCAATTACAGCCTTGACGAGTCTGTCAAGCTCCGAGCCCTCGGTATAATCGGCAGGAGTGTAATACTTGATACGTCCGTCACGCATCATCTTATAGACCTTCGCCTTATCCTTGGTATCAGCGTTAAAAACGCCGATAGAATGGCCGCCGTAGGAATTAACGAGCTTCATGCACGGAACGTCGGTATCACTGTCGCCTATATATATCATATTACGGAAGGGAACTCGGATATCCTCGGGCGCAAAATGATCGTTTACTCCGGGGTCGTTGACGTCAAGCACGCCCTTCTCTATTCTGAAAAGAAACTGCGTCTTGTTCGTATAATTTATCACCTGAGCAGGCCACTCGGCAACACCACGCTCGTTATAATAAAATGAGCTTGCGTATATCTTCTCGAACGCGCCGCGGCGTGCAACAGAAGTTCCCTCAATCATCTCCTTGAGTCCTGAGGAAATGATGTAATGCTCGACGATTACACCCTTCTCTTTGCCGTAATCTCTGATACGCTCAAACCAGCCGTCTACTCCTGGGAAAAGACTGACGCGCGAGCCGTATTCCTCAAGCGTTTTCTTACTGAAAACGATATTTCCCTCTGCTTCCTTAACCATTTTGAGCATATAGGCGAGGTTCTGGTCCATATCGTTTTTCTCGGCGAGCATATTTGTCTCACGCCAGAAGTCAGCTATATTAAATCCTACGGACTGTATATATCCTTGCGCCTGCATATCGTCGGGTGAAAGAGTCTTGTCAAAGTCGTAGCAAATTGCAATTACAGGTCTGTCTTCCTTATGCTTTCTGTCAAAAATTTTATTTGCCATATACTTTCTCCTTTTCTCATAACAATTATAGCACTTTATACGACAAATTTCAAGATATAATGATTGACATGCGTTTTTTCGTATGATAAAATAATAATATCTTTTATTTTTAAGCAGGATAAATTATGAAACCTTCACTCAAAAACTTCGGCTTCAAGAGAAAAAGCGGAATTCTAATGCCTATCAGCTCGCTCCCCTCTCCATACGGCATTGGATCGTTCGGTAAGGGGGCGTATGATTTCGTCGATTTCCTCGTGGAGACGAAAACTAAATGCTGGCAGGTTCTGCCGCAACAAACAGAATATAGAATGAAAGAGCCGAGAAAAATCTCGGCTCTTGTTTTATGCTTTTATTCTTTTAGTCACAACGTCTGCAACCTTATAGAGTGAGGGCGCGAATACGACATTGATTAAAAGCTCTATAAAGAAGTTGGCGGTAATAAGTACGCCGAAGAGCAGCATCATGAAGTTTGCCGTTTCGATACCGAGCTTACCGGCAACCGAGATGACGTCATTCTTGATAATAATGCAGCCCAGCGCAAAGATTCCCGTGTTGACAACCGGCGCGGAAATTGCCGCAACTATGCTCGCTGCGAGCTTGTTGTACTTTTTCAGCGCATTATAGATAAACGCGGGAACCATTCCTGCGAGAGTACCCTTGACTACGCAGATAAGTATAGTCATAATAGGACTCGCCTGAAAAAGATAAAGAGTGAATACGTCCTTACCTACTATTCCCCAGAATATCGCGACAAGTCCGAAGGCAAAGCCGAGAATTCCTCCGCATTTCCAATCGAGTACTATCGACCCGAGCGTTATCGGAACGAGGCACAGGCATAGCGTAACTACGCCAATGCTGGAAATAGATTGCAGCGCAATTACGAGCGCTAAAAGAATTGCCATTTCGGTTAATTTAAGGGTTGAGATTTTTTTGCTCATTTCTTTCATTTTTTACTTCCTCTTGTCTTTTTCTCAAAGCTTTCAAGATATCTCACCGCGTCCATAGCGTCGGCAGCATATTTATCCGCGCCGATTTTGAGAGCATAATCCTCGGTGAGCACCGCACCTCCGACCATAATTTTGCACTCCGGACAAGCCTTGCGCAGAGAGCATATTGTTTCTTCCATCGCAGGAACGGTGGTGGTCATAAGCGCACTTAGTCCGACAAATTCGGCTTTCAAAGAAACAACCGCCTCAACTATTCTCTCGGGAGAGACGTCTTTGCCAAGGTCGGTTACGGCATAGCCGTAATTCTCGAGAATCAGCTTTACTATATTCTTGCCTATATCGTGTATATCGCCCTTTACGGTTGCGAGAATCACTCTCGCGCGGCTCGGAGCTTTATCGGTAGGCATAGCGCTTTTTATCACCTCGAAGGCTGCGCCTGCCGCCTCGGCGCTCATTAAAAGTCCGGGGAGATAAACCGTCTTTTTCTCGAATCCCTCGCCTACTGTATCGAGCGCAGGAATTATTTCATTCTTAACGATATCAAGAGGCTCTGCCGTCTTGATAAGCTCGCGAGTTTTTGCCGCTGCGTCCTCGCGAAGTCCTTTAATTATTGCGTTTTGTAATGTAGAGTTGTCATTTACAGGCTTTGCTTCGAATTTCGTGCTATGTGAATCGGTATAACCAATATAGCTCTCAAAATTTTTATCCTTACCCGAGAGCGCAAGATATGAGTGATACGCACGCATCATTTCCTCGGAATAGGGGTTCATTATGGCAGCCGAAAGACCTGAGCCAAGCGCAAGCGTGAAGAATGACGAATTTATAATATCTCTCTCGGGAAGTCCAAAGGACACGTTGGAAACACCAAGAGAGGTGTGACAGCCAAGCTCGCTGCTTATAAGTCGCACGGCGCGCAGAGTTTCGCTCGCCGCATTACCGTCAGCGCTCACCGCCATAGCAAGCGGATCAAAGATTATATCCTTCTTGTCTATTCCATACTTCTCTGCCTCGGTGAGAATTTTTCTCGCGATTTCGAGCCTTTGCTCTGCCTTATCGGGAATGCCCTGCTCGTCGAGCGTGAGCGCAACGACAAGACCGCCGTATTTTCCGACAAGCGGGAACACCTTTTCCATACTCTCACGCTTGCCGTTCACCGAGTTTATCATCGCCTTGCCGTTGTATATACGAAGCGCTCTTTCCATAGCGAGAGCGTCTGAGGTATCTATCTGCAATGGCAAATCAAGCACCGATTGAAGCGCAAGCACCGATTTTTCGAGCATCTCAGCCTCGTCTATCCCTGGCAGACCCACGTTGACGTCGAGTATATGCGCGCCACGCTCCGACTCGGCAATTCCCTCACGCAGAATGTAGTCAATATCACCTGAACGCAGCGCTTCCTTGAAGCGAGGCTTACCCGTAGGATTTATCCTCTCACCGATAAGCACGGGAGAGTCGAAGATTACCGCGTGTGTGTATGAAGAAACGAGTGTGTGATTTTTCTTTCAATAGCCTTGACCGGCATATCCTTCGTCGCACGAACAAGCGCCGCGATATACTCCGGAGTAGTGCCGCAGCATCCACCGACTATACGCACGCCCTTTTCGGTAAGGATAGACGAATCGCGTGCAAAATCCTCTGCCGAAAGGTCGTAGACCGTTCTGCCGTTTTCAATTCGCGGCAGACCCGCGTTAGCCTTGAGAATCACGGGTAACGAGGAATACTCCAGATATTTCTCTATCACACCCGAAAGAGCCGCAGGGCCGAGCGAGCAGTTGACGCCTATCGCATCAGCGCCCATACCCTCGAGCATTGCTACCATAGCCACAGCATCTGCGCCTGTCATCAGCTTACCGTCTGCGCCATAGGCATTGCCTACGAACACGGGCAGGTCGGAATTTTCCTTGACCGCAAGCAGCGCCGCCTTGGTTTCAAGGCTGTCGTTCATCGTCTGTATGAAGAAGAGGTCAGCGCCGTATTTCACGCCGAGCCTTACGGTTTTGGCAAAGACCTCTACCGCTTCCTCAAAGTCGAGGTCGCCAAGAGGCTTCAGCATTCTGCCCGTCGGACCAATGTCAACCGATATCCACTTCTCCTGCTCACCCGAGCTGGTATCACGGGCATAGCGCACGTGACCTATCGCCGCGCTTACTATTTCTTCAAGCTCCCCGTCAGAGAATTTAAGCGAATTTGCGCCAAATGTATTCGCGCTGACAACGTTGCTGCCTGCGTCATAATAGTTCTTATGAATAGCTCGCAGGACCTCGGGATGCGAAAGATTCCATCTCTCAGGCAATTCACCCACGGCAAGACCTGCCGCCTGTAAAAGCGTACCCGTACCGCCGTCAAGATATATTCGGTTTTCCTTTAAGTATTCGGTAATTCTCATATTTTCTCCTGAAGTCCGATAATTGCTGTAACAGATTTTGATGGTGACATCAAGAGGCTCTCGCCGAGCGTAATGCCAATTTTCCTCGTGCAGTCGAGAGCTGCAAAAATGTCCTTTTGCATAGCGAGCGGAATATCTCCATAGCCTGCGCTGACTCTCGGACGGGTTGTATATCCACGGCTCTCAGCCTCTCTCTTTATCATATCGTTAAAGGTATCGCAAAGCGCTTCGACTCTCTCCGAGCCGAGCGCCTGAAGCATCGTCGCCTTTGCGGCAGAAATCGCACCCGCACGCGCTATAAGTCTGTCAATTTCCACACCTACGGTAGCTGCGAAAAGAATAATTTTGCCGCACCCCGTGAGATTCTTGCATAAAGCGCTGGATTTAACCTTGCAGAAGTCGAGATTCACCTCGCCCGCGGAAGCAAAAGTATCAAACTCTCGGTAACATACCTTATATGTCAGCTTGTCCTCAATCTCGGCTATACACTCGTCAAGCAGAGCTGAAATTTCCTCGCTCTCGCAGGCAGCTCCCGCATAGCGAAGCACCTCTTTTCTGTCTATCGGCGGCTCGTTTATGTTCAATATGTAAACTATACTATTCATTTTTCTATAATATTCGAGAGATTTCGCTGTATTGCCATAGCGATGTCAGGCTTGTTCATCGAGTAAACGTGAACGTTTGTGATACCGTTGGCAAAAAGATCTATTATCTGGTCGGTGGCGTAAGCAATTCCCGCCTGCTTCATAGCCTCGGGAGAAGAACCGAACTTATCAACAAGCGACTTGAAGCGTTGGGGCATAAACGAGCCCGAGAGCTTTATTGCCCTGTCTATCTGATTTGCATTCGTTATCGGCATAACACCCGGAATTACCGGAACGGTTATCCCCGCCTCGCGTGCTTTGTAGAGGAAGTTGTAGAGCAGGTTGTTATCAAAGAACATCTGCGTGGTTAAAAACGCGCAGCCTGCGTCAACCTTTTCCTTAAGGTGCTTTAAGTCCTCTTTTTGATTAACGCTCTCCGGGTGTATCTCGGGATAGCAGGCAGCGCCTATGCAAAGCCCTGCGTCCGCCTCGCGAAGCTCTCTGACAAGCTCAACTGCGTGGTGGTAATCCCAGCCCGAACGGTCGGCATCCAGGAGATGTGAAGGAATATCACCGCGAAGCGCCATAATATTCTCAATCCCCGCTGACTTTATCGCGGCTATTCTCTCACGAACGGTTTCTCTAGACGAGGAAACGCAGGTGAGATGCGCAAGAGTTGGAACACCGTATTTTTCCTTTATATTCTTCGCTATATCAAGAGTATATCTACTCGTACCGCCGCCTGCGCCGTAGGTCACGCTCATAAATGAGGGACGAAGCGCGGCAATCTCCTCTGTCGCCGCCTTGATGCTGTCGAATGACGCATCGTTTTTTGGCGGAAAGACCTCAAAGGATAGAGTGAGTCTGTCTTTGGAGAGTATCTCTGATATTTTCATAATCAATCTCCTCGCGTAAGTTTGAGCTTTTTCGTGATTATCGGTAAAAGCTCGTAAATAAGAGTTGCTGCGATTATCAGTACCGCACCGATAACCCCAAAGACGCTCATAGGCTCACCGAGCAAGAGCGCGGAGAGAAGCACGGCAACTATCGGGTCGATATAGCTCATCACGGCAACCGCCTCGGTGGGAAGCGACTTGACAGAGCCGAAGAATAGCGTATATGCAACGCCCGTATGTATAACACCGACTACCAGAAGCAGAATTATCTCCTTCGCGCCAAGCATATCGGGTGTAACCTTCTCAGCAACAAGCGTGTATACCATAACCGTCACAGCAGCGACGAATAGCTGCGCTATGGTTGTATCATAGGATGATATTTCCTTCATTTTCTTGTTAATAATAGTCACCGACGCGTAAAGTGCGGCAGCACCGAGCGCAAGAAGAATTCCTACTGCATCGTTGCTCGCAGGACTGATGCTCCAGGGCTCGGAAACCATTATCATTCCTAAAAATGCGGCACTTACACACAGCCAACCGCCGACACCGACCCTTGCGCGAAGAAATATAGGTGATGCTATTACCGCAAATACCGGCGCCATATAATAGCAGAGCGTAGCGGTGGCAACGGTGGTGTATCTGTATGACTCAAAGAGGAGTATCCAGTTAACTCCAATGCACGCGCCCGAAAGGAGAAGCAGGACTAAATTTTCCTTTATTCCCTCTTTATCCGGGCGTTTTTTGATTATCATCGTAACCAAAATCAGTACGAGCGCACCGACGAAGCCGCGCACCATAGCCACAAATCCCGACGGCAAATCACAATACCGAACAACGACTCCGATAGTGCCGAAAATCAGCATAGAAACGGCAAGATTTATTGATGCCGTAGCCATTTTAGTATTATTATTTTCCATTATTTCACAGGACCGTTGCTTGTCACAACGACGTTGACGCCCGTATCACAGACGTTCTCTATTACCACGTCACCCACCGTTATATCATCGGGAGCGACTACCGAATTTATTTTCTTCATAACCTCGAAAACAAGCTCCTTCGGAACAGTCCTCTCGGTCTTTACCGCAGCGACTCCGCCCGACTTGCATACGACCGTAGACGTTACGGTTCTTCTCGGGTTAGTGCATTCATCATTTGCATAAGTCACGCCACGCTTGCAGAAATTGCCCTCAACCGACTCGACCTTGCCGTCATCGGTGAGCATTATCCTCATCTGACAGCCGCGAGGGCAGACTATGCAGGTTAAAAATCTTTCCTTTGTCATATTTACACCTCAATAGAGAACGAAATTTCATTTCCCGAAAGCGAGGAGAGCATATCACCCGTGAGCTTCACCTTTTCCATCTCGGCGGGTGCGAGCTTTTGCGCTTTCTTTGAGAGAATAACCCTTTCGCCACTCTTTACAATTATCCTTGCGTCACGGTAAACGTTCGCGACTCTGAAATACACCTCGGTGTCCTTTACCTCGGTAATCTTCTGCGGAACGGTGTATCTAATTCTGCCGTCAACAGAGATTTTAGCCACGAGCGATTTCTCGCTCTCGCCGTTTATATATTTTGCAGCAGCCTGTCCCGCGATAACCGATTCCTCGGAAACGTAGTCAACGAGGTCGTGAACGTGCAGAACGTTGCCGCAGGCAAATACACCGGGAATCTCGGTTTCTCTCTCGCCGTCAACGACAGCACCGCCGGTCACTCTGTCAAGAGAAATGCCTGCGCCCTTGGTCAGCTCGTTCTCGGGAATAAGACCGCAGGAGAGAAGCAGCGTATCGCAGGGGATATATTCCTCGCTCTCCTTGATAGGACGGCGATTCTCGTCAACCCTCGCGATAGTCACGCCCTCGACTCTTTCCTTACCGTGAATTTCCACAACGGTGTGCGAGAGCTTTAAGGGAATATTAAAATCGTTAAGGCACTGCTCGATATTTCTCGCAAGACCGCCCGAATAGGGCATCAGCTCGCAGACCGCCATAACCCTTGCGCCCTCGAGCGTCATACGTCTCGCCATAATAAGACCGATATCACCCGAGCCGAGAATAACCACCTGACTACCGGGCATATAGCCCTTCATATTTACGAATTTCTGCGCAGTTCCGGCGGTAAAAATACCCGACGGGCGAGTACCCGCTATACCAAGCGCGCCCTTGGGACGCTCACGGCAGCCCATAGCGAGAATGATAGCCTTTGCCTCAATCTCAAATATACCGTTCTCACGGTTCATAGCAGTAACCACCTTTTTGTCCGACACGTCTATTACCATAGTGTCAAGCATATATGGGATACCAAGCTCCTTTACTTTAACCTCATATCTGTACGCATACTCAGGGCCTGTCAGCTCCTCACCGAAGCGGTGCAGACCGAAGCCATTGTGTATGCACTGTCGAAGAATACCGCCAAGCGCGTTATCCCTCTCAAGTATAAGTATATCACGTACGCCCGCCTCGCGCGCAGCAACTGCCGCCGCCATACCCGCAGGTCCGCCGCCTATAATAACCAAATCAGCCTTCATATAGTTTACCCCTTGGTTTTTCTGTAATTGATATAGGACTTGCCGCCGAATTTCGTAACGGCGGTATAGTCAACGCCCATTTCCTTTGCGAGCAGCTCTACGATATAAGGCGAGCAGAAGCCACCCTGACATCTGCCCATCGTGGCTCGCGTTCTGCGCTTGACACCGTCGACGTCGGTGGGACGGGGATTAGTCCTTATCGCATCGAGAATCTCACCCTCGGTAATAGTTTCGCATCTGCAAATTACGTGCGCATACTCGGGGCGCTCCTTGATAAGAGCGTTCTTTTCTTCTCTCGAAAGCGAGGAGAAGAAATGCGCGGGACGGCGCTCGGCTACGAAGTCGGTACGCTCTGTCGCATCAAAGCCCGCGTCTTTAAGGAGTTCAATAGCATACTCCGCGATAGCAGGAGCAGATGAAAGTCCGGGGCTCTCGATTCCCGCGAGATTAAGAAATCTCTCGCGGGGCATATTTATAATAAAGTCACCTGTGCTGCCCGTAGCACGAAGTCCTGTAAACGAGGTTATAGTTTTGCTGTAATCTATTCCGTCAACCTGCTCGGCTGCGAGAGCGCGCACTCTTGCGAGTCCCTCGGCAGTAGTCGAAAGGTCCGTCTTGTCAGAAATATCCTCTGCGCTCGGGCCTACGAGAAGATTTCCGTCAACCGTGGGACTGACGAGAACGCCCTTTCCCATCTTCGACGGACAGCGGAAAATAGTATGCGAAATATGCGAGCCGCACTCACGGTCGAGAAGAACGTACTCACCTCTGCGAGGACGAATGGTAAAGGAATTGTCGCCAACGAGCGCCGCTACCTCATCTGAATAAACGCCTGCGCAGTTGATAACGAATTTCGCCTCTACGAAATTCTCACCCGAATATACCTTATAACCCTTTTCATTTTTTTCAATTTTGTCTACCGAGAAGTTGAGCTTCAATTCTGCGCCGTTATCCATAGCCGAGCCGACTGCCGACATACAAAGCTCGTACGGGCAGACTATCGCGCCGGTCGGCGCGTGAAGCGCAACGGTAACGCTGCTGCCAATATTAGGCTCAAGCGCGAGAAGCTCGTCGCGCTCAACAAGGCGGACGCCCTCAACTCCGTTGGCTTTACCTCTCTCCACAAGCTCGGTGAGAGCCGCGCGATCCTCGTCGTTAAAGCCGACTACAAGAGAGCCGTTTCTCTTGTATTTAACACCAAGCTCACGGCAAACGTTTTCCATCATCACCGAGCCTCGCACGTTAAGACGCGCCTTAAGAGTACCCGGCTTCGCATCATATCCTGCGTGAACTATCGCGCTGTTGGCGCGAGTCGCACCGAGCGCAACGTCAGCGCCGCGCTCTACTATACACACGCTCTGCGTATATCTAGTCAGCTCTCTTGCCATCATTCCGCCGACAACGCCTGCGCCGATAACTACAACATCAAACATTCTGTATCTCCTCTTTGAAAAAGGTAAAATTAAGATAACTTCCCTTGACTTATTAAAAGTTTAAGTATATAATGTATAATACATTTCATTAAGTGGCAAAAAGCGTATTTCTGCTTTTTGCTGCGGTTGTTTTTTCAGCCGTCAAAGGGCTTTTTAGCCTTTTCTACGTTCCATATTATTATAATATATTTTAACGCGCTTGTCAATAAATAAGACTAAAAGGCGTTATGTAAATATTTGTACACCGGGAAAGGAAAGTAAAACTATGCAGAATATAGCAAAAAGACAAGGCTTCTCGCTCGTTCGACAGACTAAAATAGACGAGCTTGACGCCACGCTCTATGAGCTTAGGCATATAAAAACCGATGCCGAGCTTATATATATTGACCGCGACGACGAAAACAAGACCTTTGCCATCGCGTTCACCACTCCGCCAAAGGATAGCACCGGAGTTTTCCACATAATCGAGCACTCTGTGCTCTGCGGCTCACAGAAATATCCCCTCAAAGACCCCTTTGCCGAGCTGCTCAAGGGCTCGCTCAACACATTCCTCAACGCTCTGACCTACGAGGACAGAACAGTCTACCCCGTTTCGTCAAGATGCGAGAAGGATTTTCAGGGTCTCGTTGACGTTTATCTCGACGCGGTATTTGCGCCCAAGCTGCTTGAAAATCCCAGCATTTTTAGCCAGGAGGGCTGGCATTACGAATATAACAAGGAGAGCGATACGCTCTCCTACAACGGAGTTGTCTACAACGAGATGAAGGGTGTTTATTCCTCGCCCGACGAGGTTGGTGAAATGGAGCTTTCCCGCGCGCTCTACTCCGACTCAATATACCGTCACGACTCGGGAGGTAATCCCGACTGTATTCCCGACCTGACCTACGAGCAGTTCAAGGCAACGCACAAAAAGCACTATCACCCGACCAATGCCAAAATTATTATTGACGGCAAAATGGACGTTGAAGCAGTGCTCAGTATTATCGATTCTCACATCTCGCGCTTTGAGCGTGGAGAGCGCGTAGCGCCGCCGAAGAAAAGCGAGGAAAGAATTGCGCCCACAGAATACGTGAGATATGAAATCTCCGAAAACGAGGACGAAAATGGACGCGCAAGAGTTCTCTTCGGCTACGTCTACTCCGACTATTCCGACAAGGTGGCGCATCTCACCGCCACGATACTTGCCGACCTGCTCTGCGGCTCGAACGCCTCGCCTCTCAAAAAGGCTCTGCTCGACAAAGGACTATGCAAGGATGCGGTTATCTACACGAGCAAATCACTCGAGCAGACCGTTACTCTCGAAATACGTGACACCGATAAGGAAAAGCTCGGGGAAATCGAAAAGACAGTTGACGAGGTTGTCAGAGGTCTTGCAACCGCGGGAATTGACAAGAGTCGCCTGACTTCAATAATTAACAACATAGAATTCAAGCTTCGCGAGCGTGACTACGGCACTCTGCCATCGGGTATTGCATATTCTCTCTCTGCCTTTGGCAGCTGGATATACGGAGGCAAGCCCGAGGACGCTCTCATCGTTACTAACGCTCTGACTGAAATAAGAAAAAAAGTAGATAGCGATTATTTTGAAAAGGCGCTCCTTGAGATGACCGTCGACAATCCTCACAGAGCTACGGTGGTTATGCTGCCCGACAAGTCGCTGGCAAAAGAGGTCGCAATCAAGGAAAAAGAGCGACTTGAGACTATTCGCAAATCACTCTCAAATGACGAGCTTGCAAAAATAGAAGCAGCCGAATCAGAGCTTCGCAGGTGGCAGGCGAGCGAGGAGAGCGAGGAAGAGCTTGCGTGTCTACCCAGGCTCGAAATCTCGGATATACCAAAGAAAACCGCTTCTATCAAGAGCGATGAATTCAGCGTAAACGGTATCAATTTTATCAAAAACAAGGTTAAAACGAACGGTATTATTTACATTTCGATGTATTTTGACGCCTCTGACCTATCTTCAGACGAGCTTACAACTCTCTCGCTTTTATCTGCCGCTCTGCTCAACTTCCCAACAGAAAGTCACGACGTTCTCGCGCTGCAAAGCGATATAAAGGCTAATCTAGGCAGCTTCTTCATCTCCACCTATTCAGCGAAAAAGAATGGAGCTATTACCCCATATCTCAAGGTTGGCGCCAGCGCACTTGCCAGCAAATGCGACGATATTATCAGAATAGCGAAAGAGGTTCTCACCACATCAAAAATCAATGATGCAGGCGAAATATCCAGCATAATTGCGCAGGCGAAATCGCAGATTGAGGACGCTATCATAACTTCGGGTGAATCGCTCGCTCTCTCAAGAGTCGAGGCGAGCCTTGGCGGAATTGCTTCCGTCAACGAATATATGACGGGATACGAGGCATATAAAGTGCTGTCTAGGCTCGCAAAGAGCGAGGAGCTTGTCAAGGAGGAAACAGAGAAAATCTCTGCCCTGCTCTCTCGTATCATAGCGAAAAACAGACTCACGGTTTCCATAACAGGAGAATGCGACCAGAGCTTCCCCGAAAGGCTCGTGTCTATATTCCCTGTCGGAGATGAATTCTCACGCAAAAAAAACGAAATATGTGCAGACAAGAGCGAGTTCTTTGTCATTCCGTCAAAGGTAGCGTATGCGGTTATCGGCGGCTGCTCTGACGAGGTAAGAGAAAATCTCGGCCTTATGCGAGTCGTGCGCTCGATTCTCTCATACGAATATCTCTGGAACACCGTTAGAGTCAAAAACGGCGCGTACGGCACGGGATTCGTACCGAGGCGCGAAGGTATGATTTCATTCTATTCATATCGCGATCCCGCGCCGGCAAGCTCTATTGAATATTACAGAGAGAGCAGTAGCTATCTCCGTACGCTTGCTGAATCGGGATGCGACCTCACGAAGTTCATTATAGGCGCAATCGGTGAATATGACGTTCTCATAACTCCACGCACGGCATCCGCTCTGGCTACGCAGAATTATCTCACGGGTTGGACAGACGAGGATGATCTAAAGGTGAGAAACGATATGCTCTCCGTAACACCCGCGGGACTTATCAAGGCGGCAGACATCATCGACCGTCTGCTCGATGAAGCAAGCATGACAGTAGTCGGCTCCGACCGACATCTCGGCTCGCTTCCCGAAAAGCCCGCAAGGATTATTACCATATAATTAAAATAATTAAAGCCACCGGTTTGACCGATGGCTTTTGACTAGTTTTGTTTACCTTTATCCCCAATTTTCGCTGTTTGAGAGCGTCGGGAATAATGGTTCTCTGAGCATTCTGCAAGCGCTAACCGCCATCTCTCGAGTCGATACGGCAAAACCGCTGCGATACCAATTTATCATTGTATATACGAGTCCGGAAAAAGCAAACTTGAAAACTCTGTCCCCCGTAACCTCGTCGTCATTCGGCAGAAATTTTGCTATCAAGATTCTGTCACCGACGGGGTAATTTATCGTTCGGTCTATAAGGATACCCATAAGTCCCGAGTCGTCAAGCACCGAGAGAAGATCACGCTTCTGATACCAGAAACAGAAGTATTCCTCAAGCTCGCTCGTGAGCGAGCGCTTTGTTTCACCGCTGCGGTCAACGGTGAATCCGACGTACTCCGACATCGAGTGATCTATAAAAGCCGCAAGAGCATCGTCCTTGCCGTCGAAGTAACGGTAAAACGCCTTTCTCGGCATATTCATTTTCTCGCACAGCTCTGTTATGGTTATTTCCTCGTAGCGCTTATTCTTCATTATTTCAAAAAGGCAATTCTCTATTTCCCTCTGTCTTTTTGCTGACTGCTCGGTTTTGCAAAGCTTATACATTTTCGCACCTCTTTTTTTACTGATTAAATTATAACAAATACGCCTCTAAGGAGTCAACCGAAATTTCACATTATTCTTTGAAATTTTATCCAAATATTTAATTTTTTACCATTTTGCTTTCACTTTTTTGTTAAAATTGCACAATATAATTATGAATTTTTCGTGAAGGGGTGTCACAAAAGTGCCACTTTTGCCCCTTATTTTTTATTATTTAATTTGTTATAATTATATCGAGCAAGATCCTAAATATTTTTTTGGAGGAAAACAAAAATGGCAAAACAAGTTCAACTTGATGCAAATGGCAAGCGTAAGTTTGGCATGCTTGATAAGCTTGCTTATGCTGCCGGTGACCTTGGCTGTAACATGAGTTTCAGCTTAAAAGGCACGGTTCAGACCTTCTGGCTCGTTTATATGATGCTGGAGACCGGTCTTCTTTCTATACTTCTTCTCATCGTTCAGATCTGGGACGCAATAAACGATCCGCTTATCGGCTCCATGATTGACAACGACAAGAGAAAATACAAACACGGCAAATTCAAGAGTTATATTTTCGTTGGCGCATGCGGTCTTCTCGTCGGTGGCGCAGCAGTATTCCTTCCTTTCCCCCAGGCACCCGTTGTGCTTAAGGCAGTTCTCTTTATCCTCGGTTACATAATCTGGGATGCATTCTATACAATTGCTAACGTTCCCTACGGCTCGATGCTCTCGCTCGTTACCGATAACGTTGGTGAACGCGCACAGCTTTCCACCTGGCGTTCGGTTGGTTCTATGATCGGTAATATGGTTCCTATGATTGTTCTTCCATGCTTATTTGGGAAAAGGCGTTTTGGGACGGAACCACCGACTTCCTTGACAAGATCGAAATTCCCGAGGGATTTGATAAGTCTCAGTTCCTCGTCAACCCCATCACCAAGGAGCCCTATGCAATCGGTGATGAAATTCTCAGCCCCGTTACCGGTAAGCAGGTAGAAATTCTTCAGGGTAACGTAGTATTCTGGGCGGCTCTTATCATGGGTGTGCTTGGATTTATCGCATTTATGTTCATGCTCAAGACCATTACCATCCGTGTTGACGAGAATAGCGTTAAGACAAACGAAATCAGCGAAAAGCTCAATATCATCAGCGCTTTTGGTAAGTTCATGCGTAACCGTCCCGCAGTAGGCGTTACTCTCGCTGCTATGGGTATGTTCCTTGGCATGAACGCCGCAAGCACTGCAAACACCATTATGTTTGCTACTTACTTCAACATGGCATCTATGTCCGGTGTAGTACAGCTTATCGGCTTCCTTCCCATGTTCCTCTTTATGCCCTTCATCACCAAGATAGTTGAGAAGTACGGCAAAAAGGAGGCCTCGGTTGCAGGAACCATCGCTTCTATCATCGGTGGCGTTATAATGCTTATCTTCCCTCTTATCCCCAACGTTAACGTTGCTCTTATCGTTTACCTCGCAGGTCTTGTAGTCTTTGGTATCGGTATGGGTGTTTACACCTGTGTATCCTGGGCTATGATGAGTGACGCTATCGACTACAACGAGTGGAAGTTCGGTACTCGCGAGGAGGGTACGGTTTACTCGCTTCACTCCTTCTTCAGAAAGCTCGCGCAGGGAGTTGGCCCCTCTGTAGTATTGCTTATTATGGGCTGGCTCGGTTACGAGGCTAAGTACGGCACTATCGCACAGAGCCCTACCACCTCTCACAATATGTGTTGGCTCGTTGCAGCTCTCTACCTATTCAGCGCAGTTCTTCAGTTTGTCGGTCTTGCAGTTATTTATAACCTTGATAAAAAGACTCTTGCCAAGATGAACGAGGAGCTTGCAGCTCGTCACGCGGCTGAGGAAGTTACTGAAAACGTATAATCAAAACGCGATTTTACATCGGCGTCTGACAAGAAAAATTCGCGTCGGACGCCGGTTTTTGAGTTTTTTAATTTTATTCACATAAAATCAATCTAAAGTTATTGATTTTTAACACATTTTTTTGTTATAATAAATAGTAATATAAATTTTAAGGAGTAATTATGAGAAAGATACTGAAATTTAACGATGGCTGGCAGTTCATCAAGGACTGTAGCGACCCGAATGCTACAGAAGGCGCTGTGGCGGTTAATCTTCCTCACACATGGAACAACGAGGACGGCTATGACGGCGGAACATACTTCCGCGGCAGCTGTGTTTATACAAAAAATATCAATAAGGAAGAGCTTGGCGAGGGACTTCACTATCTCGAAATCCGCGGCGCTAACTCCTCTGCCGACGTATACGTAGGCGGCGAGCATCTCGCTCATCACGACGGAGGTTACTCCACCTGGAGAGTAAATCTCACCGACGCGCTCAAGTCGGGCGATAACACTCTTTCTATCGTTGTGGACAACGCCCCCAACGAGACCGTATATCCCCAGATGGCAGACTTCACCTTCTACGGCGGTCTGTACCGTGACGTTTATATCATTACTGTAAACGAAGTTCACTTCGATCTCGACTACTTCGGCGCACCCGGCATCAAGATTACTCCTACTGTGAACGGCGCTGATGCAGACGTTGAGGTTGAGGTTTACTCCACCGACCTTAAGGACGGTCAGACCTACGTTTACACCCTTTACGATAAGGAAGAAAACGAGTTAGAGAAAATTGTTTCCACCGATAAAAAGGTTAATTTTGAAATCAAGAACGTGCATCTCTGGCACGGCCGTAAGGATCCCTACCTCTACTGTTGCGAGTGCGAGATAACCGAGGGCGAGGAGATTATCGACAACGTTTGCTCACGCTTCGGTTGCCGCACATTCAAGATTGATCCCGTAAACGGCTTCATTCTCAACGGCGAGGAATATCCTCTCCGTGGCGTATCACGTCACCAGGACAGATTCGGCTTCGGTAACGCTCTCCTCCCCGAGCATCACAAGGAGGATATGGAATATATCTTCGAGGTTGGATGCACCACTATCCGTCTTGCTCACTATCAGCACGATCAGTATTTCTACGATCTCTGCGACGAGTACGGTATGGTAATCTGGGCTGAGATTCCCTATATTTCCAAGCATATGCCCACAGGCCGCGAGAACACTATCAGCCAGATGACCGAGCTCGTTGCGCAGAACTATAACCACCCCTCTATCGTGGTATGGGGACTTTCCAACGAGATTTCTATCGGCGGCTCCGACGCAGACCTGCTCGAGAATCACAGAATCCTCAACGACCTCTGTCACAAGATGGATAAGACCCGTCTTACTACTATTGCAGCAGTTTCGATGTGTAAGATGGACGACCCCTATCTTGAGAGTCCCGACGTTGTTTCCTACAACCACTACTTCGGCTGGTACGGCGGTGACACCTCTATGAACGGCCCCTGGTTCGATAAGTTTCACGCTATGCACCCGGAACTTCCCATCGGCTGCTCCGAGTACGGCTGCGAGGCACTCAACTGGCATACCTCTGATCCCAGACAGGGCGACTACACCGAGGAATATCAGGCATTCTACCACGAGGAGCTTATCAAGCAGCTTTACTCGAGAAAATATATGTGGGCAACTCACGTATGGAATATGTTCGACTTCGGCGCTGACGCAAGAGCAGAGGGCGGTGAGAACGGTCAGAATCACAAGGGTCTTATGACTATGGACCGTAAGTACAAGAAGGACTCCTTCTACGCTTACAAGGCTTGGCTCCGTTCCCCCGAGGAGGCTCCCTTCGTGCATATCTGCTCGAAGAGATATATCGACAGAGTTGAGGACGTAACCAAGGTCACCGTTTACTCTAATCTTCCCGAGGTTGAGCTGTTCGTCAACGGCGAGTCTGTCGGCAAGAAGACTGCGCCCGACCACTTCTTCTACTTCGACGTTAAGAATGTTGGCGAGAGCAAGATAGTTGCTAAGGCGGGCGAATGCACCGACGAGAGCTTTATCAGAAAGGTAGATAGCTTCAACGAGGAATACCGCCTTGTAGAAAAGGGTGTAATCCTCAATTGGTTCGACATCACCGAGATTGATGGCAGACTTTCTCTCAACTCCAAGATGAGCGAGGTTATCAGCACCTTCCGCGGCAAGCTTATTTTCGCAAGACTTATGGGCAAGATGCTCGGCGGTAAGAAGAAGGGCGAGAAGCCGAAGGCTATGGGATTTGAGATGACTCCCGAGCTTATGGCAATGATGGGCGGCTTCACCGTGCTTCGTCTGCTCACTATGGCGGGCGGAATGATGAACGCTGAGTTCACCAAGGAAGACCTTCTCAATCTCAACAAGAAGCTCAACCGCATCAGAAAGCCCAAGGAAAAGAAATAATTTATCCCAAAAGGAGAACAAATATGAAAATGACGTTTCGTTGGTACGGCGAGGGCAACGACCGTATCAAGCTGTCTGACATCAAGCAGATTCCCGGTGTAGAGGGCATTGTCTGGGCGCTTCACGACAAGATGCCCGGCGAGATCTGGAGCGTGGAGGAGATCGCTAAGGTTAAGGAGCAGTGCGACAAGTACGGCTTCAACATTGACGTTGTAGAATCGGTAAACGTTCACGACGATATCAAGATTGGCCTTCCCTCGAGAGATCAGTATATCGAGAATTACAAGCAGACTATCCGCAATCTTTCCAAATTCGGCGTTAAGGTTATTTGCTATAACTTTATGCCTATCTTCGACTGGACGAGAAGCAACCTCTTCCACGAGGTTGGCGACGGCTCGACCGCGCTCTTCTATGAGAAGAATATGATCCAGGACGATTACAACGCTATGGCGAAGTACATCCTCGATTTCACCGAAAAGTACAATATGTCCTTCCCCGGCTGGGAGCCTGAGAGAATGGCGAAGCTAGACGATCTCTTCAAGGCTTACGCAGGCGTTGACCACGAGAAGCTCTGGGCAAACCTCAAGTACTTCCTCGAGGCAATTATGCCCACCTGCCGTGAGTGCGACATCAAAATGGCTATCCATATGGACGATCCGCCCTGGGATATCTTCGGTCTGCCCCGTCTGCTCGTAGACGAGCCCAGCATCGAGAGATTTCTCACTATGGTTGACGATCCCTACAACTGCCTTACTCTCTGCTCGGGCAGCCTTAACGCTAACCCCGACAACAACGTTGCGGATATCGTAAGAAAGCACTGTGACAGAATTGCCTTTGCGCACATCAGAAACGTAAAGCACTTCGAGAACGGCGACTTCTCCGAGGCGAGCCACAGAGATTGCGACGGTGATACAGGCATTCTTGATATTCTCAAGGCTTACCACGACTGCGGCTATAAGGGATATATCCGTCCCGACCACGGCAGACATCTCTGGGACGAGGGTCCCGGCAACGTGCGTCCCGGCTACGGTCTTTACGACCGCGCGCTCGGCATAATGTATATGCTCGGCGTATGGGATATGCTCGACAAAATCAATAAGTAATTACTTTGGAGGCAAACTATTATGATAAATCTTCCCCTTAACGTAGATTTTTCCGGTAAGGTAGTAGTTGTTACCGGCGCGGGCGGCGTTCTCTGCGGCGATATGGCACGTGCGTACGCACAGGCCGGTGCAAAGGTTGCGGCTCTCGACCTTAACGAAGATGCTGTAAAGAAGCTCGCTGACGAGCTCACCGCCGAGGGCTTTACCTGCGTTGGCTACAAGGCTAACGTGCTTGACCCCGAGGCTCTTGAGGAGGTACACAAGGCTGTTCTTCGTGACCTCGGTCCCTGCGATATTCTCGTCAACGGCGCAGGCGGTAACAATCCCCGCGCGACCACAGACAACGAGTATCAACACGAGGCTAAAGAGGGAGGCAAGTCCTTCTTCGAGCTTGACCCTAATGGCGTTGACTTTGTATTCAAGCTCAATTTCCAGGGTACTCTTCTCCCCACCCAGACCTTCGCTAAGGATATGGTTGAGCGCAAGTGCGGTAATATTCTCAACATTTCCTCTATGAACGCATACATTCCTCTCACGAAGATTCCCGCATACTCTGCTGCCAAGGCAGGTATCTCGAACTTCACTCAGTGGCTTGCAACTCACTTTGCAGGAACGGGCATTCGCTGCAACGCTATTGCTCCCGGCTTCCTCGTTTCCAACCAGAACCGCGCGCTTCTCTTCAACGAGGACGGCACTCCCACGGCTCGCTCCGCGAAGATTCTGAACGGCACTCCTATGGGCCGATTCGTTGACTCCGAGGAGCTGCTTGGCGGTCTATTCTTCCTCACCGACGACAAGGCTGCATCTGCTATCACAGGCGTGGTGCTTCCTATCGACTGCGGCTTTGCTGCATATTCGGGAGTATAATTTTGTATTATAAAAATGCTACCTCGGTGCAAATATCGGGGTAGCATTTTTATTTTTGTTGACTTGCGGGACTAAATGTGCTAAAATAGTCCTATATTAATTAAGAGGAAGTAAAAATATGAAAAACAAGATTCTCACCGCCGTATTCGGCGTTGCTCTCGCAATACTTGCGCTGACCTTCTCAATAGGTCTGCCTATCTACTTCAGACCCTTCTATTATATGCAGATAGACGCTCTGGGAATTGAGGAGTACTCAGGCTTTGACAGAGAAACGATAGTCGAAGCGTTCGACGACGTTATGGATTATCTGACCATACCCGGCAACGAGTTTGGAACGGGCGAGCTTAAATACAGCGAGGAGGGAAAGTCGCATTTCGTTGATTGCAAGGGGCTTTTCGACCTCAATATAATCGCTTTTATTATCTCTCTCATTACGGTTGTAACCCTTATCGTGCTTGAGAGAAAGAAAATTTTCACTATGTGTAAGCCGTTCGGCTTTAATATTATGTTCTCAAGCGGCGCGTTTACTCTCGGCTTGTTCGCGATTATCGGCGCGCTTGCTTCTATTGATTTCTCGACGGCGTTTACCATATTCCATATGATATTCTTCCCCGGAAAGAGCAACTGGCTCTTCGATTGGAATGAGGATCAGATAATCAGAATCTTGCCCGCAAACTTCTTTATGAACTGCGCTATTCTCATTCTCTCCTCTATCATAATCCTTACGGTCGGAATGATCGTGACAAGTGTAATTATGAAAATGAGAGAAAAAAAGGCGGGCGAGCAGGCAAAAAAATCGAAATAACGAATTTGTGAACTTTTGGCAGTTAGTTTGTTAATATTAAATCTACTTGATTGACAGTGCGGTATATAGGTGATATAATTAAGAAAAAAGGAAACGGAGTACCCCATGCGATTTAACAGAGGACCGTCGTGGCGTGAGCGATTCGCTCGCTTTATGGCAGGTAGATACGGTATTGACAGGCTCTATCACTTTTTGATTATAATCTGCCTTATACTCATCGTAGTTAATTTGTTTGCAAGATCAATTGTTATATCCACTCTCGAATTTGCAGTGCTTATATATGCTACTTACCGCGTTTTGTCAAGAAATGTTTACAAAAGACAGAAGGAAAACCTCGCTTTCCTAAAATTTATAGAAAAGCCGAAGGAGTTTTTCAAGCTGGTAAAATGCAAGTTCAGGGATAGAAAAACCCGCGTTTACAAGAAATGTCCGGCATGCAAGAATAATCTGCGTCTGCCGAAGCAAAAGGGTAAGCACACGGTCGTATGCCCCTGCTGTCAGAACAGATTTGACGTGAGAATATAATCAAAAGAAATTTGACGCTAGAATATAAAAAAGAGGCAAAGCACGGTATTTACACCAACGCTTTAGCCTCTTTTTTATATAGAATTTTCGTACCTTGCAGGAAATAATCAAATTATACCAAAATACTTAAGCGCTACTACCGCAGCTATCGCAAGAAGAACCAAGAGAGAAATCTTGATGATATTTCCAGTTCTCTTGCTCTTGACGTATCTCTGCGTCTTGCCCTCGTAGAGAGAAATCGGATCCTTTTTTCTCGATACCGTCTTGGTAAAGCTCTGTATCCACTTGAGGTCGCCCTTCTCTATCTCGGTAATACCGTTGAGCGCTCCGTCCTCGTGAGCAAGCTTGTTTCTGAGATTCCTGTATCTTATCAGCCTGGGCAGAACCTCTTCCCTCTCGGGAATAAATCTCTCCTGCACGAGCTTGTTGATATACATCGAAACTCCGCCGCTCTTGATGCCAAATCTATGACAACAAGCCTTGTCAAGCTCGATGTATGCCGTGAGAAACGAAACGTTCGTCTTGTTTATCATAAATCGGCCTCCCTTCGCATTTTTTGCATATCTTTACGATTATATTATACTACATTTTTCAGTTTTTTCAATAGAAAAAGGTAAAATTATTAAAAATTATTAAATATTTAATAATTTATTCAACTAAGGGAAGCAGATTTTACAACAGCCTTTTACGCCGCTTTTCTTTTCTCTAACATCTCCAAGGTTCTTTTCAGCCTCGGTCGGTTGTAGCGCTGTATTATTACAAACGGAAGATTTCCTATAAAATACAGAAACGACAGTATCTTGCCGCCCGACGAGCGCCATATGAAAGAGCAGCCGAAGCCAAGTATGCCGGCTATAAAATGCGACGCCTCGGCTATACAGGTTTCCTTTATTAGAATGGGAATTTTCTCGCTGCTGTCAACGCGCTTTTTCGGAATAAACGACGGAAAAAGGTCGCCAAGCAGCATACTCATATCGGGAAGCTTGGTCTTCCATCTCGCAATGCCTATCTTATTATAAATAACTCCGTTCCTCTCAAACACAAAGCTACTAAACGGAAATTTGTTTTCCATAACCCATTTTTTCGGATATAATCTGCCAACTATGAAGCAAACTATGCTTATAACAAAAAGATATAACATTGAATAAAGAAATCCCAATTTAATCCTCCAGGTGAATTATTCGGCGATAATTATATAATCGTAAATATCCTGACCGCCGTTGACAATATATATTTCCTTGCCTCTGTATTTTGCCTTGATATGCTTCTCTATATTCTCTGCCTCCTCGTCGGTTGCAGCAGCGCCGCATATAAGTATACATACGTCGTATTTATTCAGTCCTATCGCATCAAGCGTCATAAGAGTAGCATCAAGACGCTCGCCACTCACTGCAAGAATATCCTTGCCGACAAAGCCGATGTAGTCGCCGGTGTGCATTTCCTCACCGCTCATACTAGCATCTCTGACGCATCTGGAAATATGAGCCGTCACCACGTCACACATAGCCTCACGAAGAAGCGACTCGACGGTATCGGCATCACCCGACGAGGTATCGAGCATTGCAAGAGAGGCGTAGCCCTCGCCGAGAGTTTTGCTCTCTATAACTCTGACATCGGATTTCTCATACAGCTCCGCTGCCTGCCTTGCGGCAAGAATAACGTTGCCGTTGTTCGGGTAAACAAAGATAACGTCTGCGTTCACCTCGTCAAAGGCTCTGATAAAATCCTCTGCCGACGGGTTCATGCTCTGCCCACCGTCAACTATAAAGTCTGCTCCACGGTCACGGAGCATCTCTTTGAGTCCGTCACCGTTTGCCACAGCCACGACACCGAATTTTCCTCGCGGCTTCTCGGGCGCGCTCCCGTCTGTAACCGTGCTGTTGTGCTGAAGCGACATATTCTCAATTTTCACCTTCAGAAATTCACCGTACCTCTGGCAGTAGGAGAGAACTCTGTCGGGAGTTTTAGTATGAACGTGCAGCTTGACTATACTGCCGTTTTTCACCGCGACTATCGAGTCACCCACCGTCTGAAGATAATCGGTAATGAGTGCGGTATCGAAATCCGCTATATTGGTTTTCGCATTCTGTAAACGCAGAAGAAGCTCGGTGCAGTAGCCGAACTCGAGAACGTCGTCCGCGCCAAAGGCATCAAGATCGGGCTCGTTATTCTGAGCCACGGCTTCGCTCTCATATGAGGGCTCCTCGCCAAGAAGCGCGCGAAGCATACCGTCAATTATATAAATAAGTCCTGCTCCGCCCGAATCTACAACACCAGCCTGCTTCAGCACGGGGAGAAGCTCGGGGGTTCTTTCAAGCGAGCGCTTTGCTTCCTCTATAAACGCGCTGAGAAAATCCTCCGCGCTTTCGTATTCCTTGGACGCCGCGTATTCAGATGCCTCTCTGACTACCGTAAGTATAGTTCCCTCGGTAGGAGTCATAACCGATGCGTACGCCTGCCTTACTCCGGAAAGAAAGGCGTTTGCCATCTCCGCGGTGTTGGCATATTCAAGCCCCGAAAAGCCGTTCTTTATTCCCTCAAAGAACTGCGAGAGGATAACGCCCGAGTTACCTCTTGCCGACATAAGCATTCCGTTTGACACGCGCTCCGCGGCAGCAGAAATGCTCGAAAGCTCGTCGGAATAAACACCGCCCATCATAGTGAAAAGCATATTATCACCCGTATCACCGTCGGGGATAGGGAAAACGTTCAGGTCGTTTATCTCTGTCTTATGTGCTCGAAGGCTCTGCGCGCCAACGCTGACCATTCTCGAAAAGACTATTCCGTCAATATTCTGCATATCAGTCACCCGTCTTGTAGGTTACCTCTTTGCCGTATCCCCATATGCCTACCGCATCAGGGCCTATCGACGCGCCGATTATCGGACCGATGTAGCCTACCTCTACTCCCTTGCAGGAGATTTTCTCTTTTATCATTCCAACGAGCATATCTATCTCTTCCTTATCGCAGTCTGAGTGAGTGACGTATATAGTCTGGCTCTCGGAGTCCTCGATGCTCTCTGCAAGCAGGTTCACTATTTCCTCGAAGGAGCGAGCTCTTCCCTTCACCTTTTTATACGCCGTCTGCTCACCGCAGGCGTCGGAAATTATGATAGGCTTAACACCCATAAGATTGCCGAAGAATGCCGCAGGTCCTTTGACTCTGCCAGCACGGCGCAGAGCGTCGAGCGAATGAACGGTGACGTACTGATTTACTCTGTTTCGAAGAGAGAGAATCTCGGACTCTATTTTCTCCGCATTATATCCTCTGTCACGTAATTCAGCCGCCTTTATTGCGAGCATTCCGATTCCGATACTCGCATTGAGCGAGTCAATGCAGGCAATTTTCGCGCCCTCGTATTTTTCGGCAAGTCTTTTTGCTACCAGGCTACCCGTATTTACCGAGCCGGACTGCTTAGACGAGCAGCCTATATAAACTATGTCATAATCATTATCAAGATATTTCATAAATACGGAGTTGAATTCACCAATGCTCACCTGAGCCGTTGTTATTCTTCTGCCGTCTCGCATAGCGTCATAAAGAGAGTGCACCTCGTCGTCACTCCAGGTGAGAAGCGCCGGTGTCTCTACTCCGTTTTCAACGGTAGACATCCTTACGTAATCTATGTCATATCTTACAAGCTGCTCTGCCGTGAGGTCAGCGCAGGAGTCGGTTATTATTTTAACCCTTCTCATACTTTTCTCCTTATTTTCCGTTTTTTGACAAAATTATACAACATCTTTATAAACTAAAAATAAACAGACCGCCAAAGCTTTTGACAGTCTGTTTACAATTATTTTTCCGCCTGAAGCTTTGGCAGAGTAACCGTGAATGCGGTTATACCGCCCTCACTTTTGACGGATATTTTTCCCTTGTGAAGCTCGACTATTCGCTTTACTATCGCGAGTCCTATACCGTTTCCGCTTGATGCGTGCGACTCGTCTGTCTGATAGAATTTGTTATATATTTTATCCAGACTCTCGGGTGGAATATCCTCGCCCGTGTTGGAAATTCTGACGGAAAGCTCGCTGCCCATATCGGATATATCGAGTGCGACCGTACCGCATCTCGCGGTGAACTTGAGCGCGTTATCGATAAGATTTATCCATATCTCCTTGAGAAGCTCCTCGTTCGCCTCTATCTCGTATTCGTCGAAATCAAGCTGGAGATCTATATTCTTTTTCTCCCACTTTTCTTCAAAAAGAAGCACCGCGGAGCGTACCTGCTCGGATAGATTAAAGCTTGTTACACCTGTAAGTATTGTCTGCTTTTCTATTCTTGAAAGATTAAGTATATTAGTTGCCATCGAGGACAGTCTGGACGACTCCTCCTCTATTGATTTGAGATAGATTTTTCTCTCCTCCTCGGGAAGCTCTGCGTTTGCCAGCAGCCTTGCCAAGCCTGATATTGACACTATCGGAGTTTTGAATTCGTGTGAAAAATCGTTTATAAAATCGCTGCGCAAAAGCTCGGTGTTCTCAAGCTCCGACGCCATTTTGTTAAAGCTCTCCGCTACCTCCTTGAAAGCAGGGTGAGAGGAAACTACAGTACCGAACTCCAGTCTCGCGCCAAAATCGCCCTTGGCAAGACTATTCATCTTACTGATAAGATTATTTATCGGTCGCAACGGAATGCGTATACTGAAATATGTGAGCAGTCCACCTATCAAAAGACTGATAATCGACATAAATAGTATAACCATACCGATGCTTAATTCACCGTCGCCGCCCTCAAGAAGTCCCGTCATGGAAAGAAGATACAGTATCGGAATAGTTATCGCTATTGCAGCGACTAATATGAGGAAAACGAATATCGCAAAGGCAAAGGTCAGGGGTCTTTTACTCTTTGTTTTCTTTTTCAAATCCTTTTTCATACCTTTTTAACCGCCTTGTAGCCAAGTCCTCTGACAGACTCTATCTCAAATTCCGTAAAATTCTCAAATCGCTTGCGAAGTCTGCCGATATGTACGGTAACGGTTTCCCAGCCTGTTTCGCTGTCCTGCCCCCATATCTCGTCCATCAGCTGAATTCTCGTGAATATCTTACCTGGATAGGAAAGCAGCTTATAAAGAAGCAAGAATTCCTTCTGCGGAAGCTCCTGTACCTCGTCGCCTCTCGTCACAGTCAGAGAATCGTAGTCGAGAACTACCTCGCCAAGCGTAATTTTTCGTTCGGTCGCAATTTTTGCGCGGCGAAGAAGCGCCTTGATGCGCAGCAGCATCTCCTCCTCGTCTACCGGCTTGGTCATATAATCGTCAGTGCCTACCTCAAAGGCGTGTCGCTTGTCATTTGGCAGCTGCTTTGCCGATACCATAAGTATGGGAAGATTTTCGTTATTCTCTCGTAAAACCGAGGTGAATTCATATCCGTTCATTCTCGGCATCATAACGTCAAGCACAACGAGATCTATGTATTCCCTATCCATAACCGCAAGAGCTTCCTCACCGTCCTTCGCCGTCGTAACGGTATATCCCGCCCTCTCAAGTATCGCCTTAAAATATAGTCTTGTATTTTTATCATCATCGGTCACAAGAATATGAAACATACTTTTTCACCTCGCTTTTTTTACATTCTAGTAAATAACTATAAACTGAAAATAAACATCATGTGGATAAAATGTAATTTTTAGTTTGCAAAATCCGACGGATTTTACACCGTCGGATTTTTTTATTTATGGTAAATAGTTTTCAAATATTATACCGTCAAAGCCGTTCGCGCGCGCTGCTTTTTCTTCTTCTGCCGAGCGAACAGTCCAAGAAAGTGTCGGAGCTTTGAAGAACCAACGCACGAAGCGAAGCGCAAAGGAGCTCGCGTGTCTGTGGTCGTACGCTATGAAGGCAGGACGGCAGATAAAGTTGAGTAGAAGCGACTGGAGCAGGAAATAAAGCGGCTTTCTATATTGCTCGTACTCATAGTAACGGTGCGAGAGAATTCCTCTTGCAACCACCGGGAGTCCCTTTCTCACAGTGCGAAGCGACAACGGATTGAAGGACTCGACGATAAAATCGCCCTTGTATTCCGAGAGCATCTCGCACGCCGCCTTGGACACGGCGCTAACTCCGGGGTCTTCCTTTATCTCCACGAGCAGCGGTACTCTGCCGTCGACGAGTGCAAGCACGTCGGCGAAGCGAGGAATGCCGTCGTCAGTACCCGAGAGCTTAAACTCTGCGAGCTCGTCGGCGGTGAAGTCAATCACCTTTCCCTCTCTGCCGCACACGCGGTCAAGCGTATCGTCGTGGAATACTACCAGCTCACCGTCAGAGGAAAGACGGATATCAAGCTCAATGCCATATCCAGCCTCAACTGCCGCGCGGAATGCCGACATAGAGTTCTCCGCGCGCTCTGCGTTGTGAAGTCCCCTGTGCGCGTACATTACCTTTTTATATTTCTGCATCTGCTTATTGCTTCTCGGCGCTACGAGGAACAGATACAGAAGAATCAGAATGATTAGAGTAATCGGAATCGCTATCATAATCAGTCGTCAGCGCCTCCGAGTGCGGTGAGAGCGTCAACCTTCTCCGCCTTCGCGTCACCGTGCTTAACGAAGAACATAGTAACGAAGGAAAGAACTACGAATACAGTACCGAACGAGAAGAACATAGATCTCATACCGAACACATCGTAAAGGAAGCCCGAAAGAATGGGAGCAACTATCTGCGCCGCCATAGATGCGGTGTAATAGTAGCCGGTATATTTACCTACCTCGCCGCCCTTGGCAAGCTCAACAACCATCGGGAAGGAGTTAACGTTAATCGTAGCCCAGCCAATGCCAGCAAGAGCGAAGATGGGATACATAATAAGATTGCTTACACCGGGCTCGATAAAGTTACCGATAAAGAATGCCGTAGCAAGCATAATGATACCTGCAAGAATAGTCTTTCTTCTACCAAACTTAGATGCAACTATACCCACGGGAATGTAAGAAATGATAGCCGCAGCCTGCGCAACCATAAGAGTTAAGCCGTAGTCAACGTTAAGAATGGTAGCAGCGTAAACGGTATATTTACTCGTAATTGAATTATATCCGATATACCAGAGCGCAACCGATGCGAGAATAAGAAGAAGCGATCTCATCTCAAGCTTCGAAAGCAGACGGGCTGCGCCGCTTGCCTCTTCCTTTTCCTCAAGACCGAGCTTAAGCGACTCGTCCATCATCTCATCAGCCCACTTTTTCTCCTTGACGGTGAAAATAAATGCCAAAAGACCGCCGAGCATAACCGTGCATACGAGAGCAACGTAGCCGATGTAATGAGAATAGAGCTTATTAGATACGCTCATAAAGCTGCTGAGTGCGAGAATGATAAGTCCGCCGGCAGTACCCATAAGGTTGATTATCGCATTAGCCTTTGAGCGCAAAGGCTTGATGGTTACGTCAGGCATAAGCGCAACCGCGGGAGAACGGAAGGTCGCCATAGCGATAAGCACTACGAGAAGAACTGCCATAAATCCAACGAGAGGCCAGATATTGCCCATCGTGATTTCAAGCGACTCTGCCTTGAGAGTTTCCTTGATAGCGTTGAAGGCTGTTTCGGCATTCTCTATTCCGAGGTCCATAGCCTCCTTTGTGATAAGTCCGTTCTCAAAGCTCTGCTTCAGTGACGCAGAGGTTTTGGTGAATGCGTCGAACGCATCGTTATAAGCTCCGACGATTCCGGCATCCGAAAGCACGTTAAGCTGTATACCGTTTACAAGAGTGAGCGCAATAAAGGAAAGAATTGCCGCCGCGGTACCAATAACTATAAAGGGAGTTCTTCTGCCGAATTTGGTCATTATCTTGTCTGAAAGCGCGCCAAAGATAGGCAGCATAAATACCGCAAGAATATTGTCGATAGACATTACGAATCCCGAAATAGTGTGAGGTAAGCCGTAATGATAGTTTAGCGCGAGCGGAATTATCGCGTCATACGCCTGCCAGAATGCGCTGATTAAGAAGAACGCAAATCCGACGAGGATTGTTCTTTTGTAATTTAGCTTCATATTTTTTCATTCTCCGCCGTAGTTTGTCCGCAGGTGCGGCAAGTGCAGTGGCGGTGCTGCACCTTTTTTATTTTAACATATTTACTATTGTTTGTCAAATAAATAAAATAAAACTCTCATTTTTTGTAAAAAACGAGAGCTTCAGAGATATTTTTTGATTCGCTCGACGAGGATTCCCGAGATAATTCCTATAACGATACCCGCAACAGTTCCCGAAAGCAAAAGCGGAATGATGTAATAGGCTATCACCGCAGTTTCCATAACTATCGCAGCGGCAATTACCTGACCGACGTTGTGCATAATCGCACCTACCACGCTGACGCCAATGCTAGAGAAAAGGTCTATTTTTGAAAGCGGAATCATAGAGCATAGCGCAAGCGCAGCACCAGCAAGGCTGAACGCAAGCGATGGAATATTACCGAACAGAAGCGCTGACAAAAGCACACGCACTAGAGAAACGGCAATAGCCGCAGGCCAGCCGAGCGTATAGAGAGCGAAAACTGTCGCGATATTCGAGAGTCCGAGCTTCACACCCGGCACAGCCACGAAGGCAGGAACGAGCGACTCGATATACGAGAGTATCATAGCGACCGAAACAAGCAGTGCGAGGGTTGTCATTTTTCTGGTATCAAGCTTCATACTACCCTCCTATCAGCTCTTCGTCCGCGCCGATAATCTCGACCATAACGCGATTAGGCAGACAGACGATTCGCTCACCCGAGTGGCATACCTTGCCCTGATTTTTGCAGAGTCCGTCAGGACAGCTCGCATATTTCATATATGCGTACCCATTCTCGATAACGAGAATATTACTGCCCCCGCCAAGGGAATACTCACCGTCAGAGGAAAGGCTATACTCAGCGACAACAGAACCGTCAACCGTAACACGCGCCGTCGCGCCGTCCTCGCGCACGATCGTGATTATAATAAAAACGGAAAGGATTACCAAAAGCACCGACGCAATAAGAATAATGTCGGCAATTTTAACTTTATCACCGAAAATTTTCTTAAGCATGATGTTTTTTCCTTTCCGTTTTATTATAAAATCTCTATTATAAAATCACTTTGAATAATTTTGATTTAGTACGAAGGTCGGGCGGCGCCAGCTGTAGAAATCTACTGCAAGCCGCCCGAACTGAAGTAATAAACAAAATTATTCAAAGTGGGAGCCGCAGATGAAGTTGCCGAGGTGAATACATTTCACAGGACACACGTCGTGACAGGTTCCGCAGCCGGTACACTTCTCGTAATCAATGGTCGCGAGATTGTCTACTACCTTGATTGCTCCCTCGGGACAGGACTTCTCACACTTGCCGCAGGCTATACAGCCGTTCTGGCAAACCTTACGCACCTGGGCGCCCTTGTTGTGACTCGAGCACTTAACGACAACTCTTGATGTATCGTTGATAAGGTGAATAATGTGGTTGGGACAAGCCTTGGCGCAAAGACCGCAGCCAATGCACTTTCTCGGGTCAATCTCGGCTATTCCCTTCTCGGTATTGATGCAGATCGCATCTCTAGGGCAGACCTTCATACAGTCGCCGTAGCCGAGGCAGGCAAAGGTGCAATCACGGTCGCCTGAATAAAGCATATTTGCCGAAACGCAGGTTTTGATGCCGTCGTAGACGTACTTTCTCTCCGATGGGTGGCAGGAGCCGTTGCAGGCAACGTATGCAACCTGCTCAACGACGTCGCCCGCCGCGAGTCCCATAATCTCACCGATTTCCTTTGCGACACCGTCGCCGCCGGGGATACAGAGGTTCGGGTTATCGGTCTTGCCCTCGGAGAGAGCCTTCGCGTAGCCGTCACAGCCTGAAAAGCCGCAGGCACCGCAGTTAGCGCCGGGAAGGCAATCACGCACGGCAGACGCGCGCTCATCCTCCTTTACTCCGAAGAAAATAGAGGAAACGGTAAGAAGCACAGCGCATATAAGCGCGATAACTACAAGAACTAATACAGGAATAAGTATTGGCATAATTTCTACCTCCTAACCTTATATTCCGAGCATATTCTCGATAATGCCCGCAAAGCCGAAGAATGCGAGCGAAACGATAGATGCCGAAATAAGCGTTATGGGCAATCCCTGCATAGCCTTAGGAGAAGGACAGTTCTCGATTCTCGAGCGAACACCCGCGAAGAGAATCATTGCAAGAAGGAAGCCAAGACCTACGCCGAGAGAAGAAAACATCGACTCAATAAAGTTGAAGCCGTCGGTAATATTGTTGATAGCAACACCGAGAACCGCGCAGTTGGTAGTGATAAGAGGAAGATATACGCCAAGCGACTTGTGAAGTGCGGGAATAAACTTTTTCAGCACTATTTCAACGAACTGAACGAGGGCTGCAATAACCAAAATGAAAACTATGGTTTGCAAATAACCAAGTCCCGCGGGGTCAAGGACATATTTCTGAATAGGCCAGGTAACCGCAGTTGCGCAAAGCATAACGAAGGTTACGGCAATACCCATACCGCTTGCCTGGTCGAATTTTTTAGACACACCGAGGAAGGGACAGATACCGAGGAACTTATTAAGAACATAGTTACTTACGAAAATTCCGGTAAGAAGTATATAAAGGAGTGATTTAATATCCATTTACTTCACCCTCCTTTTCTTCAGGTTTAGTTTCGGAAACGCCCGACACAAGCTCTGCGTTTTCCGCGCAGGAAACCTTGCCGCAGAATGCAGCCGAGGGACAGCCCTCGCAGGAGAAGTTCTTTCTCTTTTCAGCACCCTTCTTGGGTCCGATAGCGTTTACTATCGCGATAAGAATACCGTAAACAAGGAAGCCGCCGGGAGCCTGAGTGAGAATCGGAATCTTGTAGTCAACGAGTACGGGAATCTCAAAGCCAGCGAAGCTGCCTGCGCCGAATACCTCACGAATGGTAGCCATCGCTAGAAGCGCAAGCAGAAATCCGATGCCCATACCAAGACCGTCAAGAGCCGAGTCGATAACACCGTTCTTTCTCGCGTACATTTCGGCTCTGCCGAGAATGATACAGTTAACTACTATAAGAGCAAGGTAAACGCCCATCATATCGTACAGCTCTGGAAGATAAGCCTGCATAAGAAGCTGTACTACCGTTACGAAGCCTGCGATAACTACGATATAGCAAGGAATACGGACTGTATCGGGTATAACCTTACGAAGTGCGGAGATAACCATATTCGAGCACATAAGAACTATGGTTGCCGCAATACCCATACTGATAGCGTTTATAACACTCGTGGTCTGAGCGAGAGTAGGACAGGTACCGAGCACGAGAACTAAAACCGGGTTCTCAGCAATAAGGCCCTTTAAGAATATACCAAGCTTTTTATTACTGCTCATGCTCTTCTCCTCCTTTTAATGATGATAACCGTGATAGCAGAAATAACAGCGAGAGCTGCCACTGCTGCGCCAACGATAATGGGAGTATTGTTCTTTGGAACAGAGTTTATCGCATCTACAACCGCATCGCGAAGATTTTCTGCGGTAACGGTAGCAGAGGTAACCAGCTCAACGTCTGCGAGCTGCTTTGCATTCTTGCCTACGAGCGAGGCTGCGAAATCACCAGGCTCAACACCGTGACCAACCGTCCAGGTGATAAGCTCAATGTTGCCTACCGCACCCTTGGCATTAATATGCACGAGCGCCTCGGTTTCAACGTCGACGTACTTGGTAGAGGTGATTACGTATGCAACGTAGCCGTCAAAGCCAATGACCTTATAGAGCGCCTTTAGGCTCTCCGCTGCGTTTTCGGGAATAGCAATCTTTTCGAAGCACTTTGCATTGGGAACAAGATTTTTCATCTTCTTGACAAGAAGATTTTCCTTTGCATCCTCACCGTCTGCAATAGAGATAATAGCAGCCTCCAGCGCAGTACGGAAATCACTTGCAGTACCCGTCGCACCTGTTACAAGCTCAACGTCACCTACGGTGTTCTTATCAGCTCCAACGAAGCCGTCTGCGAAATCACCGGCGCCAACGCCGTGACCTACTATCCAAGAGAGAAGATTAACCTTTACTACCTCGCAGCCGGAGTTCAGATGAACCACTGCCTCGGTTGCTACGGGAACGTATGCACCGGGAACTACGATATAGAGGAAATATCCGTCATCACCTGCGCTGTAAGCTCTCTTGAGAGTATCGGGCGCACTTGCGACGGTAAAGTCAGAAAGATCAAGCTCTTTGCCTGCCATTTCAACAACAATAGCCTTGATTTCGTCATCTGTTTTTGGAAGCTCTTCCTTAACCGCGTATTTTTCATCGAAATATACGAGAGCCTCTTCGACAGCGTTACGGAAGTCAACAGAGGTTCCTGTCGCGCCTGTTACAAGCTCAACGTCACCTGCGGTATCCTTATTTACACCGGCAAAGCCGTCTGCAAAATCACCTGCGGCAACATCGTGACCTACTATCCAGGAGAGAAGATTTACCTTCACTACCTTGCAATCAAGGTCGAGCTGAATAAGCGCCTCGGTTGCTACGGGAACGTACGCACCCGGAACTACAACGTAGAGGAAATAGCAGTCGTCTGCGCTATACGCCTTCTTGAGAGTATCGGGCGCACCGTCAAGAGCAAGCTCTGTGAGAGTCACACCTTCCTTCATCTCAGCGGCTATAGCCTTGATTTCATCATCGGTTTTGGGAAGCTCTGTGGCCTCGCTGTCGTCATCGGAATCATCAGAGGAATCGTCGGTAGAGGGAGCGGAGAATCCAACTGCCTTGAATGCATCGGCAACCGCTGCCTTTATATAATCAGAGGTCTTGGTAGCGTTGGCAATATGCTCAACGTCACTGACCTCATCAGAGGTAATTCCTGCGGAAAGACCGTCGATAAGAGGACTTATATCCTTACCGTGAGTTTCCTGCTGACCTGTAATAACTACCTTAGTAGTCTTACCCTCGGTGTCAATACCTACGGTAAGAGAAATAACGCTTGCATAACCCTGCTTCGAAACGGTTACAACGTGACCGATAAGCTCACCGCCCTCGGTTACTTTATAAAGACCGGTAACGGTAGATGGAGCATCGGTAGGAAGCTCAAGAGTCTCAAACTCACCGTCAAGCACTTCGCGAAGCGAATCGTAAACCTTTTGGCTCTCAGCCTTCTCAATAATAGGTCCTGTCACCATATTCACCACTCCCATAAGAGCGGCAACGACAAGACATATTGCACTGAGAACGATAACCGGCATTAAATTTTCTTTTTTCAATACATTCTTCACGCCTTCTTACCTCCTAACGCCTTGGGAGCAGTCCACTTCTCAATATAAGGAGCGAGAATGTTCATAAGGAGAATAGCGAAGGACACACCCTCGGGATAATTGCCGAAATATCTGATAAGGAATGTGATAAGTCCGCAACCGAAGGCGAATATCATCTTGCCCGTGCGTGTGATAGGAGTCGTAACGTAATCGGTAGCCATAAATACAGCGCCGAATACCAGACCGCCCGCAAGCACGTTATAGAGTGCAAGAGTAAAGCTGTTATCAACTATAAGTGAGAGAACGAATACGGTAGCTACCATAATAACGGGAGTCTCGAAGTGAATAACCTTACGGCATACGAGATAAACGAAGCCTATAAGAATTGCCGCTATGCAAGACTCACCGATAGCGCCGCCTCTGAAGCCAAGGAACATATCGAGAAGCGAGGGAAGCTCGCCACCCTCTGCGATAACCGAAAGAGGAGTCGCGCCCGAAACAAGCTCGGGATTGCTCGATATCAGCGGAAGCGCTCCGCCGCCGATAGTCGAGGTGAAGCAGATAACGAGGAATATACGGCCTGTAATAGCAGGGTTAGCGAAGTTGCAGCCAAGACCGCCAAAGAGGCACTTAACCACGATTATCGCAAACACAGCGCCAAGAGCGCACTGCCACATCGGAGCATCCGCGCGAAGATTGAGCGCAAGAATAAGTCCCGTAACAACTGCGGAAAGGTCGAATATTGTCTGTTCCTTTTTAACTGCAAGGTTGAATAAGAACTCGGCAACAACCGAGGAAAGCACGCAGGTCGCGATAACGAGAAGCGCTCTGATACCGAAAATAAGCGTGCCTGCAACCGTAGCAGGAAGCAAAGCTATTATAACGTCGAGCATTACTCTCGGCGTTTCATTTTTTGTCCTGATATGAGGTGACGAGGAAACGACTAATTTACTCATTTTCCATAACCTCCTTAATTCTTATTAGCCGCCTGAGTTGCTCTCAGGTCAGCCTTTGCAAGTCTGTTGGTCTCAACGAGAGGACGGCGAGAGGGACAAACGAATGAGCAGCAGCCGCACTCCATACAGAGATTGATTTTCGCCGCTATCAGTCTGTCTGCGCGCTCGTTTTTATCCTCAACCTTCATAGACTTTGCATAGGTCGTGGGATTAAGTCCCATCGGGCAGGCAGCAACACATCTGCCGCAGTGGATGCAGGGATAGCTCTTGGGTGTTAAGGCATCCTTCTTATTAAGCGCCACGATAGCGTTATTATTCTTGAGAATAGGATCATCGAGGTTATACACCGCAGTACCCATCATAGGTCCGCCGTAAAGCACCTTACCTATATCCTCGGTAGACGAGCCTGTGAACTCGATTACGCTCCTGATGCTCGTACCGATAGGCACAATAACGTTCATAGGAGAGGAAATCGCAGAGCCGTCAACCGTCAGGCGCTTCTCTACGAGAGGCATACCTGTCTCGACGTACTTCGCGAGGAATGCAAGCGAGGTTACGTTCATAACAAGACAGCCAACGTCAGAGGGAAGTCCACCCTCGGGAACAACGAGTCCCGTAGTATTGTAGATAAGTATCTTTTCTGCGCCCTGGGGATATGTGCTGGGTAGAGTGACAACCCTGACGAGCGAGTCGTCAGCAAATAGAGATTTTATCTTTTCAATAGCCTCGGGCTTGTTCTTCTCTATGCCGATAACAACCTCGTCGAGCGAGAGATACTTCTCAAGCAGATTCACGCCCTTAAGAACGTAGTCGGAGTTATCAAGCATGGTGCGTGTGTCAGCCGTGATGTAAGGCTCGCACTCTGCGGCGTTGATGACCGCCTTCTTGATAATTCCCTTCTTACCCGCGTCGAGCTTAACTGCCGTGGGGAATCCCGCACCGCCAAGACCGACAAGTCCTGACGCGCGTACAGCGTCGCAAAGCTCGTCGAGATTAGTTACCACTGGAGCCTTGATCTCGGGATCGGGAGTCATCTCCCCGTCGGATTCGATGATAATAGCGCTACAGCTTCTGCCGTTAGCCATAAGGAATGAATCAATCTTCTTAACAGTACCGGAAACAGAGGAATGAATAGGCGCGCCTACGTATCCTCCCGCATCGGCGATCTTAGTACCAACGTAAACCTTATCAAGAGGCTTGACGACAGGCACTGAGGGCGCGCCGATATTCTGCGCAACAGGAATAGTAACGGTAGCGGGTGCGGGCATTCTGACCGCCGGCATAGCCGCTGTGTTCTTTCTGTGCGGAATTTTAGTCTTTCCTAATTTGAACATTAACCTTTCTCCATTCTGCCGCACGGGCGGCGATTTGAAAAATTTTTTGTCTTGCATCAGCACCTAATTCGTTATCAAATGATGCCCAGTTGTCAAAAAAATAACGAATGCATGCTTATAGTACAATGGTATTATTGTAACATATTAAATAACAAAAATCAAGATAATTATTATAATTTTTGTATAAAAAGATAGATAAAATTTTAACAATTTTTGATTATTTTACCTATAAATGCAATAAAAAAGCGCGGTTTTCCACCGCGCCTTTAGTAATTATTTGAACAAGGTTATCAGCAAATTTATAAGCATATTTCGAAGTATGATAACCCCCACTGAGAATACCGCACCGAAGATACCTATCATAAGGCCTGCGAGCGAGAAGCCGTCGAAGTAGCCTATACATTTTCTCGAATAAATTGCCGCGCCTATCGAAAGCAAGCCTAAAATCAATCCAACTATGGGAACAGCGCAAAACGGTACCGAGGCAATCGCGAGTATCAAGGAGATAATAGACCAGGTACGCTTATTCTGCTTTCCGCCCATTACGTTCTTGTAGACGTATTCGGATTCTTTTGAGGGATTCTGACTGTCGTTTTCAAAATTTTCGTTGAAATCCTGTGACATATTTTTTCTCCTTTTCGTTTTTTTATATTCTATCATACTTTTTTCAAATAATCAATGGTTTTGGATTAAATGTTTTCGTTTTTTTGCGTTTTTTCGACGTTAGGCTAATTTTTGAATTCTTTTTTACTTAAAAGTATATTTTCAAAAAGAGTTTCAAATAATGAAAATATAGTCAAAATATCATCAATTTGTAAAGTTAAGTTTGTATTTTAGGAGAAAATATGGATTCTAAAGCTAAAAAAGAATTAATCAAAAAGCATTCTCCGGGTTCAACAATTTTCAAGGATTGTATACTTGCATTCATTTTCGGAGGTATTATCTGCTGTATTGGAGAGGCGCTTTTGTTGCTCTATTCTAGTCTCGGAGCGGATGAAAAAACAGCGGGAACATTAGTCACAATTTCACTTATTTTTCTCGCATCTGTCATCACCGCATTCGGAGTTTTCGACAGCATAGCGCGTTATGCAGGAGCCGGCACGCTAGTACCCGTCACAGGCTTTTCCAATGCTGTGACATCGCAGGCTATGGATGCGAAAAGCGAGGGATATGTGCTTGGAGTCGGCGCAAAAATTTTCACAGTTGCAGGACCCGTCATTCTCTATGGACTTCTCTCGGGTACAATTTACGGAATCGTTTACTACCTGTGGGGAATATTCGAGCCAATGATGAGATAAATTCGGAGGTTTTATGAAAAGAATTACGAAAATTGATACCCCCATCTCATTTGTTTCCTATGCAGCGGTGGGCGGATATGAGGAAAAAAGAGGACCGCTTGGAGATAAATTCGACTTCTGTGATCCGTCTGACAAATTCGGACAAAAGACCTGGGAGATAGCAGAAAGCGAAATGGGGCGCATCGCACTTAATACCGCACTCTCGAAAGCAAAGCTTTCGCACGAAGATATAGGTCTGCTCGTCGCCGGTGACCTACAAAATCAATGCGTTGCGTCATCGGGCGGACTCAACAGCTTCGGTATTCCCTTCGTTGGAGTTTACGGCGCTTGCTCAACCTGCACCGAGTCGCTTATGACTCTCTCCGCATTTATGAGCTCCTCGCCCGACCTCACGCTCGGAGCGGTTGTGACTACCTCTCATAACGCGGCGGCAGAAAGACAGTTCAGAACGCCTATCGAGTACGGCGGTCAGCGCGCTAAGACGGCGCAATGGACATCAACGGCAGGCGGAGCCTTCATTTTGCAAAGAGAACGCGGTGAGGTTGAAATCAGTGAATATATGCCCGGCAGGATAATTGACGGCGCAATAGCCGACGGCTCGAATATGGGCGGCGCTATGGCATTTGCCGCAGCCGATACTGTATTAAATTACTTTTACGAAAGCGGTGAATCGCCTTCAAATATCGACTATATCGTGACAGGTGACCTCGGTAAAGTCGGCTCTGATATTCTGCGAGAGCTACTCGCCAAGGAAATCACCGGAGTCGAAAGATTGCACACCGACTGCGGTTTGCTTCTGTACGACTTCAACGAACAGGACGCGCACAGCGGAGCGTCAGGCTGCGGAACGTCAGCATCGGTGCTTGCGGCGCATTTTCTGCCGCTTCTTCGTGACGGCAGGCTACGCAATATTCTCTTTCTCTCAACGGGTGCGCTTATGAGCCCGTCGAGTCTGCTTCAAGGCGAAAATATCTTTGGTGTCGCACCGCTTATAAGATTAAAATCAACGAATGGAGAATGAATATGACAGAGCAATTTATACTGACATTTATTTCAGGCGGAATTATATGCGTTATCGCGCAATTGCTTATAGACCTGACCAAGCTCACGCCTGCGAGAATTCTCGTTATTTACGTGTCGCTTGGAGTGCTGCTCTACGCTGTTGGCGTCTATGAGCCGATGCAGGAAATTTTCGGTGCAGGGGTATCCGTCCCTCTCATCGGCTTCGGTGCGAATATCGGCAGAGGAATCAAGGAAGCGGTCGATACAGAAGGGCTTATAGGCGCTATTTCAGGCGGTCTTTCCTCCTCTGCCGCAGGCATTACGGCAGCACTGCTTTTCGGACTTTTAGCATCTTTTTTATTCAAAACAAAATCAAAAAGAATGTAAACTTTTATTTTTATTGTAATGTCAACTATTTTTTACAAATTTCTCTTGATTTTCTTAATTATATATGTTATAATATAGCATAATTATATATAGTATTCAGAAAAACAGAGAAAGGAATAAAGAAATGGACGAGCTTCTTAATATTTCGATGGCGATCAAGGAAGAGCTTAAGGTAAAAACAGGCTCTCCGCAGTCCTCGTTTGACCTCTGGTTCGGAGATTTTAATCTCACCTCACTTGATGAAAGCGTGGCGGTCTTTTCCACCCCGACGAAGCTGAGGAAGCAGATACTCTCCACCAGATACATAGCACTCATTAAGGAAACCGTTGCCGAGATAATCGGCTTCCCCGTTGAGATAGAAATATATTCGCTCGACCAGGACGCAGGCTTCTCCTCTGCGCCGAAGGAGCCGAGTGAGGATATACACAAGCACTTTGAGAAGGAGTCGCTTGAAAAGAGCGAGAGAAAGGAAAAGAAAATTGAGGAAATACTCAATTCCTCTCCCGAAAAAAAATCTCTGCTTGACGAATACACCTTTGATAACTTCATAGAGGGTGAATCAAATAAATTTGCAAAATCCGCCTGCTTTGCGGTAGCGAACGATCCGCTTCACGCATATGAATACAATCCGCTATTTATTTACGGTCACTCGGGTTTAGGTAAGACTCACCTGCTTTATGCGATAATGAATCACATAAAGAAAAAGAGCCCCGAGCTAAAAATCGTTTATAAAAAGAGCGAGACATTTATCAACGAGCTTATTGATGCGATAGCGAATCATCAGACCTCAGCCTTCAAGGAAAAATACCGCAGCGCCGACGTTCTTATGATAGACGATATTCAGTTTATCGCAGGTAAGGAATCTATGCAGGAGGAGTTTTTCCACACCTTCTCGGCGCTCTATGAGGCTGAAAAGGTGATAATTCTCACCTCGGACAGACCGCCTAAAGATATCAATCCTCTTATGGACAGACTTCGTACGAGATTCGAGTGGGGACTTATGGCGGATATCCAGCCGCCGTCATTTGAGCTTCGTACCGCTATTATCAAGAAAAAGTCGGAGGATATAGGACTCTCCATTCCCTCTCAGCTTATTTATTACATTGCGGAGCGACTTAACAATAACATCAGACAGATAGAGGGTATTCTCAAGAAGCTTTACGCTATTTCCGCCTTCAGCGGCTCGGAGATTACCAAGGAATCTATCGACAACGTTATTTCCATAGTAGACCCCGGCAACATTCCGAGCAGCGCTATGGTTGAGAAGATTCTCTCGTTCACAAGCAAGAAATACGGCATTTCTGTCGAGGATCTCAAATCCAAGAAGCGAACCGACAGTATCGCTAATGCAAGACATATTGCAATATACATAATAAGAAATCTCACCAGCCTTTCCTATAAGGATATAGGCAAGGTGTTCGGCAGAGATTACTCGACTATTATCTCCTCTGTGCAGAAGATTGAGATTAATATCCGCACAGTCAAGAACTTTGAGAACGAGATAAACGCGCTTATAAAAGATATTAAGGGTATTTAAGTTTTCCACACGGGTATGTGGAAAAGCTGTTGATGAAGTGTTTTTTTAACATAAGTTTAGTATAGAGCCTATTGTAGAAAACTTTGCTATTTCTGCAAAACAGGTTATTCTACACCGAATGTTGAAAAAAGATTAGCAAAATATGCAGGAAAATCAAGCATTCTCAGAGCTTTCCACATTTTCAACACCCCCTACAACTACATCCCCTACCTATAATAAAAAATTCATTCATTCTATTCCTCGCTGACAGAACACGAGGAGAAAGGCATACATATGAGATTTACGGTTTCTAAATCAGCATTTATAAATAAACTCACTCCTGCTATGGGAACTGTTTCCAGCAAGGGTACTATTACCGCGATAGAGGGCGTTCTCCTCGAAACTATGGAGGACGGCACTATCAGGCTTTCTACATACGATATGACAAAGGGTGTGCGCTCGACTCTCGAGCCCATCTCTATCGAGAGAGAGGGAAGATTTATCATCAATGCGCAAAGACTCTATCAGACCGTCAGAGCGCTTCCCGAGGATGAGATTACCATTGACGTAAACGACAGACTCTCCTGCACCATCACCAGCGGCAAGGCGTCCTTCTCTATGTTCGCTATGAAGGGCGAGGACTTCCCTAACCTTCCCGACCTTACAAGCGACAGAGGATTCGAGATTTCCTCGGAAAAAATCCGCCTTATGATAGGCAAGGTTGCTCACTCGATAGCCGAGTCGGACAACAGACCTATGCTTTGCGGTGCGTTCTTCAAGGTTACCAGCGGCAATCTCGAGGTTGTCTCCTGCGATAGCTACACTCTCTCAAGATGCTCGGTGAACTGCGATATTTCCTCGCTTTCCACCAATTCCGAGCTTGATTTCTCGTTTATTATTCCCGGCCACGCGCTTAGCGAGCTTTCCAAAAATCTTGCCGAGGGTGAGGACGAGATAGTTAAGTTCTATATTTCGAGAAAGCACGCGATAGTCAGAAAGGGCGACAGCGTATTCTTCACCAGAACCATTGACAGTGAGTATATAGATTATAAGAGAATTATACCCAAGGACAACGATATTCTCGTTACCGTTGACCGTGAGAGATTCCTAGACGGTCTTGAGAGAGCGAATATCGTCGCTGACGAGAAAATCAAGGGTAGCACCAAGAGCTACGTTAAGCTCGCTACCGACGACCAGTACCTCTCTATCAGCTCCTCGTCAGTGAACGGCAACGTTTTTGACGAAATGGAATGTGTGCATGAGGGCAGAGAAATTGAGATAGGCTTCAATTGCCGTTATCTCATCAACAGCGTTAAGGTCGCAGAGGGTGAGAATATTAAAATTACTCTCAAGAGTCCCACTCAGGCTATCACTATTGAGGCTGTCGAGGAGGACGATAACTTCAAGTACTTCTATATGATTCTTCCCGTAAGAATGAACGAGCAGAAATGATTATAAAGAGATTCAAGGCGGAGAATTTTCGCAATATCGAGAAATGCGATATTGAGTTTTCCCCCGGTGTAAATCTTCTTTACGGTAAAAACGCGCAGGGTAAAACCAATGCGGTTGAGGGAATTTATATATTCTCAAGAGGCAAGTCCTTTCGCGCCAGAGAGGACTCCGAGCTTGTGAAATTCGGCACTGAGGGCTTCCGTATCTCGATAGAGTATGAGGACTACTCGGGCAAGGGCACGCTTGAATACGCGCTTTTCGGCAGAGAAAGGCTGCGTAGAAAGAACGGTTACAAAATAAATAAGATAACCGAGATGATAGGCAGCTTCAAGTGCGTGCTGTTCTACCCCGACGATCTCGGGCTCGTCAAGGGCGGCCCTGAGGAAAGACGCAGCTTTCTCAACGTTGCGGCGTCGGCGTGCTATCCCTCGTATATGAAATATTATTCCGATTATAAAAAGGCGCTTGAAAACCGCAACTGTATCCTGAAAATGATACAAAAGGGGCTTTACATCGACCGTAGAGAGCTTGACTCCTGGTCGGCTTCTATGGCGGAATATGCGTCGCATATATATCTTTTCAGGCTGGACTATATAAAAAGGCTGGAAAAATACGCGAGGAGCGTAATGCAGGATATATCCGGTGGCAAGGAGGAGCTTTATATCTCACTTGACTCTGATATTGAGGGCGAGCCTACCGACAGAGAGGCAGTGCGAGCGCAATACGAGCGTATTTTCTCGGAGTTGCTTGACAGAGAATTTGCCGCAGGAGTCAGCCTACACGGTCCGCACAGAGATGATATAGAGATTAAAATTAACGGCAAGAGCGCGCGCTCATTCGCTTCGCAGGGACAGCAGAGGTCTATCGTGCTTTCCTTGAAGCTGGCGGAGGGCGAGGTTATTAAAGAGGTGTCGGGCGAATATCCCGTATTCCTCTTTGACGACGTGCTATCCGAGCTTGACGAGGGACGCAGAGAATATGTGCTCTCGGGCAAAAATGACAGACAGATAATTATTACATCATGCGAGCCTGACGAATGTCTGGGCTACACGGACAGAGAAATAGACGTTTGTGGAGGTGAATATGTATCTTCACATAGGTAACGGTAAGAGCGTCAGAAAAAAGGATATCATCGGTATCTTCGACCTTGATACCTCTACCGTGACGAAGCAAGGCAAGAGCTTTATCAATAATATGGAGAAATCCGGGCGAGTCGAGTACGATGACTTTGACCTGCCGCGTTCGTTCGTGCTTTTTGAGGAAAAGGACGGGTATAAGATAAAGCTATCGCGCATATCGGCAAAGGGACTCAAAATGAGAGCAGCCGAGAGATTCAACGACAAGGATTAAAATAAAGAAAAAAAGCTTCAGAGAGGCGAAAAAATGGCAAACGAAATCGAAAAGAATGGTTATGACGACAGTCAAATACAGGTGCTTGAGGGACTTGAGGCGGTAAGAAAACGCCCGGGTATGTACATAGGTACGACCTCTATAAGAGGACTTCACCATCTTGTATACGAAATAGTGGATAACTCTATCGACGAGGCTCTTGCAGGCGAGTGTGACTATATTAAGGTCACTATCTGGCCCGACAACAGCGTTTCTGTAGAGGACGACGGACGAGGAATTCCCTCGGGTATGAACGAAAAGCTCGGTCTTCCGACGCTTGAGGTAGTTTATACCGTTCTTCACGCGGGCGGTAAGTTCGGCGGTGAGGGATATAAGATAGCAGGCGGTTTGCACGGCGTTGGCGCGTCGGTTGTTAACGCGCTTTCCGAGTGGGTTGAGGTCGAGAACTGCCGTGACGGTAAGAGATATACCGAGAGATTTGAGAAGGGCGCGGTTGCCCGTCCCTTCAAGTGTGAGGGTGATTCTAATGGCAGACACGGTCTGTACGTGAGATTTAAGCCCGACGCGACAATATTTGAGGAAACTGTATTCGACTTTGATATACTTCTCACCAGAATGAGAGAGCAGTCCTTCCTTAACGCAGGCGTTAAGATAATTCTCACCGATAAGCGTGAGGGACAGGAGCGTGAGGAGATTCTTCACTACGAGGGCGGTATCGTATCCTTCGTTGAATATCTCAATAATGAGAAGCGCGGTACGCCTATTCACTCCGACGTAATATATATGAAGGGTGAGAAGGATTCCTCTATCGCCGAGGTGGCGATGCAGTACAACGATAGCTATAATGAAACTATAATTTCATTCGCTAACAATATGTCCACCATCGAGGGCGGTACGCACGAAACAGGCTTCAAGACGGCTCTCACCAGAGCTATAAATAATTACGCGCGTAAAATTGGCGCAATCAAGGGTGACGATAAGGGACTTTCGGGCGATGACGTCAGAGAGGGACTCGTTGCTATCATTTCTGTTAAGCTGACCGACGCGCAGTTCGAGTCGCAGACGAAGGCGAAGCTCGGTAACAGCGAGATCAGAACGCTCGTTGACTCTATCGTAGACAAGAAGCTCGAGGAGTATTTTGAGGAAAATCCCGCTTCAGCGAAGCTTATAATCGAAAAGGCGATGGCTGCCAACCGCGCAAGAGAGGCGGCAAGAAAGGCGAGAGAGCTTACAAGACGTAAGAACGTGCTTGAGGTTTCTACTCTTCCCGGCAAGCTCGCTGACTGTAACGAGAAGGAAACAAGACTCACCGAGGTCTATCTTGTAGAGGGAGACAGTGCGGGAGGCTCGGCTAAGAACTGCCGTGACAGTAGATTCCAGGCTATTCTTCCCCTTCGCGGTAAGGTGCTTAACGTAGAGAAGTCAAGACTCGACAAGGTCTACTCAAACACCTCGATTATTCCTATTATTCAAGCTCTTGGCTGCGGTATCGGTGACGATTTCGATATTGAGAAGCTCAGATACGGCAAGATTATTATTATGGCGGATGCCGACGTCGACGGCTCGCATATCAGAATACTTCTTCTGACCTTCTTCTTCCGTCATATGCGTCCTCTTATTGAGCAGGGACACGTGTATCTCGCGCAGCCTCCGCTTTATAAGGTTTATAAGGGTAAGCAGCTTCGCTACGCATTCTCCGACGAGGAGCGTGACAGAGCTATCGAGGAGCTTGGCGTCAAGGGCGTTGAGTCCGAGAGATATAAAGGTCTTGGTGAGATGGACGCAGAGCAGCTATGGGAAACTACTATGGACCCCGAGAAAAGAACGCTTCTCAAGGTCACTATTGACGATGCTATTCGCTGCGACGAGATATTCTCGGTGCTTATGGGCGATATGGTAGAGCCAAGACGTGAGTTTATTACTAAAAACGCAAAATTCGTTGAAAATCTCGATATTTAAGGAGGGAGAAAAATGGAACATAATTATAAAACTAACGACATAGAATTTCCTCTCCAGAGAATCGAAGAAAGAGATATGGAAAAAGAGGTAAAGCAATCGTTTATTGAGTATTCGATGAGCGTAATTACCTCGAGAGCGCTTCCCGACGTGCGCGACGGTATGAAGCCCGGTCAGAGAAGAATTCTCTACGCTATGTATGAGGATAATCTTACTCACGACAAGCCCTTCAGAAAGTCGGCGACGACGGTTGGTAACGTGCTCGGTAGATACCATCCGCACGGTGACGCTGCCGTATACGGCACGATGGTAAGAATGGCGCAGGACTTCTCGCTCCGTTATCCTCTTATAGAGGGACACGGTAACTTCGGTAACGTTGACGGTGACGGCGCTGCTGCATACCGTTATACCGAGGCGAGAATGGCGAAGATAGCCGACTTCATGATGAGTGATATTGAGAAGAACGTCGTTCCTATGACGAGAAACTTCGATAACACCAGAAATGAGCCGACGGTTCTTCCCTCGCGTCTGCCTAACCTGCTTATCAACGGCTCTGTTGGTATCGCGGTAGGTATGGCAACAAATATTCCGCCTCATAATCTCACAGAGGTTATAGACGGTATCGTTTACAGAATTGACAACCCCGAATGTACGGTTGACGACCTTATGATGTTCATCAAGGGTCCCGACTTCCCTACCGCAGCAGTTATTTACGGATCGCGCGGTATTCGTGAGGCCTATGAAACCGGCAGAGGTAAGGTTTATATCAGAGCGAGAGCGACTATTGAGGATGAGCACAGAAGAATTATCTTCACAGAGATTCCCTATATGGTCAACAAGTCAATGCTTATCGAGAGTATGGCTAATCTCGTTAAGGATAAGAAGATTGAGGGAATCACAGGCTTGCGTGACGAGTCGGGCAGAGGCGGTATGAGAATCGTTGTTGAGTATCGCCGTGACGCTAACGCAGAGGTTATTCTCAATCAGCTTTACAAGTATACACAGCTTCAGGACACCTGCTCTGTAAATATGCTTGTTATAGACGGCGGAGAGCCTAAAACACTTAATTTGCCAACTATACTTGACAAATACATAGGATTCCAGAAGGAAGTTATAGAAAAGAGGACTAAGTTTGACCTTGATAAAGCGCTTCGTGAGATACACATTCTCGAGGGATACAGAATAGCTACCGAGAATATCGACGAGGTTATCAGTATTATCAAGAAGTCTGCTTCCATTCCCGATGCGAAGGCATCTCTCTGTGAGAGATTCGGACTTTCCGACGAGCAGGCTCAGGCTATTGTCGAGATGACTCTCGGTAAGCTCTCGGGACTTGAAAGACAAAAGGTTGAGGACAGAATCGCAAAGCTTGAGGTGCTTATTGCCGAGCTTCGCTCGATCCTCGCAGACGAGGAAAAGCTCAAGGGTATTCTCAAGGGTGAGCTTGAGGAAATCAAGCGTAAGTACGGTGACGAGCGTCGCTCCGAGCTCACTGAGGCTACCGAGGAGATTGACCTTGAAGACCTTATTGAAAGACATACCTGCGTAATCACCGTTTCGCACACCGGCTACATCAAGCGCCAGAGAGCTGACGTTTACTCTGCACAGAACAGAGGCGGTAAGGGCATTATTGGTATGACAACTAAGGAGGACGACTTCGTAGAGGATGTTATCGTTGCGAACAGCCACTCCTACCTTATGTTCTTCACCAATAAGGGCAGAGTTTACGCAAAGAAGGCGTATAGAATTCCCGAATCGTCGAGAACTGCCAAGGGCACTAACCTTGTCAATATCATTGAGCTTGGCGATGGCGAGTTCGTAACTGCTATTATTCCTATTACTGAGTTCACCGAGGGTGAATATCTCACGATGGTAACCAAGCTCGGTGTAATCAAGAGAACGCTTCTCTCCGAGTTTGAATATCAGAGAAAGAGCGGTAAGATTGCTATCAACCTCGACGTTGGCGACGAGCTTATCTTCGTAAGACACACCAAGGGCGACGAGTCGCTTATTCTCGCAACTCGTGACGGTCTTGCGGTAAGATTTGACGAGAACAACGTTCGTTCTATGGGACGCGGTGCAAGAGGTGTTAAGGGTATCACCCTTATGGGCGACGACGTAGTCGTTGGTGTCTGCGTGGTTGATGATGAAAAGTCACTGCTTACCATTACCGAAAACGGTATGGGTAAGAGAACGCTCTTCTCCGACTTCAGAGAAATGAAGCACAGAGGCGGTAAGGGTGTAACCTGTCACAATATCAGCGAAAAGACGGGTAAGCTCGCATCTATCATCACCGTTTCCGAGGATGACGACATAATGCTTATAACTAACGAGGGTACGATTATCAGAACCAGCGTTTCGGGCATTAACGTTTATTCGAGAACTGCGAGCGGCGTTATCCTTATGCGTCTTGCAGAAGGCTCGGTGATAAACAACGTTGCACGTATCGAGCGTGATGAAGAAATTGAAAAGGCAAGCGAGGCGGTCGAAAAGGAAATTGAAAACGCTCCCGTTTTGCAAAAGAGCAAAGAGGCAGTCGAAAGCGACGAGCCGGCAGAGGTAGAATCTCCCGATGAGGAATAAAGCTTCTGATTTAACGAATTGATAAATAAAAAA
>JAGBGE010000023.1 GCA_017936125.1 Clostridia bacterium
GATAAGAAATTCTAAAAAAACCTTCCCCAAGATAGGGGAAGGGGGACCGCACGGGGTTCCCCAAAGCGAACGTAGTCGAGCTTCGGGGGTTCTCGATAGCGGTGGATGAGGATGAAATAAACAGGGCGGTTTGAGAAATCAAATCGTCCTATTTACTTTTTGAAATGGTTGTGGTATAATGCAGATGGAAAAACTTTATCTAATACAAAGGAGATTGCGTGATGAAAACCGAAATGTTTTTGTTTAATGACAAAGGTGAGTTGTTTTCCAAAGCCCATTCAATGCATGATTGTTCATTTACTGCAACTTTTCATGACAACACGCTTGTTTTAGTATTCGATCATTTGGAAGAATACTACGATGTTTCTCTTGACGGTTCTAATGTTTTTTGGTTCGAAAATGCAAAAAAATTAACTATCAAATATTACAATACAGAGTTTATAAATCTGTGTTTGAAATACGGAAAACAAGAAAAGGATTATTATAATACTGTAGAGCCGTTGAATAACAAGGAACTTATAATGTTTGGTTATTCCGCCGATTGTTTTGGACAAATGACCCTTGACTTCCGCGTTTTCATAAAGAAAAAACTGTGGGGCGGCAAGATTGAAATTGCTCCTGAAAAAATAGAGTATATTTGGGAGTAATACTAAAAATACTTCACGTTGATTGTTTGGGCGAAGCGATGGAAATCTTGAAAGACAAGAAATTCTAAACAAGCCTTCCCCTTGGGGAAGGTGGCATACGAGCATTGCGAGTATGACGGATGAGGCAAAAAAACAGGACGGCCCTGAGAAATCAAGCCGTCCTTGACTTTTTAGCTTTATTGTGGTACAATATGGGGAAACAAGGAGGAAGTATATGGATAAAGAATACAGATTTTGTTACAATGGAACAAAAGAAATGTTTATAAATCACTGCCGTTACGGTTCTCCTGAAAAAAAGATAAGTGATCATCACAAAGGGAATTTTCAAATTGGGAATTATATTATAAGTACTATTGATAATAAATTAAAATTTGGAATAGAGCGAACTGGACATAGCGGTGGAAATTGGTACATACCTGAAATTGTTGAATATGATAATAGAATAGAACTCGTTGGAAATATTCAGTATATCGGTTCCAAAATTGATAAAGTTCAGGGATATAAGGCGAAAAATAAGGTAATTGATGTTTTGTTACATATTCTTGTAGTACCGTTTGTATTGATAATTTGGTGCATTGTGAAACTTGTTGATTTCATTAAGTGGTTGAAAGGAAAAATAAGTAAAAAAGAACAACCGGTTAAGCCTAAAACAACCGAAGAAAAGTTATACGATTTAATGATTAACTATTTAGGATGTACAGAAATATCAAATACTTCATGTTGACTGTATTGGCGAAGCAATGAACATCTTACGAGATAAGAAATTCTAAAAAAGCCTTCCCCTATCTTGGGGAAGGCTATTAGGGCGGTTTGAGAAATCAAATCGCTCGTTTTTTTGTAATTGTAATAAAAATACCGAAAATATTTGTAAATCTGTTGCAAAAGTCTTTTTTTAGTTGTATAATATGTATATGTAATTTATAAATATTTTAGCTATATAACTGCATTTTGCGCTTTTGCATTTTGCGCACAATGTGGCAAAGTAGCCGAAAATGAGGAAAAATGTACAGAATAGTTTACAAAAAAGCGCTGAATCCCACCGTTACGATGATGGATATAGAAGCGCCGTTGGTTGCGAAAAAGGCGAAAGCCGGACAGTTTATCATTCTTCGCGTAGACGAGGATGGCGAGAGAATTCCTCTCACCGTTGCGGGATACGATAGGGAAGCCGGTACTGTCAGAATCATATTCCAGATAGTCGGCGCAACCACCGAAAAATTGAATCATAAAAACGAGGGTGACTACATATCCGACTTCGCAGGTCCTCTGGGGCTTCCCACCGAGCTTGACGGTCTTAACGACGTCTGCATCGTTGGCGGTGGCGTCGGCTGCGCTATTGCGCTCCCCGTTGCCGAGGCACTCAAGGCGAAGGGCGCAAGGGTCACCTCTATAATAGGCTTCAGAAACAGCGACCTCGTTATACTTGAAGATGAGTTCCGCGCGGTGTCCGACAAGCTTACCGTCATGACCGATGACGGCTCATACGGCAGAGAGGGAAACGTCTGCGTGCCTCTTAACGAGATGTTCGCCTCGGGCAGAAAATTCGACAAGGTTATCACCATCGGCCCGCTTATTATGATGAAATTCGTCGTCGAGGCTACCCGTCCTACCGGCATACCCTGCGACGTGTCTATGAACCCGATTATGATAGACGGTACGGGAATGTGCGGCGGCTGCCGACTCACGCTGAATATCGACGGCAAGAGAGTCACCAAGTTCGCCTGCGTTGACGGCCCCGACTTCAACGGCTATGAGGTCGACTTCGACGAGGCTATCTCGCGCGGCAATATGTACAGAGATTTCGAGCGCCACGCTTACGAGAAGGCGTGCAATCTCTTTAAGAAGGAGGCGGAGTAATGGCTAATATGTCGCTAAAAAAGAATCCAATGCCTACACAGGAGCCTTCTGTTCGCGCGCACAACTTCGACGAGGTGGCTATCGGCTACACCGAGGAAATGGCGATAGACGAGGCGCTTCGTTGCCTTTCTTGCAAGAATATGCCCTGCGTTTCGGGCTGTCCTGTTAATATACATATTCCCGAGTTTATCGAGAGGGTAAAGCAGGGTGACTTCGAGGGGGCTTACGAGATTATCTCGAAAACCTCCAGCCTGCCTGCCGTCTGCGGCAGAGTCTGTCCGCAGGAAACACAGTGCGAGGCAAAGTGCGTCAGAGGTATCAAGGGTGAGCCTGTCGGTATCGGCAGACTGGAGCGCTTCGTTGCCGATTGGCACAACGCGCACAGCGATAAAGCACCCGAATGCGCAGCCCAAAACGGTCACAAGGTAGCCGTTGTCGGCTCGGGTCCCTCGGGACTCACCTGTGCTGGCGACCTCGCCAAGCTCGGTTACTCTGTAACCGTCTTTGAGGCGCTCCATACCGCAGGCGGCGTGCTTGTTTACGGCATTCCCGAGTTCAGACTACCCAAAAGCATAGTGAAAAAAGAGGTCGAAAATCTGCGCAAAATGGGCGTGGATATACAGACCAACGTTATTATAGGCAAAACCCTCACGGTTGACGAGCTTTTCGAGATGGGCTACGAGGCTGTCTTTATCGGCTCGGGCGCGGGACTGCCGAATTTCATGGGCATTCCCGGCGAGTCCTACAAGGGCGTTTACTCGGCTAACGAGTTCCTCACCAGAAGCAATCTGATGAAAGCATATCTCGACGACCCCGATACCCCGATTATGAAGGGCGGCAGAGTTGCAGTCGTAGGCGGCGGCAACGTTGCTATGGACGCTGCGAGAACGGCACTCCGTCTTGGCGCGGAGAAGGTGTATATCGTCTATCGCCGTTCTATGCAGGAGCTTCCCGCAAGGCGCGAGGAGGTCGAGCATGCGGAGGAGGAGGGAATCGAATTCCTTCTGCTCACCAATCCCACCGAGATTCTCGGTTATAATAACCCCGACGACAAACGTGACGCGCGTAACGGCTTCGTCACGGGAATGAAATGCGTCAGAATGGAGCTTGGCGAGCCCGACGAGCGCGGCAGACGCCGTCCCGTCGAGATTCCTGACAGCGAGTTCACGCTCGACGTCGATGCGGTGATTATGTCGATAGGCACGTCACCTAATCCGCTTATCAAGTCCACGACAGACGGTCTCGACGTCAACTCGCGTGGCGGAATAATCGTCACCGAGGGTGGCGCAACTACCAGAGAGGGAGTGTACGCAGGCGGTGATGCCGTCACGGGCGCAGCAACCGTAATCTCCGCAATGGGCGCAGGCAAAATCGCAGCCAAGGCAATCGATGAGTATCTTTCCAAGTAAAAATATAAAAAGGGCTTCCGTCTTGTGCGGAAGCCCTTAAATTTACTTAGCAAATTCCCAGCTTGAAATTATAAATATTTTATCAACGCCACTCTCGGTGTAATTGATTTTCAGCTTGCTTTCCGGCTCAATGAGAATAAGCGCCTCGTCTGCCTCGAGATAGCCCTTGTAGACCTTGCCGTCGTCAGCCTTGATATAGACTGTCGCGACGCCCGAGAGCATCACGATTTCCACGTCCTTTACGGTGATTTCAGCCGTCTGATCGTCAGCGCCGATTTCAATATCGTTTTGACGAAGCAGCTTCTTGTAGGCGCTCATCGCGTCAGCCTGAGTCGCACCCGTCGCAACGATGCTGTAATTCTCAACGTTTACGAGCGCGTAGAGCTTGACGAGTCCTGCCGCATCCTTCAGCACCATAATATAGGTCGCCTGACCTGAGATGTTGACGAGAGAGGGGAAGGAAGCCACGTAGCCCTTTTCCTGTACCTCGCCCTCGGCAGCCGCCATAGCGGAGTGCTCCTCTGCACCTATAACGGGGTAGAACTTGTATTCGCCCGTTCTCGCGTTGGAGAGAATAAAGCCGATATTCGACTTGTCGTTAGATACCGCAGAGGTAACACCCGTGAAGTACCAGACGTCGTCGTCAATTACGATATATCCGAAATCGTCAGTCGCCATCTTGCAGCCGACGTTACCTATAATGCTGTTGAGATAACCGCCGGAGAGCGTGCCGTGCCAGTTGTACTTTTCGGTAGCGAGATAACCGTCGTAGACGATATCCACCCACGCGGGAGTGTCCGCAACCTTGTAAAGCTCGCTCGATGCATCGGTCGGGTCGAAGATAATCACCTCGGTGACGTCCTTCGCGCCAAAGAGCGCGACCTTCGGACGATAGCAGGAGATGATGTAGTAGGGATTTCCCTCGTCGTCAAGCTCGAAGCTGATAGAGTCGTAATCAAAAATCTTGGTGGGATACATAAAGCGCAATTTACGCATAAGGTCGTCGCCGAAATAGCCGCTCTCTACATAGTGTATAGGCTCTGCAAGCTCAACGTATTCGGCGCTGCTGTTGACGGGGTCAACGATTACCAGACCGGGAATACCGTTGTCACGGTTGCCAACCCACTTGAAGAAGCCGTCGTACTCGAGATTTGCCACCTTTTTGGGCGTATTCTTGTAGTTAATCTGCGTGTAGGTATCGCTTACCGTGTACTGCGATACCACGTGCGAGAGTGAGCCGAGCGTTCTGTTACCGAGTATCATAGCCGAGGCGGTGTCCATCAGCGCAATATTCGTTACCTCGTTCGATTCGGGCAGGTCTGTGGCGAAGTCTGATTCCTTAACCTCGATAATTCCCGCGTATCTTCTCGCGTTGAATAGGGGAGAGGAAACGAGATTGCCGAGAATAAGCACGAGAATCGGAACAGCCACCGCGAGCAGCAGCCACTTGTTCGCCCCTGCGGAATAGCTCTTCTTGATTCTACCGTTCACCTCTGTCACGCTGACGTAGCCGTCGCCAAGCTTGAGGAATGGGAGCGAAAACGCCGCTATAACCGCGGTGAGATAAACCCAGAAGCTCTTGGACATCAGATTTATAGGGGGCAGAAAGACGTAGAACAGCACCGCAGCGCTCAGAATTCCGAGAACCAGCGATATGATAATCTTCGTTTTGAGCTGCATTTCATTCTTGTTTCCTCGCCGATTTTTCAGTATATCGGCAATGTTGATTTCAAAAATTTTCATTTTTTCACCTCAAATATAAATACTGCGCTTCTATTAGCGCGTTAAAAATCTTGTGCAGAGCGTTTATTTTGCTCCTTGAATATTATTGTATGCGTTATCCGCGGGAGCATAACCCATAATGCTGACGTAAGAACGGTAAAATGTAGAGTAGTCGTGGAATCCGAAATCCTTAGCAACCTGATAGGGCTTTGAGCCGTTTTCTATCATTTTGTGCGCCGCCAGCACCTTTTTTGTACGCACGTACTGAATAATGGGCGTTTTCATATGGAGCTTGAAGGCGTTGCTTATGTATGATTTAGAGAAGTTCGATGCCTCGCTTAATGAATCCAGAGTGATTTTTTTGTCCAGATTATCATTGATGTAATCGAGTAGAAACCTGATTATCGCAGGAACCTCTGCCTGCTTCTGAATAGGGTGCGAGGAGGTGTGATAAACATCAACGAGCATACGAACAATATCGCATATGTAAATAGCGTAAAGCTCATCGTTTGTATACGACCCACTCATTTCGTCAAATTTCTTGAACATATTCATATAACTAGGCGCATTCCCCAGGAAGCAGGAGGAATGATTCCTGACGGCCTTTATATATTCGGGAATATAAGAGTCGGGGAATTTCAAAACGCATCGCTCGTATTTCGACGTGATATCAACGGTGGCAAAATGATATTTGCCTGCCGGAATAAATATGATATCTCCCGGTTCTAGTTTTCGGGATTCCGCCTCTACGGTATAAACCACGTTACCGTCGATGAAATAAACTATTTCATCAAAGGGGTGTATGTGCTTTTCGAAAACCTCGCTTGAATATCCCGCATCAGCAAGCTTGTGCTGGAAATCAATATCATTGTAAATAAAGTTAAGCATACGATAATTATAGCAAAAAAAAGTAAAAAAAGCAACCCTAAAATATCCCAGTAGAAAAAATGCAATGAAAAAAGATAAAAATTGCAATTGATTTTCTACAAATGATATGATATAATGGTAATAGATTACAAAAAAAATCAAAAAAATGACTCTAAAATATGCAACTTGTTGAAAACGCCTTTTGAGAAAATATATAAGATTGTATTTTTGATGCTAACATATTAAAAAACAATTTATAAAGGAGAAAAAAGCATGAGAATTGTAACCAGCATTTTGCTAATCCTTGCTATGGCGGTTGCCCTTATTCTTCCGATAGGTATCGGCGCGTTTATGGGTATGTCACAGTCAGAGCAGGATGACATCGCGGGAGGAGGCAGCGAGCCGACCGAAATCGGCTTGAGCTTGTCCGAGACGGAGGCGACCATCGGAGTAGACTCTACTAAGCTGCTCAAGGCGAGCGTAGAGAACGAGTCGGATGCCTACATATACCAGTGGGATTCGAGCGACAAGAGCGTTGCTACCGTTATGAAAAGCGAGACTTCCTCACTTGAGGCTACGGTTACTGCGCTCAAGAGCGGTACCACCACTATATCTGTTAACATTATTGACAAGACGCAGTTCAAGATAGTGGAGAGCGCTTCCTGCGCAATCACCGTCGTTAACACTAACATAGTATTTGACAAGAGCGAGGTTGTTATTTCTCTTGACGGCGGCAATACCGCGACCGTTAACGCGGAGGCACCCGACGGAGAAGCAATCACCTGGTCCAGCGAGGACGAGAGCATTGCTACCGTAGTTGACGGTGTTATCACCGCGCACAAGGCGGGTAAGGTATACATCGTTGCCAAGAGCGGCGCGCTCGAGAGCAGAATTCTCGTTAAGATTTATAACTCGGTTATCTCGCTTAACAAGATTGAGATTATATACGTTGGTGAGAAATACCGGATCAGCGTAAACGGCGATCCCGGCACTGATACCGAATGGACTGTCGAGGACGGCAGTATCGCGAGCGTTGATGCAAACGGTAATGTAACAGGCATCAAGGCAGGTATGACCACCGTTACTCTCAAGTCCAAGGCTGACGATCAGACAGCAAGCTGCGTGCTTGTAGTTAAGAACGGCAGCAACGAGATAGTAGATCTCGAATCGGGCAAGAAGTCTGTTGCAGCGAAGAATCCCGGTACCTGGTACTATCTCTGTGAATCGAGTATCGTTACGGTTGAGGACATTCCTCAATACGACAACGGTCTTATCAGCTTCAACATCACCGGCATCGGCACGAGTGGTGCTAACTTCTTCTATCTCAGATATCAGCCGGATGACATCGGTGACGTTACCTATCGCACGCTTCTTTACGTTTACGCAGAGAAGGAGGGCGTTCATCAGATCAACGGCAAGGATACCGTTTTCAAGGCAGGACTCAACAGAATCGAGCTTGAGTACGTATCCTCTGCTCCCGGCGCGCAGAATCCTTATCAGATAAAGCTTAAGGAATCCGGTGAATATTACGTTCTTCCTATCTTTGAGGAGATCAGCAGACTTGAGAAGATCGTTCTTTCGACCGAGTATGCGAAGATCAATACCGCGGACGAAAAGACTCTTACTATCGACGCAGTCATCGCGGGCAAGGATAATCCTACGTTCGAGTGGACCTCGTCTAATCCCAAGGTAGCGACCGTTTCGGGCGGCGTGGTTACCGCAGTCAGCGAGGGCAGCACTATGATTACTGTTACCTCGGGTACTCTCAAGGCTAACGCGCTCATTATCGTAGAGGGCGCTGAGCCTATCATGGGTACTGCGCTCAGCTCTGGCAACAAGAGCGCGACTGTCGCTGCTCCCGGTCAGTGGTTCTACTTTGCGGACGGCAAGACCTCGACACACGAGAAGCCTGTTATAGATTCCGACGGCTACATTCATTTCGCTATCAGCGCAGTTGACGAGGAGAATAAGAAGTACGCATACCTCAGATATCAGCCTGAGGAGCTTCTATCCTACAAGGCAACTATCACAATCGAGTTCGCAGGTGAGAACGGTGCTGCGGTAGAAATTACCGGCGGCGACGTTACCACTGCTGTTGCAGCGGGCTTGACAAACGGTAGCAACAGCATTGAGTTCACCTTTACTGCAAACAGCACGAATCCGCTTCAGATCAAGCTTAAGGCTGCGGGTAATTTCGTTGTAAAGGTTACCTTGAGCGAAAATACGGAGGGATAAAAAATGAGTATATTTAATTTCAGAGTTTTCACTCGCCCCGGATTCTATATATCCTTGGTGGCGATCGCCGCGCTTCTTGCGGGAGCATTCTCCTATACCAACGGATTTACCGATCATTTGCTTGAGTACAACGCGCAAAACGTTTTGCAGATCGCCTTTATCACGGTAGCGGTATACGTTGTGATGGCATTCATCGGTCCTCTTGCCAACCTCGCGCCGATAGCGCTCTTTAGCGGAGTTCTCGTTACGCTCCTTGCTTACGTAAAGAATATTTATATGTACTTCACCGGTATCTTCTACAACGGTGTCAGCGCAGAGGCGTTCGCGCTTATCGACCCCATAGTTATGACCAGCACTGTTTTGTTCGTTGTTGCATTCCTTGTGAGCAACGTGGCATTCTATTTTGGACATAGAGGAGGATATTGATTTATGGGAGCATTGAAAATTGCCAGTCAAATATTCCTGAATATTTTAATAATTCTTCTTGGTGTTGCAGTTGTGGGCAGCGAGATTGCGCTCGTGAACGCAGGCGCTATCACGGCATTCCTCGGTCAGTCCACGCAGCAGACTATTAACGACGGCACCAGCGAGGCTATCATCAGAAACTTCTCTGATTACGGCAGCATCGCGGAGCTTAAGGCGGCGGCAAACGCTGTGACCGCCAAGGTTACCGAGGAGGGCGCAGTGCTTCTCAAGAACGAGGGCGCGCTTCCTCTCTCCGTAGGTGACAAGGTCAGCCTTTACAGCTCATCTTCTGTTAACTACATCTTCTCCGGCGGCGGCTCGTCCTTCGCCAAGAAGGCTGAGGCTGTGAGCCTTAAGGACGGTCTTGAACAGGCGGGACTTGAGGTGAACGCGGAGCTTTGGAACTGGTATGCGAGCAACGAGATTTATTTCGGCGACCATACGAGTAACACCAGCTCGGACAAGGCGGCTTACACTATCAAGGACGCTGCTTGGTCGAGCATCAGCACGTCGGCAAAGAGCAATCAGGCAGACGCTGCTATCTTCGTGCTTTCGAGATACGGCACCGAGGCGACAGACCTCAAGATGTCGGGCGGCTCTGCGACAGATTACAGCCACGGCAACTATCTTGAGCTTTCTCCCACCGAGATTGACGTGCTCAAGAATCTCAAGTCCCTCAAGGACTCGGGCAAGATTTCCAAGATTATAGTGCTTCTCAACTCGGTAAACCAGGTTGAGTGCGACTATATTGACGACCCCGCATACGGCATCGACGCAGTTCTTTGGGTAGGCATCGGCGGTAGCTCCAGCACCGTCGGAGTCGGCAAGCTCCTTACAGGCGCGGCTTCTCCCTCGGGTAAGCTCACCGACACCTATTGGAAGAGCCATCACTACAACCCCGTATACGCCAACTTTGGCAGATACGAGAACGAGGGCGAGATTATCAGCACCTCGAACAGCGGAAAATCCAATAAGTACGTTGTATATCAGGAGGGTATCTATAACGGATACCGTTACACCGAAACCAGATACGAGGACGTTGTTCTCGGCAGAGAAAAGGTTGGTGACTTCAACTATTCCGACGTAGTATCCTATCCCTTCGGCTACGGCTTATCCTACAGTGATTTTGAGTATTCGAACTTCACCGTTCAGGAGAACGCAGAGGACGATACCTATACCGTAAAGGTCACCGTTAAGAACGTCGGCTTGGTTGCTGCCAAGGAGAGCGTGCAGATATATCTCCAGCAGCCCTATATCAGCGGCGGCATTGAGAAGGCATCTGTTGAGCTCGTAGGCTATGCCAAGACTCAGATTCTTGAGCCCGGCGCTACCGAGGAGCTTACCGTTACCGTTGACGGCAGATGGTTTGCGTCCTACGATGCGTACGGATACGAAACCTACGTGCTTGACGCGGGTAACTACTACCTCACCGCAGCGAAGAACGCGCACGACGCGGTAAACAATATTCTTGACGCAAAGAAAAAGGACGGTGTATCCGTAAATTCCTCAAAGATGGTCGGCTCGGGTGATTCGACACTCGTATGGAAGACCGTTAAGGAAGAGGATACCACAAAGTATTCGGTAAGTAAGGTTACCGGCAATCCTATAACCAATCAGTTTGATAACGCAGACCTCAATCTTTATACAGCGGCAAACGACGTTAACTCGGTTACCTACGTATCGAGAAACGACTGGAACGGTACCGTTAAGCTCGGTATGACCGAGAGCCACTCCGTGCTTAATAATCAGGTAATCGTCACCGTAACGCCCGAGATGGTAGAGGACGGCAAGAAGATGTCCCTGAAGATTCAGAAGGACGATATCGCATATCCCACCTACGGTGCGGAGAATAATCTCACTCTCGCATCGCTTATCACTATCGTAGACGGCAAGCCGCTTCCCGTTGAATACGACGACGAGAGATGGGACGCGCTTCTTGACCAGATGACCTGGGATGAGACGGTTATGCTTCTCTCCAACGGTCTTCGTAAGACCTACGGCGTTGACTCTGTCGGCAAGCCTGCTACCATCGACGGTAACGGCGCGCTCGGCCCTGTCGGCGGTACTACCTATTCTTACAGCGATAATGAGAACACGGCAGGCAACAGATTCGCCTTCCTTTACAGCGATCCCGATATGGATTCCTCGCCTATTATGTATCCCGGTGCGTCTATCGTAGCAGCCGCTATGAACGACGAGCTTGCATACGAGCTTGGCAAGGTTATCGGTGAGGACTGCTTGTGGCAGGGATATTCGGGACTTTACGGTCTTGGATGCAACCTTCACAGAAGTAATTATAACGGCAGAGCCTTCGAGTATTACAGCGAGGATCCCATTCTTTCGGGCTACATCACCGCAGCTCAGGCGAGCGGTATTCGCTCCGAGGGCGTATACGTTTATATGAAGCACGCTATCCTCAACGAGCAGGAGACCTTCAGAGAGGGTGTAAATACCTGGGCTAACGAGCAGACGATAAGACAGCTCTACGCTCGTCCCTTCCAGATTGCTATCGAGGAGGCGGGAGCAGAGAATCTTATGACAGGCTTCAACAGAATCGGCGTTGTCTGGACCAGCCAGCACGGATTTATCAACAACGTGTTCAGAGATGAATTCGGTATGCAGGGATTTGCGGTTTCTGACTACTGGCAGAACGGATATATGGATCTCGTTGGCGGTATTCTCGGTGGCTGCGCGCTTCCCGACGGTGATACTGCTACCAGCGCTGACAAATCCGCGCTCTACAATTACAAAGAGGGCTACGGCGAGCTCGCTTGGGCTATGAGAGAGGAAGCGCACAGAATTCTCTACGTAGTAGTAAATTCTATCGCAATGAACGGTTACAGCGCATCGACCAGATTCGTTACTATTACTCCCCAGTGGGTTAATATCCTTATGGGCGCGAGAGGCGGTATAATTGCTTCCTTCGGCATCTCGGTTGTCATATACGTAGTAGTTTCGATAGTTACAAGAAAAAGGATGTTCTAAAGTGAAAAGAAATACGAAGTTTATTAAAAGCATTGCGCTAATCACGCTTATATGTGTGATGCTTGGCGCACTTGCTTCCTGCGATATTTTATTCGGCACGGGTACAAACCCGGGTCAGACACCCGACAAGCCCGGCACGGGCGGCTCACAGAAGCCGCCCGCAGGAGGCGGAAGCAGCGACACCACCGATAAAGAGGAGGAGGACGTTATCCATTACGACAAGGGTATCTTCTTCGACTCTGCCGCGGCAGACGGCGGTGACGGCAGCTTTGACAAGCCCTACAATACTCTCGACGCGATTTCGACCCTCGAGATTGCTCCCGGAGCGTACGTTTACATTAAGAGAGGCAGCAGCTTCCTTGGCAGACTTGCGCTCGAGAATATACACGGCACAGACGATTCACCCGTTACGGTTACCGCCTACGGAGAGGGAAGCAATCCCAAAATTGACGGTAACGACCTTTCGGGCAGCGGCGTGCTTTACATCTCCAATTGCAGCAATATTACGGTAAAGAATCTTGAGCTTACCGATTCTGCCACCACCGAGGGTGACAGACGAGGCGTTCTTATCACCCTTGACAACAACAAGGGAACGAACGAAACGGTTACCTATAATAATATAAAGCTTGAAAAGCTCTATATTCACGATATTCTCGGCTTCCGCGACGCTGCCAACAGCGGTATGGCTATGGCCTCGAAGATTACGGGCGGTATTCACCTCTGGTCGAACGACGGTCTCGGCAGAGTAGACGGTCTTGAGATCACCGATTGCCGCATCACCGAGGTTTCCAACGTTGGTATTGCAACCTGGAACCAGATTGTTAAGAATGAGGACGGCAGCATTGGCGTTCCCAAGGTCAGCCCTTATAGCGAGAGCTTCAAGGACAAAGCGCATCTCAACGTAAATATCAACAACAACAGTATGAGCTTTATTGGCAAGAACGCTATATTCGTTCGTCATCTCTACCGTGGTGTGATTGAATATAACGTAATTCACGATACCGCTATTCACTGCGTTTCGGGCAACACCATCGTTACCTCTTACGTAGACGGTACGGTTATTCAGTACAACGAGGGCTATCGCAATATGGCGAGAGTCAACGAGAATACGGGCAAGCTTCAGGACGGCTGTATGCTTGACGCCGACCTGGCAAGCAAGGATACTATCTGGCAGTACAATTACTCGCACGATAACTCCTTCGGTCTCTTCCTCAACTGCACCTACGATACCGATAAGAACGGTCATGACGTAGCAATCGTCAGATATAATCTTTCGGTAAACGACAAGGGCAACAAGGGCGTAATTTACATCAACCAGGAGGCAGGCGGTATTTACGTTTACAACAATACCATCGTAACAGGCTACGATACACAGTATATTATTCAGTCCAACAATAACAGAAAGTCCTTCTTCTACAATAATCTTATATATAACCGTTCCGCAGAGGCTAAGTTCCTCGTCAATTCGGCAAGCGGTATGACGGCGGCTAATAACCTTATATTCAACGAATACGGCAGCAATATTGCTGACCTTGATTACTTCAAGACAATCAACGTGAACGGTATCTACGATCTCGATCCCTTGTTCGTTGGCTATCTCACCGAGGACAGTGTGATAGGCATAGATTATCAGAATATTTATATGCTTGATGACAAATCTCCTGCCTTGAACGTTGGATACGACGTTGAGGCTGTTCCCGACTTCTTTGGCAATCCTTATAAGAAATCCATCGGATTCTATTGCGGTAAATAAACCCTAAAAGGAGAAAAAATATGAAAAACAGATTTTTATTCGTAGCTCTCGCCGCGCTTCTCGTGATGACGATGAGCTCCTGTGTGTTTTTCGTTCCCGAGCACGAGCATCAGTTCGGTGACGAATGGAAATATGATGCGACTCATCACTGGCACAGCTGCACAGGTGAAATCTGCGGTGAGATTTCCGACAAGGCTGAGCACTCGGGCGGCACTGCTACCGAGACCGAGAAGGCTAAGTGCGAGGTCTGCGGTGCAGAGTACGGTGAGCTCAAGTCTCACGAGCACGCTTATGGCGAATGGCAGACCAAAACTCCCGCGACCTGCACCAGCACCGGTGTTGAGATGAGAACCTGCGCTTGCGGCGCTGAGGAGGTTCGCGACATCGCAAAGCTTGATCACAGCTTCACCAATGAGGTTGCAGACGAGAAGTATCTCGCCACCGCTAACTGCGAGGAGCAGGCTACATACTTCAAGTCCTGTTCTTGCGGCGCAAAGGGTACTGAAACCTTTGCGTACGGCGAGGTTATCGCCCACGCTTACGGCGAATGGCAGACCAAGACTCCCGCAACCTGTGACGACGCAGAGGTAGAGTACAGAGCCTGCTCCTGCGGTAAGGAAGAAACCAGAGTCGGCGACGCGGCTCTCGGACACAATATGGTAAACAATAGCGACGACACTCACCACTGGACCGAGTGCGACCGCGAGGGCTGTGACGAGGCTACCGAGAAGGTAGCGCATAGCGCAACCTCGATTTCCGCGGTATGCAATATGGCTAACCCCATGGAGAGCATGACCGTTAAGGCATCCGACCTCACCGTTACTGCCGTATGCGCTTGCGGCAAGTCCTATACCGTAACCGACGTAACCCTTGAAAACGCGACTCTCGCTCTCGGTGAAAACACCGTTACCGTTAAGTACGGCGAGGCGTCCACCACCGTCAAGGTAGTAGCGGCAGAGTTCAATATGGTCATTGACGGCAGCGTGGTAGATGATACCTACGTTTATTCCGCTTCCGGCTCGCAGGAAAGCAATTACGTTGGACAGAAGGAGCTTTCTGCCAACGGAAATAACTTCAGAGTTCTTCTCAGATATAACTTCAGCGATCTTCTTGCAAGCCCCTATTATCAGATGTATAAGGATTCTGCAAAGGTACAGTTCACCTTTACTATGACAACCGGAGCTATAGACAACACCACTCCCGTTACATTTAAGGTTTATCCTGTTACCGAGGGTAGATCTGGCGCAGATTTTGCTGATCTTACCTGGAAGAGCTATAACAATGAAACCTATGCATTCGGTTGGGGTAACGCATATGGCTTGATTGAAAAGATCGCCGAGAGCGAGAAGCTTGCGGTAGCCGACGGCAAGATTACTATCACCGTTGCGTACAGAGAGCTTGAGGAATTTATTGATGCCAACGGCAATGCTGTATTCGTATTCGCAATCTGGAAGTCCAGCACGAAGGTTGGCTCTATGGAGAACGATACCGAGGCTAACCGTCCTACCGTTCAGATTATTCTTAACGACGACCACGTTCATGCATATATCGAAAAGGTAGCTGATGCAGATCACCTTGTTTCAGCTAACTGCGGTGAAAAGGCTATTTATTACTATTCTTGCTCTTGCGGCCAAAACGGTGCTGCAACCTTTGAGCACGGAGACGTAATAGAGCACGAAATCCAGACCAAGTACGACGAAACTAATCACTGGACCGAGTGCGTTCGTGATGGCTGCGACGAGGCTACCGAGCCCGTAGCGCACTTTGGCGGCACCGCTACCGAAACCGAGCAGGCTACCTGTGAGGGCTGCGGTCAGAAGTACGGCGGCACTGCATCTCACGTACACGTATACGGCGAGTGGCAGACCAGAACTGCTGCTACCTGTGACGAGGCAGAGCTTGAGTTCAGAAAGTGCGCATGCGGCGCTGAGGAAACCCAGACCGGTGAGGCAGCTCTCGGACATAATATGGAAACCAAGTACGACGCAGAAAGCCACTGGACAGAGTGCTCTCGCTGCGACGAGGCTACCGCCTCCGAAGCACACTCGGGCGGCACTGCTACCGAAACCGAAAAGGCAATATGCTCCACCTGCGGCCAGCCCTACGGCGACCTCAAGGAGCCCGAAAAGCAGGAGTATACCATTAACGGTGCGGTCGTTGCTGATACCGATATCAATAGCAGCACCAAGGATAAGGACAGATCTAAAAACGAACAGATTTACCTCTATAGCTCAGCGGCACGCGGATTTATAGTGCTTGATCTCAAGGATATTTTGAATAGCGCAGATTTTGAGTCAGCAAAGGCAAATGGTAAATTCCAGCTTACCTTTACGATTGCAGGAAACGAGAGTGATATAAACAACACCAAGTTCTTGCTTCAGGTAGCAAATCCCACTTATACAGATGCTGACGGCGCTACTCAGTATACTGCGGGCATTCCGGCAGCTGGAATTACTTGGAACAGTGCTCACGTGGAGTCAGGCGCGTATTATAATGCGCTTTACCTTGGTAATATGAAATATATTGTAGGAAATAGCGATAGCGGCAAGCTGCTTACTCAAACCGACAAGGTTATTTATACTGCGGATGCTAACGGCGGAGCAGGTACTGTTACCTACGAGCTTACCTATGATGATATCAAGGATTATATCTGTATGGATACGGACAGTGACTATTACGGTCAGATCGTATTTAAGTTCAGAGCCAAGGGAACAGCAACTGCTGCAAGCAAGACTCTTTATTACGCATCCAGTGAAACTGCTACTCCTCCTACAGTCAAGTTCGTTTACGAAAAATAATTGACCAACCATATATGGCAGGGGGAGCATTTTCCTCCTGCCGTTGTTGGAAAAACGAGGGAATATGACAAAAATGAAAAGAATAGTTAGCATATTTGTGCTTTTAACGATGTCGCTTTCCTTGCTTTGCGGTTGTTTTCTTATAGAAAAGCCCGATGACTCGGGAGATCAGGGCGGTATTACCGACGGTGAAAACGACGGCTCGGGCAATAACGAGAATCCCGATAACAACGATCAGGGAAATAATGCGAACCCCGATGACAATGAGGGAGAAAAGCCCACAGAGCCGGATCCAGACGCGGGCAAGAACGGCATCGACGAGATTCTTCTCGCTTTCTCGGAGCTTAAGGCTAATGAGAGTGAATTTGAGGATACGGCAGTTAACGCTACTCTCAAATCCTATACCTTTAATAAGCTTGACACAGCTAACGCTGCAAATCCCGTTGCCCTTTACGTTATCGGTCACGGTGAGGAGCGCGTTGGAACTGATAGCGACGTTTCCATTCTTCGTGATCTTCTCGAGGAATACGTGGTAGTCGTTCTCGACTATCGGAATGCCGAGAATGCGGTTTCGCCCTATCTTGACGAATCGCTTCACGATTTGAAGCTTGATATGATGCAAAACGGCGCGTTTCTTGACGGTATTTCGTACAACTCGAATCAAACCTATCTTATCCCGGCAGGATGCAGAATCGTTCGTAACATAGAATTCTTCAATATTATGGAGCACGCTCCCAAGGGCGTTGAGAAGAAGATAATCGACATATGGAACAACCAGCAGCAGATTAAGGATAAGCTTGGCGACGCCTGGGTACAGGCAGAGAGCCTTTCCGACATCGTAATGAAGAACGGCGAGTCACTGACCGCCAAGGATTCAGACGGTAATTATAAGTATCTCACATATCATCTTGATATTATTTATCCCGCAAACCCCGAGGGCGAGGTTCCGGTTATAATGGCGGCGTCTACAGGCGCTATCAGAAACAATTCGCTTTCCTCGACCAAAACCGACAGAATTCAGTACGTAGGCTTCCTCTTCGGAGGCTACGCGGTAACCAGCCTTGACCAAGATTATTTCCCTTTATGAAGGACGAGGCATGCTGGGGACACATCGAGCCTAACTACACCTTGCAGACCTATATGGGCACGCGCTTCCTTACCGCTGCGGTAAGATGCACCAAGTATTTTGCCGACGAGTACGGCTATTCGACCGAGAAATACGGCGTTTACGGCTTCTCCAAGTCCTCTTGGGTTGCGCTCTTCAAGCAGTCATCTCTTGCTACGACCGATCCCGATGATCTTGCGGAGATTTACACCTACGGCGGCTTTGAGGCAGGCGAGTGCTTCGGCGAGCAGCCATACCAGACCTACAAAAACGGACAGAAGATCAGCTCCGGCGTCACTTGTGTTTATCACGGAATGGGCAACGGTACGAATGATTGCCGTTATCTCGACGAGAGCAATATTCCTCAGCTCGTCGGTGTAGGAGAGAAGTGCGAATACAATTCCTGGACTAAGTTCTTTAAGGACCCGAACGTATATCTGCAAATGGAAGAATCCGGCACGAATTGGATTCCGCTTATTATGTACGGCGTAAATCACACATGGCCGAAGAACGTAGAGGATAAGCTCTACGGCTACAACTATTATTCGGCATTCAGGAGCTTCTTTGCTTATCACCTTAAGGGTGAGGCGGCAGAGCTTCTCCACACCTCTGTCAAGCTCGACGGGTTTATCACCGAGGACGAGGAAATCTTCCTTCAGTTCAATGCTGCGGTTAATCCCGAGGGCAAAATTGCGCTACTTGACGCAGACGGCAACACCGTCGCGGGCGAATGGATAAGCGCCAGAGGCGGCACGCAGTGGAAGTTCATTCCCGAGGCAGAGGCGCTCTCTGTCGGCGCAACCTACAAGATAGTTCTCGATTCCTTCACCGATGAGAGAGGCGAGGCGGTCAGCGGCACAGAGGCGGTATTTACCTACGCCGAGGGCGAAAAGGCTCCCGAAATTATCTACAACTCATCAATCAGCGGCGCAATCGCAGAGGACACCTACGTAGCCAGCAACAGCGCTACGGCGCAGGAGGCTGATTACAGCACCTCGAAGAATACGCTCGGCACTTACAGCGAGTATTACAGAGCGTATTTCAAGTTCGATTTCAGCGATATTCTTTCAAGCGCTGATTTCGCTGCCTATAAGGATAGCGGAAAGATACAGTTTAGCTTTACTATTGCCAAGGGTGCGGAAAGCCTGGCAAATACTACGAAGTTCACCTTCGGCGGCTTTACCGCGGGAGAGGGAACTACCGACGTTGCATTCTCCGAGGTAACCTGGAAGAATCTCAAGAGTGGCGGCGCTCACGATGCTCTCAACTGGGGCAGCGCGACCAATATTCTTGCCAGCCAGTCGGTTGCAAGCGCCTCTGACAATATTTCTTACTATAACGGCGTTCTTACCTTTACCTTCGACTACTCGCAGATAGAGAGTATGATAGACTCCGAGACAGGATGCGCGGTATTCGTTTTCAGAACGGTTGGCACAAGCGGTATTTCAATTGCGTCAATGGAAAACAGTACGTATGCTGCACCTGCAATAAGCTTCGTTTATAACAAATAAAAATAAGCAGGGGCATTTCCCCTGCGCAAATGAGGAAAAACGAATGAAAAACTTAAACAGAATTATAAGCCTCGCGCTTATTCTTGCGCTTTGCGCCTCAGTTCTTTCGAGCTGCTTTATCTTCGCCAAGAACCCTGATAATGGCGGCGATAATTCAGACGTAACCGACCCCGACGGCAGCGGTGATAATAACGACGGCGAGTCGGGCGGCAACACAGATGGCGGTAATGATGGCGGCAATACCGACGGTGGAAATGACGGTGGAAACACCGACGGCGGTAATGACGGCGGAAACACCGATGGTGGTAATGACGGCGGAAACGGTGACGAAACCGTAGATTACACCACCTATTTTGACTCCAGACAGTCGGTTCTCCTTATCGGTCAGTCCAATATGGCGGGCAGAGGCTTTGCCGAGGACGTTGAGGCTATCGAGGACGACAAAATTCTTATGATGAACGCGTCTAAGGAATGGGTAAAGATGAAAGAGCCCATTCACTTCGACAAATCTGCCGCAGGCGTTGGTCTTGCAGCATCATTTGCAAAGGCGTTCGTAGACACCTTTGACTGCGAGATAGGTCTTATCCCTGCGGCTATGGGCGGCACGACCATCGGTGAGTGGGCAGTAGACGGTGATCTTTACAACAACGCTCTCGCTATGGCAAAGGAAGCGCAGAAAACCTCTGAGATTTGCGCTATTCTCTGGCACCAGGGCGAGTCCAACCGTTCTAACCACTCCACCTATGCGGATAAGCTCGAGGTGATACTCGACTCCTTGATTTCGGAGCTTGGACTTGACGCAGACAAGGTTGTTATCATCACGGGCGAGCTTCGTGAGATAAGCACGAACGTATCACAGAGAGAAACCTTCCACGCCCAGCTTGCAAAGCTTGCCGATTGCTACAAGAATTACGGTGTAGCAGACGCAGACGGTCTTACTATCAACGAGGACAAAATTCACTTTGACGCACCCAGCCTTAGAGTTTTCGGTTACAGATACTTTAATATCTTCAAGACTCTCGTGACAGGCGATGCGTACGATTTCGTCGACGACCGCAACCACTACTACGTTGGCGCGGAGAATGATCCCAACCCGAACAACAGCGGTATTCTCGACCGTCCCAGCACGGGCGGTGACTCGGGCGATATCGGCGGTGACGTCACCGATCAGAACAGAGTTGAAATTGAGGGCACTATCGTAGCCGATACCTACGTCAGCTCGGGTGAATACGCTAATAATAACAACGCATCCAAGACTTACGTTGGCGCGTATAAGAATGCGTCAAGACCTATCTTCAAGTTCAGCTTCGCCAACATTCTTTCCGACCCCGGCTTCCAGGCGAACAAGAATAACGGCAAGGTCGAGTTCACATTTACTTTTGTTAAGGGCGCGGAAAATGTAACTGCGACCACTACCGCAAGCGCCTACGGTTTCCTTCCCGGTACGGGTGTCAGCGATGCTGATTTCACCAAGCTCACCTGGAATAACTGTAAGGCAGACGCAGAATACGCGGGACTTTACAGAGGTGACGCGACCTTCGTATATAAGGACAAGGCGCTCTCTGACATAGACGTCAGAAAGACCGATACATACATAACCTTTATTCTTAATTATTCCGACGTTGAGAAGTTCATTTGCACCGAGGAGGGCGACTACTACGGCTATGCGGTAATGGGCTTTGACTTTAACGCAAGCGGCGTTCAGTACGCTTCGATGGAGAATAAGACCTACGATATTCCCAAGATTGACTTCGTCTACGGCGGTGAGTACGCTAACGGTAGCGTGACCAGCGTTTTCGACGTTATTGAGGCAGACCCCAAGGCGGAGCTTTACTTCGTTGGAAAAAGCAATAAGGATGCTTTGAGCTACGCGATAGGCGAGGAAATGACCTTTGACATCGCGCTTTACGCAGACGGAGAGAAAGTTTCCGCGCCCTACTTCTACTACACCGTAGAGGGCGAGGACGGTCAGACTAAGACCGAGGGATACGTCGATGGCAAGGACGGCACTCTTACCGTAAAGGGTAAGATGTCTAAGCCCGGCACGCTCCGTGTGACCGTTTTCGTTTGTGACGAGAACAAGACCGTGCTTACCAAGGGCAACAGCTCGCTCCATATGCTCAACAGAAATAACGTTAAGGAAAATCTCTGCTTCCGCGGCGGCGCGGTAGCGGGCTTTGAGGATATCAAGCCGGCAGCAAGCGCCCCCGATGACCTCGAGGAATATTGGAGCGCGATAGTAGCCTCCTGCTATGAGGGTGATATAAAGCTTCAGAGATTCGAGGAGTTGAACGTTGCCGATTACGACGAGAGCTGCGCGACTACTCATAAGCTCTATCTCGTAGAAATTTATATTGGCGAGGGCGAGTTTGCCACCGGTTATCTCTCCTATCCCATAGGCGAGGGCAAGCTCAGACTCAAGGCTTCGTTTGTGAGCTACGGCAATACCAAGAAGCCGAAGCCTGCATTCTCCGGTGACGCAGCGCAGTTCGCTATTTGCGCGCACAGCTATCACCTTGACGATCCGAATGCGGCTGCACCCGAAGATTACGGCTTCGACCTGACCGAAAATCAGGACAGAGATACCGTATACTTCAAGGGTATGCTTATCAGAAATATTATGGCTACCCGTTTCTTAAAGGCATTTATCGGTGACTCGAGCTACGGCAGGATTACCTTTAACGGTGAAACGCTCGCGCCCTTTGGCAGATGGCAGAAGGGTGACGCCTTCGTCGTTGACGGCGGCAGCCAGGCGGCATTCCAGAGCCTTGCGATCACCGCGCTCGATAAGGACGTTACCAGAGCCAGCATAGCTCTCACCTGGTTCTGCGACCTTGGCGGTGATAATATCGGTCGCTTCGAGGGCTGGAACCCCGAGTATACCGACGCGCTTATGTACTACGATTGCTGCTCGCTCGCTACACTTATCGGTGAGAGCGTAGAGGTCAGCATTTCGGGCGCAGGTCTTGGAGATACCACCTCCGAGCCTACGGGCATTATCGCGCTTTACAACACGCTTAACTGTACTGCGAGCCTGAGAATGTATCAGAACCGCAGCCACACCTACAATCCTCCTGTGACGGATACCTTCGAGATTTCCAAATAATCTTAGCAGAAGGATAATCAAATAGCCTATCTCAATCGGGATAGGCTATTTTTTTGAATGCGCGAGAAATAAAACGCAGCGCCCCCCTTGCATATTTTGTTTTGATATGTTAAAATATAGGAAATGAAATCTTAAGGAGAAATTTATGAAATCCATAAGAGATATATATAAGATAGGCAAGGGCCCGTCGTCGTCGCACACTATGGGACCTGCCAAGGCGATGAGCATCTACGTGGGCGAGCATCCCGATGCCGAGAGCTACTACGTCGTGCTTTTCGGCTCGCTTGCCGACACGGGCAAGGGTCACGGCACCGACAAGGCGATTGAGATGACGGCAGGTAAGCCGGTTGAGATTGAGTTTAATATTACCGACCGTGACCTTCCGCACGAGAATACGATGGATATTTATTCTGTCGTCGGCGGAGAGCGCTGCGAGCGAATGCGAGTTATGAGCGTCGGCGGCGGTGACATTGAGATAGAGGGCAGAGAGGACGAGGACGTTTCCAACGTTTATCCCGAGTCGAGCTTCACCGCTATTACCGAATACTGTATGGCAAATGAGATGCGCCTCTCGGATTACGTCTTTATGCGTGAGGGCGAGGGAATACGCGAGTTTCTCTTTGAGGTATGGCGCGTGATGCAGAACGCGATTCACGAGGGACTTACTACATCCGGCACGCTCCCGGGCGGCCTGGAGGTCGAGAGAAAGGCGCAGCAGCTCTACAACAAGCGCCATATCGACGAGCGTGAGGTGACGAGAGAGAACCGTATCGTCTGCGCCTACGCCTACGCGGTGAGCGAGCAGAATGCCGACAACGGCACGATAGTTACCGCGCCCACCTGCGGTGCGTGCGCAGTGCTCCCCTCGGTGCTTCGCTATATGCAGGAGAAGCACAGATTCTCCGACGAGCAGATTATCAGAGCGCTTGCGGTGGCAGGACTCATCGGTACTCTGACCAAGACGAACGCCTCTATCAGCGGCGCTGAATGCGGCTGTCAGGCGGAGATAGGCACAGCCTGCTCGATGGCATCTGCCGCGCTTGGCGAGCTTTTTGAGATGGGTATTGACCAGATAGAATACGCCTCGGAGATAGCCTTCGAGCATCATCTCGGTCTCACCTGCGACCCCATCTGCGGTTTGGTGCAGATACCCTGCATCGAGCGTAATGCGGTTGCGGCTATGCGCGCGATAAATGCGGTTAATCTTGCCAACTTCCTCTCGGGCTCGAGAAAAATCTCGCTCGATATGGTAATCAAGACGATGTACGAGACAGGCAAGGACCTCTCGCACCACTACCGTGAGACCTCTACGGGCGGTCTTGCGAAGCTTTACGGAGGAAAGTAAGATGGAAAAGGAAAAGATAGACAGAATCAACGAGCTTGGCAGAATCGCCAAGGAGCGTGAGCTGACCGAGGCAGAGCTGGCCGAGCGCGCTGCTCTGCGTGAAGAATATATTAAGTATTTCCGCACTTCGCTTAGGGGGGAGAACAAATGAATGAAGAAATGAACAAGGAGCTTTTAGACGAGGCTATCGAGGCAGAGTCCGAGAATCTCGAGGCAGAGAAAAATACCGAGAATCAAGAGGACGATGAGCCTACCAAATGCTCTATATGCAACGCATTGATAACCGACGATGAGCCTGCGATTCTCACGATGAGCGGATACGGCAATCCGAGATACATCTGCGAGGATTGCGTCAGAGATCTTGACGAGGCGAGCCTCGGCAGAGAGGAGTCGAAGATTGCGGCAGCGATGGACAGAATCGGCAGTAAAATGCTTGCGACAGACCCGGATAATCAGACCTATCGCACCGTGACCGAGCTTATGGAGCAGGCGAGAGAGCGAGCGCTCAAGATAAGAGAGGGTACTTACGACTTCGCGCTTGACGAGATAGATGACGAGGGTTTCGACGAGATTCCCGAGGAGCTTGCCGAGACCGAGGAGGATAAGGAAAAGGACAGAATCGACGAGGAGAAGCAGAAGAAGTTTGACAAGTTCTATAATTACGCTCTGATTGGCGCCGGTGTAGGTCTGCTCATATTTATAGTTTGGAAGATAATCAGCACATTTTTCCTTAAATAATACAAAACAGAGAAAACCTCCGCATAGATTATAGCGGAGGTTTTTCTTATGCAAATTTCATTTTTGATTCCGATTCTGGTGACGCTCGTCGGCTTCTTTTTGCTCTTTAAGCTCAGATTTTTCTTTATTCTTCATCCTGTTAAAACGCTGATGGAATTTCTATCTGCCGCAAGGGATAGGTCGGCTCGTCGCGCGCTTTTCCTTGCACTTGCAGGCACACTCGGAGTCGGCAATATTTTCGGCGTAGCCGCTGGCATTATGATAGGCGGAGAGGGAAGTGTATTATGGCTTTTTCTTTCTGGGGTATTCGCTATGGTCATCAAATATTCCGAAACTCTGCTCGTCTTTGACACACCCGAGAGACGAGGCGGAATGTCGGCAGCGCTTAGCTCTATCTTTCCTTCGCTTTCGCGCCTTTTACCGCAGATTTACGCGCTCCTGACCGTAGCTCTGTCGCTATTTATGGGCTCGGCTATGCAGAGCGCGGCTGTCATAGACGTGGCGGAGAAAACTCTCTCGGCACAGCCCGTATTCACAGCAGCAGTCCTCGTCGCTCTCTTGCTGCCTCTCACTTTTGGAAACGCGAACAAAATTGAGAATCTGACCGAAATTATCATTCCTTTGACAACAATTATTTACATATTTATGTCATTTTGCGTGATTTTTGCGAATTTATCCGAAATCCCGTTGGCGATTTTCAGAATTTTTCGCTCGGCATTTTCTGCCGAGGCTATCGTCGGCGGCGGTCTTTCCTCTATCTCACTTATAGCGATAAAGGAGGGCTTCGCCAGAGGGATACTTTCAAACGAGGCGGGAGTCGGCACCTCTGCTCTCGGTCATTCTCGCTCGGGGGAGCGCACACCGAGAGTCGCTGGACTTTTCGGTATGTGCGAGGTGTTTTTCGACACTACCTTGCTTTGCACTCTCACGGCATTTGTGATTTTACTTTCGGTAGAGGACATTTCCGCATTTTCTACTCCGATGTCACTCGTTACCGCCGCCTTTACTGCCTCGCTCGGTGATTTTTCGGGCTATGTTCTCCTTGCTTTAATCTTCGCCTTTGCCTACTCCACAGTTATCTGCTGGTACTCCTACGGCAGCGAGTGCGCGGCACTTTATTTTCCCGCGACCAAGCCGATTTTTCCACCCACCTTTGCGCTTTTTATCCTGCTTTCAGCCTACCTCTCCCCGTCGCTTCTCATCTCCGCAACCGACGTAATTCTTCTCTTTATGTCTATCATCACGCTCTCGGCGATAATAAAAAAATCAAATCGAATAGCAGAGCTGTCAAAGCGATAGGCGTAGGGGATTTTGCCTTGTCAAAAATCGTGTCTTGCGCCACCGTTACTACCGATTGACTCGAATACACAGACGATTTCCTCTATTTTGTCAAAGCATTCTTCGTCGTCTAACTCATCGTTCTCGATAATTGATTTAATCTGCATAAGGGCTTTATAGCATTCGTTTTCGATAATTTTATTTGGATCAAACTCATTTGCAAATCTTATTTCAACCTTTTCGTGATTTACGGCTTTACAAAGTAATTCCTGCCACAATTCCATAATTCTTCACCTCTTTTTTATTGTATGGGGATTATATCCCCTTAATAATTTAGATTATAACCCCCATAATATGTATTGTCAAGAGGGGGATTTAGAAAAATGATTGTTTTTGATAAATTATGGATAACAATGAAGCAAAAGGGTGTTAGTACCTATAGATTACGCGAGGAATGTGGAATTGATAGCAAGACCGTTCGCAGATTAAAAGCAAACGATAATATTGAAACAAAGACGCTCAACAAGCTTTGTTCGGTTCTTGGTTGTAAAATCGAGGATATAATGGAATATGTAGAGGACTGAAAAAAGGACACGGAATTGACCGTGTCCTTTCACTATTTATGCAAGTCTGATTCTTGATTTAACGTCACAGCCGAGTGCAGCCAGCTTGGCCACTACGTCGCCCTCACGCATTTTGGGTGTAATGAATGCGTATTCGTCGCTGTCGAGATACACGATCTGGAACTTTCCGAATGCCTCGATGAGTCGGTCCTCACTGATACCGCCGACTGAAATGTAATGTTGGGACTCAAAGTCTGCGAAATCGCGCACGCCCAGAAGGCTCTTGACCATGCTGGGCTGCGCGCATTTTCTGCCCGAGCGCATTATCTGCATCAGGTCACCGACAACCGCAGAAGCCGTCGCACCTGCGCCTGCACCGGGACCGTAGAACATCACGCTGCCGATAGGCTCGCCGAGCACCTCAACCGCGTTGTAAACGCCCGAAACGCTCGAAAGCGGCGAATCCTTTCCCACCATAAAGGGTGCAACCATAATATACATTCCGCCGTCGGTCATAATGCTTCTGCCAAGCAGCTTGATGCTCATACCGAGCTTTTCCGCCACCACGACGTCAGCCTTGCGAATACCCGTGATGCCCTCGGTGTGAATCTTATCGGTAGGAACGAGTCTGCCGGTTGCGAGAGAGGAGAGAATCGCAATCTTTCTGCACGCGTCAGTACCGAGAATATCGGCATCGGGATTTCTCTCGGCATATCCGCGCTCCTGCGCGTCCTTTAAGGACTCCTCAAAGCCTGCACCAAAGGAGAACATCTTCGTGAGAATATAGTTAGTAGTGCCGTTGAGAATACCGCGCACCTCGGTTATCTTATTCTGTCCGATGCAGTTAATCATAGGCGAAATCACGGGAATACCGCCGCCGACAGCCGCCTCGAAGCGATAGGAAGCGCCCGATTTCTCGGCTTCTGCGAGGAACTCGTCACCGAAGTTCGCCACAACCTCTTTGTTAGAAGTAACCACGCTTTTGCCCGCGCGCAGAGCCGCGATAGTGTACTCGTACGCAGGGTGCGAGCCGCCCATAACCTCAATTACGCAGTCGACCTCGGGGTCGTTTACGATGATATTATAGTCGTGCACCACCTTGTCCGCAAATGGCGAGTCGGGGAAGTCACGCAAATCGAGTATATACTTTATGTTAATCTCGTCACCGCCAAGGCGAGTGACCTCGGCGTAATTTTTCGTAATAAGGTCGGCAACACCGCCGCCAACAACGCCGAAACCGAGTATAGCAAGGTTGGTCATCTTCGTACTCCTAAAAAGAAAATCGTCGGGGCTTCGTGGATAGAAGTCCCCGACGGATATACTATATCATAAAATTAGCGTCTTGTCAAGAACCTTTGACGCATTAAAGGTCATTGATTCCGAGAGATGCCTGCTTTGACGCCTCTGAAATATAGTCGAGAGGATTCACGCTCACTCCGTTTACCTTGACGGAGAAGTGCAGATGCGACTCGTCAGCCAGCTCGGAGAGCGAGGTGTCGCCCACAAGACCGATTTTGGAGCCGGACGCGACGATTTCACCCTCCTTTACCTCAATTCCGGTGTTCGAGAGGTTAGAATACACGCTTACGACTCCGCCCTCGTGCGTAATCTCAACCGTCTTGCCGAGGAATGGGTCGTTATAAATTTTGCTGACCTTGCCTGCCGCAGCAGCGAACACCTCCTCGCCCTCTTCGGCAGAGATGTCGATTCCCGTATGCACGCGCCATTCATTAAGAGTAGTAGAGAACACCGGCATATCGAGGCTGTGAGATTTTGTAATCTCGCCCACGACGGGAGCAACCATAGTGAGCTTCTCAGGCTGCTTGTTTTCCTCTTTCTCGGGCTCTGTGGGCGTATTATCGGTATTGTCGCCCGAGCCGTCGCTGATGGGTGGATTCTCGCTCGGATCGGGTGCTTTGTCCTTCCTCGAGGCTACCGAAACTATGCCGATAACCACCGCCGTAATGCATAGCACCGCGAGAGTCGCGGCATAAATAATTTTTACTCTCGTCGGCTGATCGCTGAATTTGATTTGTTTATCCATTTTTTCATCCTTTCCTATTTCGATGCTACACCTATTATTGCCGAAAAAGGAAGGATTATTCAGCAAAAATTACTCCACACTCTTTTAACATTGTTTCAACATCGCTTTTGCCGCGAAAAAATCTCCCTATCAACCGCATCACTCCGACTTTTCCTCGTTTTTGCCAAGATTTTTGTGCATAATGCATAAAAAATACTGTTAGTCAATCCGATTTTTTGACACCGAATCATACTTACAGAGAAAATTTTGTGTGCTACAATGTAATCACAAGGGAGGAGCGCCTCAGGCTTTTCCCAGCTTTCGTTTCCTACTAGCTTCGGGAAGAGAAGCTTATCAGGAATCTTCCACGAGGGCGAAATTTTGAGGAAAGTTTTAGAAAAGTTTGACAAAAACCAAAGGAGAGAAAAAACGAATGGCAGAACGCAGAATGATATCCAAAAGAGTGATTTTAACCGATAAATTTTCAAAAATGACCGACAAGGCAAAGCTGCTTTACATAAATCTGATGCTCGAAGCAGACGACGACGGCTTCGTGTTCAATCCGCGCGCGGTTATGGGTATGTGCGGCGCGAATATAAAAAGCTTTTTACAGCTGATAGAGAGGGATTACGTGCTTAGCTTCAACTCTGGCGCAGTGGTGATAACGCACTGGAATATGCAGAACCGCATCGAGAAGCGCAAGCGCACCCCGACCATCTACCGCGAGGAGCTAGAGTCACTGATCCTCGACGAGAACGGCGTCTACCAGTACCGCTGATTTGCAGCAAAATCGCAGCACAGTATAGCCTAGTTAAGTCCAGTACAGTTTAGGCAAGGATAGGTCAGTATAGAAACCTACTACCAATAAATATTCATTCATTAAAGAAGCCCCGCAGGCGATGCAAAATAAATTTTACAAACGATATTGACAATTTGCACAATTTATATTATAATAATTTAGTTAAAAATAAAACTGCGGAGGTAGGTATGACAGAGAAGATTTCGCTTGCGGGCGATCTGGGCAGCGGTAAGAGCACCGTTTCGGATATTCTTATTTCCCGGCTTGGCGCGGAGTATTATTCCACGGGCGCGATAGTGCGCTCGATAGCCGAAGGACGCGGTATGACGGTCACTGAACTGAATAAGTATATGGAAACGCATCCCGAGATCGACCACGAGATTGACGACGGCATTGCCGCGCTCTCCGACCTGGACAAGTTCCTGATAATCGACTCGCGTATGGCGTGGCATTTCACGCGCGGTACCTTCAAGGTCTACCTTTCCTGCGATATCGAGACCAGCGCGCTGCGTATTATGAATGCCAACCGCAAGGGCGAGCATTCGGAAACGCTTGAGGAGACTATTGCCACTACCCGCGCCCGTCGCGAGAGCGAGAAGAAGCGCTATCTCGAGCAGTACGGAGTGAATATCAAGGACCTCTCGAACTACTCTCTTATAGTGGACACCTCGAACGCTACGCCCGAGGAGGTTGCCGAGTGCATTATTACTGCATTCGAGGCGTGGAAGGCTGACAAGTCCTACCGCCGTGTGTTCCTCACGCCCGTGAGGCTTAATTACCCCGAGCTTGAGCTTGACGGTGATATTATTTCGCCTATGCTTGCCAAAATTGCGGCAGGCGAGGAGATTGCGCCCGTCGAGGTATGCGAGAGGGACGGTGAGTTCTATCTCGTTGGCGGCTTCGAGTCGGCAATGGCTCACACGATGAGCTTTTCCACCTTTATCCCTGCGGTGCTGGTGGACAGAGAGCCCGAGGGCGAATACGTAAAAATGAAAGATTCTATCTGAAAGGTATTATAAATGCTTACATTAAAGAAAAAAACAGCCGAGTATATAGCGACCGCCGCTGCGGCGAGCTTCGGTGATGGGCTTCTCTCGGCAGATGACGTTTTCACAATGCTCGAATATCCGCCCGACAGGACGATGGGCGATATTGCTTTGCCTTGCTTCCGTCTTTCCAAGGTTCTGCGCCGTTCTCCGGTGCAGATTGCCGAGGCGCTTGCAGCCGGCATCTCCTGCGAGGAATTTTCCTCTGTCAGCGCGGTGAACGGTTATCTTAACTTCAAGATTGACGGCACGGCATTCTCCCGCCGAGTAGTTGACGGAGTTCTTGCCGAGGGCGCAAGCTACGGCTCACCAAAGAACGGTGAGGGCAAGACGGTTGTTCTCGACTACTCCTCGCCCAACGTGGCAAAGCCCTTCCATATCGGTCACCTCGGTACGACGGTTATCGGCCACTCACTCAAGCTTCTGCACGAGTTCGCAGGCTATAAGTGCGTCGGCATCAACTATCTTGGCGACTGGGGTACGCAGTTCGGTAAGCTTATCGTCGCGTATAAGAAGTGGGGCGACAAGGCGACCATAGAGCAGGGCGGAGTAGACGAGCTCGTTAAGCTCTACGTCAGAATAAATAACGAAATCAAGGCTGAGGAGGACTCGAACGAGGAGAAGAAATCTCCCCTCGCAGACGCTTCCCGCGCCGAGTTCAAGAAGCTCGAGGAGGGCAACGAGGAGAACCTTGCTCTCTGGCGCTGGTTCGTTGACGTCAGCCTTCTGGAGTATCAGAAAACCTACAAGCTTCTCGGCATAGAATTCGACTCCTACAAGGGCGAGTCCTTCTACACCGATAAGATGCCTGCCGAGGTTGAGAAGCTTCGCAATATGGGACTTCTCGAAATTGACGACGGCGCATCAATAGTTAATCTTGAAAAATGGAATATGCCGGTCTGCCTTATCTTAAAGCGTGACGGCTCGACTCTCTATCCCACCCGTGATATTGCCGCGGCAGTTTACCGCAAGGGCGAGTACAAGTTCGACAAGGCTATCTACGTCACGAGTGCGGCGCAGTCGCTTCACTTTGCGCAGTGGTTCAAGGTTGTTGAGCTTATGGGCTACGATTGGTATGACCAGCTTGTTCACGTTCCCTACGGTACGGTCAGCATCAACGGTGCGAAGCTTGCTACCAGAACGGGTAACGTAATTCTTCTCAAGGACCTCTTTGCCGAGGCGATAGCGAGAGTTAAGGAAATCGCGCGCGAGAAGAATCCCGACGAGGCAAAATGCCAGGAAATCGCCGAGAAGGTTGGTGTTGGCGCGATAGTGTTCTACTATCTCTCTAACAACCGTATGCGTGACATCAACTTTATGATGGAGGACGCGCTCTCCTTCGACGGTAACACAGGCCCTTACGCGCAGTACACCTACGCTCGTACCTGCTCGGTGCTTGAGAAGGCGGGTGCTGTCGGCGAAATGACCGATGCGGCTCTCTCCGAGCTTGAGTTTGAGCTTGCCAAGACCATATCGGTATTCCCCGAGCGTATCAACCAGGCTCTTGCCGATTACGAGCCCTCGGTGGTGACGAGATACATTCTCGACCTTTGCGCAGCGTTCAACCGCTTCTACCACGAGTGCTCTATCGCAAACTGCGAGGACGAAAAGCTCCGCAGCAGTAGAATTGCTCTCACCAGAGCGACCAACCAGGTGCTCCGCACCGCATTGCATCTTATCTGTATGCAGTCCCCCGAGAAAATTTAAGTAGGAGATATAAATATGTCAGGACATTCTAAATGGAATAATATCAAGCACAAAAAGGAAAAGGCAGACGCTGCCAAGGCGAAAATCTTTACCAAAATAGGCAAGGAAATGGCTGTTGCTATCAAGGCGGGCGGCCCCGACCCTAACAACAACTCGCGTTTGCGCGACCTTATCGCAAAGGCGAAGGCAAACAACGTGCCTAACGATAACATTCAGCGTACTATCAAAAAGTTCACCGATAACTCGGACATCAACTTCGAGGAAATCATCTACGAGGGCTACGGCCCCTCGGGCGTTGCGATTATCGTCGAGACCTCGACCGACAACCGTAACCGTACCGCAGGAAACGTGCGCGCGGCATTCTCTAAGTACGGTGGTAACCTCGGTCAGAACGGCTGCGTAGGCTATCTCTTTGAGGAGAAGGGCGTAATCAGCATCGTCGACGAGGACAACGAGATTGACGAGGACAAGATTATGGAGGACGCTCTCGAGTCTGGCGCGGAGGACATCAAGTGCGACGAGGGTGAGTACACCATCTACACCGACCCTGCCGACCTCGACACCGTTCGTGACGCGATTATCGCGCTCGGCTACCACATCAACACTGCCGACCTTGCAAAAGTACCCTCTACCTACGTAGAGCTTGAGAGCGAGGAGGACGTCGCCAATATGGAGAAGATGCTCGACAAGTTTGATGAGGATGATGATGTGAATGCCGTCTATCACAACTGGGATATGTAAAAATTGCGAATTGCGTCAGAGTTTTGCATCTTGCCGTAGGTCACTACGGCTGGCGATACAAAATCCTCGCACTTCATCAATTTTCTTTTGCGGTATATTTTTGTAATAACTGCCACTCGCCACCGCTCGACGTATGAGAATACGCCTTCGGGTAACGAGTAACACTTATTCCTAAAAATCTACTCGCAAAAATGCGTGCGAAATATTTTTGTAATAAGAGTCGTTTGCTCCCACTCGCAGTAGTAGCGAAGCGGCGTGAGCGTGTAAGAAAACGATTAAGTATCGTTTTCCCGCGAGCGTGACCGAGCCGCAGCGAGACCCTCGACGCCCCCAAAAAAAGACGCAGAAAAATCTGCGTCTTTTTGCGTTTTTATATGTAATTTTTCTTTACATTAATAATATTTTGTGATACAATGTATAATAGATAAATATACGCGAAAGGAGAAAAAGGAATGACAGGGGGTAAATTTATACTCAAAAGTAATTTCGAGCCGACGGGTGATCAGCCTGAGGCGATTAAGGCGCTGACAGACGGTATTCTCGCGGGCGAGCGAGCGCAGACTCTGCTAGGTGTAACCGGCTCGGGCAAGACCTTTACTATGGCTAACGTTATCGCCAACCTTAATAGGCCCACCCTCGTTCTTGCGCATAACAAGACGCTTGCGGCGCAGCTATGCACAGAGTTTCGCGCCTTTTTCCCCGATAACGCGGTAGAATACTTCGTTTCCTACTACGACTACTATCAGCCTGAGGCGTACATTCCCGGCAAGGATATGTATATTGAGAAGGATGCTATGGTCAATGACGAGATAGATATGCTCCGTCACAGCGCCACGAGTGCGCTCTTTGAGAGGCGCGACGTAATAATCGTCGCCTCGGTTTCCTGTATATACACGCTCGGTGACCCTCTGGAGTATCAGAATCTGCTCGTTTCGGTGAGAGAGGGGCAGGAGATGTCGCGCGACGAGCTTATCCGCCGCCTTGTTTCAATTAGCTACGAGCGCAACGACGTCAACTTCGTGCGTAACAAATTCCGTGTGCGCGGTGACGTTGTCGAGGTATTTCCAGCGTCGAGAAACGACAGCGCTATCAGGATAGAATTCTTCGGTGACGAGGTGGACAGAATTTCGCGTGTCAACCCACTCACAGGCGAGATAACCGAGCATCTCTCCTACGTTGCGATATTTCCCGCAACGCACTACGCCGTATCCGACGAGCGTCGTGAGGCGGCACTCCTTGAGATTGAGGAGGAGATGCGCGAGCGAGTGGAGTACTTCAAGTCGGAGCACAAGCTCATTGAGGCGCAGCGCATCGAGGAGCGCACGAAATACGACCTCGAGATGCTCCGTGAGGTTGGCTTCTGTTCGGGAGTAGAGAACTATTCGCGCGTTCTCGCAGGCAGACCTAAAGGCTCGACTCCGCACACTCTGCTCGACTATTTTCCAAAGGATTTCATATTATTCGTCGATGAGTCGCACGTGACTCTGCCGCAGGTCAGAGGTATGTCGGGCGGCGACTTCGCGAGAAAGAAGAATCTCGTCGAGTACGGCTTCCGTCTGCCGTCGGCATTTGACAACCGTCCTCTTTTCTTCGAGGAATTTGAGGAGAAGATAGGTCAGGTTATCTTCGTCAGCGCAACCCCCGGCCCATACGAAAATGCCGAGTCATCAAGCACGGTTGAGCAGCTTATTCGCCCGACCGGACTCATAGACCCCGAGATTACCGTTCGTCCCGTAGAGGGACAGGTTGACGACCTTATAGGTGAGATCCGCACTACCGTCGCACGCGGAGAAAAGGTGCTGGTAACCACTATGACCAAGAATATGGCAGAGGACCTCACCGAGTATCTCTCGACTCACGGCATCAAGGTCAAATATATTCACCACCAGGTTGAAACTATGGAGCGTATGGAGATTATCCGTGATTTGCGTCTTGGCGAGTTTGACGTGCTCGTGGGCATCAATCTCTTACGAGAGGGACTTGATATCCCCGAGGTATCGCTCGTTGCGATACTCGACGCCGACAAGGAGGGCTTCCTGCGTAGCGAGACCTCGCTTATACAGACTGTCGGAAGAGCCGCGCGAAACGTCAACGGCCACGTAATTATGTATGCCGACCGTATCACAGGCTCGATGCGCGCGGCGATAGACGAGACCAACCGCCGCCGCGAGATTCAAAAGAAGTATAATGACGAGCACGGCATCACTCCCGAGAGCGTCAGAAAGGCGGTAGCCGACGTTATTGAGATAGGCAGAAAGGCGAAGCCCGAGAAGGATAAGAAGCTCACCAGACTCGAGCGCGAGCGTATGATAGAGCAGCTGACCGCCGAGATGCGCGAGGCAGCACGGACGCTTGAATTTGAAAAGGCGGCGTATATCCGTGACAGAATTAAGGAACTTAAAAACTCGAAATAAAAGGAAAAAGTACGCAAAATGTCAAGAAATATTGTCATTAAAGGTGCAAAAGTTAATAATCTGAAGAATATAGACGTCACGATTCCGCGTGATAAGCTCGTCGTTCTGACAGGCCTTTCGGGCAGCGGAAAGTCCTCGCTTGCGTTCGACACGCTCTATGCCGAGGGGCACAGGCGATTCGTTGAGAGCCTCTCGTCGTATGCGAGAATGTTCATCGGGCAGATGGACAAGCCCGAGGTGGATCTTATTGAGGGACTCTCTCCGTCGATTTCCATAGACCAGAAAACCACCTCGAAGAACCCTCGCTCGACGGTAGGCACCGTCACCGAGATATACGACTATCTCAGGCTTCTCTACGCGAGAGTCGGCATTCCGCACTGTCCCGTCTGCGGCAAGGAAATCAAGCAGCAGACGCTCGACCAGATAGTAGAGCGCATTCTCTCTCTCCCCGAGGGCACGCGCTTTATGGTGCTTGCCCCTGTTGTCAGAGCGCAAAAGGGTATGCACGAGAAGGTCTTTGCCGACGCGCGCAAAAGCGGCTTTGCCAGAGTGCGAGTTGACGGAAATATGTACGATCTCTCCGAGGAAATCAGCCTCGATAAAAACCTTAAGCACAGTATAGATATAATAGTCGACCGACTCGTTATCCGAGGCGATATTCGCTCTCGTCTTTCCGACTCGGTTGAGAGCGCTCTGCACGTTGCGGATGGCAGAGTCAATATTCTCGTCGTGGAGCGTGACGGCAGCGAGGGCGAGGAGATGGAATTCTCGCAGAAATACGCCTGCGAGGAGCACGGCATCAGCTTCCCCGAGCTTGAGCCGAGAATGTTCTCCTTCAACAACCCGATTGGCGCCTGCCCCGAGTGCGCGGGCATCGGTAATATGCAGCGGGTTTCGGTCACAAAGCTGATACCTAACAAGTCCCTTTCGCTCCGTGACGGCGGTATTGCCGTCAACGGCTTCAAGACGCTCACCGAGGACTCCTGGACAGGTCCGCTTATCGCCGCTGTCGGCGAGGACTACGGCTTCACGCTTGATATGCCGCTTTCCGACTTTACCGACGAGCAGATGCGTATTCTGATGTACGGCACGAGCAGGAAATATTCGGTCGTCAGATACTTTGGCGGTCAGGGCAGAGAGCAGCTCGCCCCCTTCGACGGCATCGTTGGAATGATAGAGAAGCGTATGAAAATGATGGGCGGTGACTACTACCAGCAGTTCGTCGAGGAGATAGACTGCCCGAAATGCCGCGGCAGACGACTCTCGGATATGGTTCTCGGCGTGACCGTCGGCGGACTTAATATCGACGAAATCTGTCGTCTTTCGGTCGAGAAAATGCTCGAATTCGTGGAGAATCTCAGCTTAACCGAGAGCGAGGCGAAGATAGCAAAGGAAGTATTAAAGGAAATCAAGGCTCGCCTTAATTTCCTCGTCAGAGTAGGACTCGAGTATCTGAATCTTGCGAGAACGGCAGGCACGCTCTCGGGCGGAGAGGCGCAGAGAATACGCCTTGCGACGCAGATTGGCTCGTCGCTCACTGGCGTGCTTTATATACTCGACGAGCCGAGCATCGGCTTGCATCAGCGCGATAACGGCAAGCTCATCGGCACGCTCAAAAATCTGCGTGACCTCGGCAACAGCGTTATAGTCGTCGAGCACGACGAGGACACTATGCGTGAGGCTGACTTTATCGTTGACGTCGGTCCAGGCGCAGGTATTCACGGCGGTGAGATAGTCGCTACGGGCACGCCCGACGAGGTTGCGAGGTGCGCGGAGTCTATCACCGGACAGTACCTCTCGGGCAAGAAGAAAATTGCCGTTCCTACCGAAAGACGAGCAGGCAACGGTGAGTATCTGCACATCATCGGCGCAAGGGAAAACAACCTCAAGAATATTAACGTGGACATTCCTCTCGGCACGTTTACCGCGGTTACGGGCGTGTCGGGCAGCGGAAAATCCTCGCTTATCAACGCAATTTTATACAGAACTCTTGCCCGCGACCTCAACCGCGCGATAACCTATCCCGGTAAGGTGGATAAAATCACGGGACTTGAGCATCTCGACAAGGTTATAGCGATAGACCAGAGCCCGATAGGCAGAACTCCTCGCTCTAACCCTGCGACCTACACAGGACTTTTTACGGATATCAGAAATCTTTTTGCCTCGACGAGAGACGCCAAGGCGAAGGGCTACGGCCCGGGAAGATTCTCGTTCAACGTGCGCGGCGGCAGATGCGAAGCCTGCGAGGGCGACGGTGTGAAGTGCATAGAGATGAACTTCCTGCCCGACGTTTACGTCAAGTGCGACGTCTGCAAGGGTATGCGCTACAACCGTGATACGCTCGACGTGAAATATAAGGGCAAGAATATATACGACGTTCTCGAGATGTCGGTAGAGGAGGGAATTTCCTTCTTTGACGGACTTCCCGCGCTCCAGCGCAAGCTGACCACGCTCTTTGACGTCGGACTCGGATATATCAAGATAGGTCAGTCCTCGACCACTCTCTCGGGCGGTGAAGCGCAGAGAGTCAAGCTCGCGACCGAGCTCGCCAAGCGCTCGACGGGCAAGACGATTTACATTCTCGACGAGCCTACCACAGGTCTGCACACCGAGGACGTGGCGAAGCTTATCAGCATTCTCCAGCGACTTGCTGACGGCGGAAATACGCTAGTGGTTATCGAGCATAACCTCGACCTCATCAAGACTGCCGATTATATAATCGACCTCGGTCCCGAGGGCGGTGACGGCGGTGGAACGCTAGTTGCGGCAGGCACACCCGAGCAGGTCGCCGAGTGCGAGGCATCTCACACAGGCAGATTCCTGCGTGAAAAATTAAAATAATTTTGCATTTTGCATTTAAGGAGAATATGCATTACGGAGCAATAAAGAAATGCGACATCGCCAACGGAGAGGGCGTCAGAACGACACTCTTCGTCAGCGGCTGCCGCAATAGATGTAAGGGCTGCTTCCAGCGGGAAACCTGGGCTTTCGATTACGGAAATCTCTTCACACCCGAGGTGGCAGAGGAAATATTTTCGAGCCTTGAGAACCCAAGTATAAGAGGATTAACCATTCTCGGCGGCGAGCCGATGGAGCCTGAAAATCAAGCCGAGCTTCTCCCGTTTCTTCGCGAGGCGAAGCGACGCTTTCCGAATAAAACCGTCTGGCTATACACGGGCAATCTCTACGAGGAATTGACCGGAGAGCACCCGAAGCATTTGCCGATAACCGACGAGCTTCTCTCACTCGTGGATATCCTCGTAGACGGCAGATTTATTGAAGAGGAAAAGCGCCTCGGCTTACGCTTTCGAGGCTCGGCAAATCAGCGCGTGATTGATATGAACGAAACGAGAAAATCTGGCAAAATCACGATTTGGTCAGGCTGTGCGCTTGACAAAACTTATCTAGGAGAAACAAAATGAAAATCAGAGTAAAAAAGCTTGACGAGAGAGCAATTCTGCCCACCTACGGCACCGAGTATTCGGCAGGGGCAGATCTCTATAATCTCCCCGAGAGCGTTGAGATAGCGCCCCACGCAACCGTGCTGATACATACAGGTATCGCGACCGAGATTCCCGAGGGATATTGTGGTCTTATATTCGCTCGCTCAGGTCTTGCGACTAAAAGAGGGCTGGCACCTGCCAATAAGGTTGGCGTGATTGACGCCGACTATCGCGGTGAGATAATGGTCGCGCTGCATAACCACTCGGAAAATACTGCGACAGTTGAGCCGGGCGAGCGTGTAGCGCAGCTTGCGATAGTGCCTTTCCTTAAGGCAGAATATGAGGAAGCAGACGAGCTTTCCGACACCGTTCGTGGGGCTGGCGGCTTCGGCTCTACAGGCAGGTAATTTTGGGATATTTTGCGACTATTCCGCCTTTTCGCACAAGCTCGCAGTAGGTAACTACAGCTTCGGTGCGAAAAGTCGAAATATTCATCAAAATCTCCTCAAAATTCTTTTGCGAAATTATTTTGTTAATAAGCGCTGCTTGCGACCAAGCTCGACGTAGAAAACTACGCCTTCGGGTCACAACCAACGCTTCTTATTCAAAATCCCCTCAAAATTCTTTTGGGATATTATAAAATACGAAAGCACGTGAAAACATATGGGAATTCTAAATAAAATCGCGCAGTACAGAGAGCTTAAAAGCGGAGTCAAGCACTGCACCTTTAACCCCGATGGGCCGGGCGTGGTGCGTATTCACCTGATACCGCCGAAATTTAGGCTCTTAAAAAGCGCAAGCTACATAGTAATACTGAACGGATATTATCTATTGCCCCTCGGATATTCCTGGGCGATTATGCTCTCCGCGTTTATGAAGGAAACTAACGAATATTCGGGCAGGGAAATCAGCGATGCTGATTATGAGAAAATCATCGAGAAAACGGTTAGGAGCACCCTCAAGGTGTATCCATTTGCCTCAAAGGACGAGATAAATGATGACCTCTCCTATATGCTCGACGTTATATTTGCCGTGGCGAGAGGTCAGGCGGTCGATGCGGATATCGAGAGAATGTCTATTCGCTCCTATTCAGGCAATATGTACGCCCCTCACAGAATGGACCTTATGGTCAGCGCTATGACCGACGGCGAGGGCAGATGGAAATGCAATCAGAAATGCCTTTTCTGCTATGCGGCGGGAGAGAAGCTCTCGTCTGCTCGTGAGCTTTCCACTGACGAGTGGAAGCGCGCTATCGACAAGCTTAAGGCGGCAGGCGTTCCGATGCTCACCTTTACGGGCGGCGAGCCTACGCAGAGAGAGGATATTGCGGAGCTTATCGGATATTCAAAATGGTTCGTCACCAGGCTTAACACCAACGGTGTTCTACTCAGTGAGGAGCTGTGCAGCTCGCTTTGCGAGGCTAGCCTTGACAGCTTGCAGATTACCCTCTATTCTCACGACGGGGCGGTGCATAACTCGCTCGTCGGGGCAGAGAATTTTGCTAAAACCGTCGAGGGCATTAAGAATGCCGTAAAGGCAGGGCTTGACGTCAGCATCAACACTCCGCTTTGCAGGAAAAATGCCGATTATTCAGCGACTCTCGAGTTTATCCATTCGCTTGGCGTGCGATTTGTGACCGTCAGCGGTCTTATCTGCACCGGTATGGCGGAGGATAGACACGGTGATTACGATTTGAGCCGCGATGAGCTTTGCGAGATTTTGCGCTCCGCGAAGGAGTATTGCAACGAAAATTCTATGGAAATCGACTTCACCTCGCCGGGTCTTGTAGATGACGAGAGCCTGCGCGCGCTGGGTATGAATATACCAATGTGCGGCGCCTGCCTTTCCAATATGGCTATCGCGCCCGACGGCAGCGTTATCCCTTGCCAGAGCTGGCTCACCGCAGACGCTGCGCTCGGTAATATCCTTGACGATAGCTTCAAGAGTATTTGGAACAGCGAGAGCTGCAAGAAGCTTCGCGGTATGAGCGAGGAGGAGGCTAAATGCTGCCCCTTCAGAAAGAGAGGGGAAAATGGCTAAGAAAAATGACGTAAAATACGATTTTTCCGACGAGGCGATAAAGCGCCGCAGAAAATTCCCGACGGGCAAGGTGGTTCTCCTTGCAGTTCTTATCCTCTTGCAGCTTCTCTGCGTGCTGGGAATAATATTCTACCGCCCGAAGCCGCAGGATATAATTGACAAATACGAGGTATACGTTACGCCAAAGGATGACGGTACGCTCGATATTGAGTACAGACTCACCTGGACTCCTCTTGATGAAAGCGAGGCTCTGACCTTTATTTATCTCGGTGTGGCTAACCCCAATTTCACCGTGCTGGATCACTCGAGCAATATAACCGATATAGTCGAATACGACGATTACGAGGGCGAGTGCCACGTCGATCTCTATCTTGACCGAGAGTACTACGGCGGCGAAACGCTGGAGATAAGCCTCACGCTTAACCAGGGCAGTATGCTCTCCGAGAGATACGGTGAGTTTCTCTACGAGTTCGTGCCCTGCTGGTTCAACTCAACTCCCGTCACGAGCTATGCCTTTTACTTCAAGGACAGCGAGTCGGTCTTGTCTGCAAATGCCGATTATACGGCAGACGGCTGGCATATCTGGAGTGGCTCAATGAATGCGGGAGAATACCGCCTGATGCGAGTGAATTACAAGGAATCGAGCGCTAAAACGGTGGAGTATAAGCCCTTCTACGACGAGAGCGTCAATAACGAGCTTGAGTCGGACAGAGCCGCGTTTATAGTGATATTCATTATGATTATCGTGCTGCTCTTCGTCTTCGAGATTTTCTGCTTTGACACCGTGGTTTCATACCATAGAGGCAGAGGCTTTATCTACGGCTACGGACATCCTATGTACATCTACGGCAGACCGAATAGGCATTACGCACGCGCGCAGGAAAAGCATATGGCGACTCACGGTGCACATACCGGTACGAGAGGCGTCGGTCACGGCGGTTGCGCTTGCGCTTGCGCCTGCGCCTGCGCTTGCGCGGGAGGCGGTCGAGCCGGCTGTAGCCAGAAGGATACATATAAGCCGAAAGGACTCGAAAAATAATTTATAATTTTCTCAAAAAGAAACAAAAACGCAGAATTTGCAAACTAAAATTTGCATTTTCTGCGTTTTTTTACTTAAAATATTCACTTGCGAAGTAGATATCCTTCTTTGGAATCTTGAACTCCTTGCCCGAGAGATAGTCGAGGAGAGTACCCTTTGATTTGTCAAACGAGAAGCGCAGACGGTAGGAGTAGAGCGCCTGGTATTTATATCCTCTTGCTCTGTCGTCCTTATTGATGCCGTACTTGCCGTCACCGATAAGCGCGTGACCGATGTGCGCCATATGCGCGCGTATCTGATGCGTTCTGCCCGTGAGCAGCTCGACCTCGAGCAGCGCGCTGTCCTTATTCTTCGCTATAACCTCGTATTTCGTGATAATTTCCTTCGCCGCTTTCGGCGGATTTCTGTCGTAGACTCTGACGATATTCTTCTTATCGTCTTTTAGCAGATACGCCTTCAGAGTCGCGCTCTTTGGCGAGGGAATACCGTGTACTGCCGCGAGGTAGAATTTGTCTATCTCACGGAGCTTGATTTTCTCGTTCATCACACGTAGCGCCTCGGCGTTCTTTGCCGCTATAACTATACCGCCCGTGTTTCTGTCAATTCTGTTGCAGAGCGCGGGCGCGAAGCTCTGCTCGCTCTCGGGATTATATTCGCCCTTCTGGTATAGATACGCCTGGATATGCGTTATCAGCGTATTCGTTGAGCCATTCTCGTCCTCGTGTACCGATACGCCCGGGCGCTTGTTGAGCAGCATAATATTCTCGTCCTCATATATAATATCGAGGTGGGGAGTTATGCTTTCAAAGGAATTTTTGTTCGTCTTTTTCTCGAAGAACTCGTCAGCTAAGAAGCACTGTACGGTGTCACCCTCGAGAAGAATGGTGTTATTTTCGGCTCGTTTTCTGTTGACCTTGATTTTTTTAAGTCTTATAGACTTATAAAGTAGACTCGTCGGCAAATCGAGCGTTTTCGTGATAAACTTATCAAGACGCTGTCCCGCATCGTTCTTGCCTATCTTCAATTCGTGCAAAAATAACACCTCCTCTCTGGAAATTTCAGCCTAAAATTACTTCGTACCGAAGATTCTGTCACCCGCGTCGCCAAGACCGGGGATAATGTATGCGTGCTCGTTGAGGCACTCGTCGAGAGCTGCCGAGTAGATGTCTACGTCGGGGTGATTCTCCTGCACCTTCTTAACGCCCTCGGGCGCTGCAACGAGGCACATGAGCATTATGCTCTTCGCGCCCTTCTTCTTCACCATAGTGATAGCGTCGCTCGCAGAGCCGCCGGTAGCAAGCATCGGGTCGACGATAATAACCGTTCTTTCCTCAAGCTCGGGGGGCATCTTGCAGTAATATTCAACGGGCTCGTGCGTTTCGGGGTCGCGGTAAAGACCGATGTGACCAACTCTCGCAACGGGAACGAGTCTGAGAAGTCCGTCAACCATACCAAGACCTGCGCGGAGAATAGGCACGATAGCCATTTTCTTACCCGCGATGCGCTTCTGCACCGACTTGCAGATAGGAGTTTCAATCTCCACGTCCTCGGTGGGCAGATTTCTCGTGATTTCGTAGCCCATAAGCATAGAAATCTCGTCGAGAAGCTCCTTAAAATCCTTGGTGGGAGTGTTCTTATCTCTCATAATCGTGAGCTTATGCTCAATGAGAGGGTGCTTTATAAGGTGAAAAGTACTCATTTTCTTTTTCCTTCCGTTTTTTTCTATATTATAGCTCACTTTTCGCATTTTTTCAAGTACGGAGAGCGATTTTTTGACATTTTGCGTAAAATCATTCGGGAGAATCCTGCATACAATGTATTATGAACGAAAAGGCAGGTGAGGATATGCAAAATCCGCAGCTCGTTATTATGGCGGCAGGAATGGGCAGCCGTTACGGTGGGCTGAAGCAGATAGACACGGTTGACGATAGAGGTCACACGATAATCGACTACTCGCTCTACGATGCGATTAGATCAGGCTTTCGCGATGTTACCTTTATTATTAAAAGGGAAATAGAAGATGACTTTCGCGAAGTGATGGATAATCACCTCTTGGGCAAGGGGATAGAGGTAAATTACGCCTACCAGGAGCTTGATATGCTCCCCGACGGCTACTCTCTGCCAATAGGCAGGGCAAAGCCCTGGGGTACTGCGCACGCAATAGCCTGTCTTACGGGAATTGACGCGCCGTTTGCCGTGATAAATGCCGACGATTACTACGGCGCTCACGCTTTCGAGAGGATTTTCGGCTTTCTTGAGGGAGCGACTGACGGTGAGAAGCACCGCTACGCTATGGTGGCGTACCGACTTGAGAATACCGTCACCGAGTTCGGCTCGGTCTCACGAGGTATATGCCGTACCGACTCTCACGGAATGCTGACGGAGATTACCGAGCGTAGCGAAATTTATACAGAGAACGGCAAAATATATTACACCGATGGCGGTAGTGTCAATTATCTTGCTCCCGACACTCCCGTTTCAATGAATCTATGGGGCTTCACACCCTCGTTTATCAGCGAATGCAGAGAGAGATTTGCCGCCTTTCTTGACGAAAATCTCCTGAAAAATCCAATAAAAAGCGAGTTTTATATCCCCTCGGTCGTTTCAGACCTCATCAGAGAGGGCAGAGCAGAGGTTCAGCTCATTGAGAGCGAGGACAAATGGCAGGGCATAACCTATAAAGAGGATAAATCGAGCGTGGTGAACGCCTTGAAATTGCTTCGTGAGCAGGGAATATATCCTGATAGACTATAACAAAAGGCTGCACCTGTGATGCAGCCTTGAGTCATATTCTGAAAATCAGACAGAACAAAATAAGTATAATCAAAAAAGCGAAATTAAACGCTGTGAATTTAACTATATAACCGAGTGTGTGCTTCGGGTCCTGCTTCGTGTATTCCTTAAAGGTTATAAGGCTGGCGAGCGAGGAAATGAGCGTGCCGACACCGCCGATATTGACACCGAGAAGCAGGTCACGGTAATTCTCGGTGAACTGCGAGAGCAGAATTGCCGACGGAACGTTGCTGATAACCTGGCAGCTCATAGCGGAGAAAACGAGCGTGTTTTTCTCAAGCAGCATAGAGAAGAAATCTCTGACTGCATCTATTCTCGCCATATTTCCCGAGAAGATGAAGAAGAACACGAAGGTAAAGAGTAAGCCGTAGTCAACCTGCAATAGCGCCTCTCGGTCAAGCAGTAAAATTGCGATAGGAATTATAACGAGTCCTAGCTGATAGGGAATCACTCTGAACACAATAAGTATCGAAAATGCAAACAAAAGTAGGTAAATTACCGTTCTTGCGATGGGTAACGATGCTGCTTTCTCCTGAATTTCGAGAGGTTCTGATTTCACAAAAATCAAGCAGCAAGCCGTTATCAGCACCACTGCCACGATAAACGGCGGGAACATAATCGACATAAATTCACCGTCGGGAATGTTAAATTTTGAGTAAAGATAGAGGTTTTGCGGATTGCCGAACGGGGTGAGCATTCCACCGAGATTTGCAGCGATATTCTGCATAATAAAGGTAAACGCCATATACTTTTCCTTGCCCGTCGTGTGCAGGATAAAATATCCGAGCGGCAGGAAGGTGAGCAACGCCATATCGTTGGCTATAAGCATCGAGCCTATAAAGGTTATGTAGACGAGGACGAGAATCGCAACCTTGGCGTTTCGGAATTTTCTGACTATCGCCTTCGCCAGAGTATAGAAAAATCTGATGTTTCTTAGAGCGCATACAACCGCCAGAACGCAGAAAAGACAAGAGAGCGTCTTGAAGTCGAAATATCCGAGATATTCCTCGCCTGGCGGTATTATAATAGAGGTAACTATCGCGGCAACTATCGCTACGATGAGCACCACGTTTTCTTTTGCAAAAGTCTTGACCTTATCCATTGTCCTTCGGCAAGCCGAGGCATATCTCCCCGTACTTTTCCTTCATATATTTCTTTGATAAAACGGTGTTTTCTCCATTGTCACGAACGTCGAGGAATACCTCGGTGATGAATTTTACCGTCAGGGGATTAGCATTCACGTTTTTGCCGTACTTTTCCCAGTGATAGAGCGGCTTATCGGGCGCATAATCCTTGCCGAGATATATTCTCGTCGCAGCGAGCTTGTCGCAGATGCATTCAACTGCGTATTTGTAGGGCATAAGCGGCTGGACTTCACAATCGGGGTCTGTCCAATATTCGATATGATGCTTGTTTCTGCCCTTATGATGCAGCCAGGCGTGGCTCACACCGGTCGCTCTCCTGCACGCGCCGATGGGCGAGCGATTTCCCTGATAATACTTAACGCTCTCGAAAAACTCGGTGGGCGAGAATTTTGACAAATCGTGAACCAAGCCTCGCCAGAGGATACCGCACCTTGCGCAATTGATAAGCACCCTGTACTTGTGCCTTATTACAAGCCAAAGATGACTGAAAAAATTTTTGATATACACTGTATTTTCTCCGTGCTTCAAATTTTCTTTTTACATTTTAACTTCATTTGTCAGAAATGTCAATAAAATTTATGAAAAAATATGAAATGTTGTTGACAAATTCCAAAAAAACTGCTAAAATAGCATTAACTCGAATAAAAGCGAGAAATAATCAAAAGGAGTAAAACTATGAAAAAGATCATTTCTACCATTCTTGTATGCGTGCTTCTCGTAGGCTCCATCTTTACTCTTGCTTCTTGCGGTAAGATGCTTACCGGTAAGTACGAGGCAGATCTCCTTATTTCTGAAGTGACCTATGAGTTTGGTCTTTTCGGCAAGGTTACCAAGACTGTTGATCCTGCTATCGGCGACAACGAGGTTACCGAGGGAAAGTATGAGTTCAACAAGGAAGGCAATGAGATTACTCTTACCTTTGGTGAGGATTCCACTACCTGTGATTTCTCCAGCGGTGAGGAAGATGGCGTTAAGTACATCAAGCTTGACGGTGTTAAGTACGAACTTGTTGACTAATAATCACATATTAAACGGGAGCTTGTCTCCCGTTTTTTATTTTTTGCGGGCCATCTTGGCTCGTTTTTTTAATTATTTTTAATAATTTTTTCATTAACTATTGATTTTATAAAAAAATAGTGTTATAATTATCTTTGATTATGCGCCCGTGCGCAAATAATTATAATATATTATATATTGTTCGGCTGCCTTTTGGGTTTGAGTAGCCGTAATAATGAAAGAAACGGAGATAACTATGAACAGGTTCTTTAAGCATGAGAAAGCCGTGATGGCATTATTCCTGGTTTGCGCTATGATATTCTTCATAGCCCTGCCGGTATGTGCGGAAACAATTGGTGACGCGACAAGCAGCGCGGTCACCGCAGCTACAGAGGGAGAGGGCAGCGCCACTCCGTCACCTGACGGGACACCGCAGTCGCTATGGCAGGATCCGATGTTCTACGTATTTCTTGCCATGGTTGCGGGATTCGTAGCATTAGTTGCCGCGGCGATATACATATATCTTAAGGCAAATCACTTTATCAAGGAGCGTAAATATTCGAGCTACGATCGTACCACTGAGATATACGACGATCTAGACGAGCATTTGTGGGACGCGCCGGACACCGTTATGATCGATGCCGAGCCTCCTGCCGCCACCTTCCTTGACGATCTGGTTCCCGTGGAGCCTATCAGAGGTTTGAATAATTATACTATAGCTGAAACGCCGATCAATCCTGTCCAGGCGATACAGATGGGTGCTGAGCCCTACCGTCCCTATCAGGATGTGACAAACGTTGTGTACGAGAGTGTTAACGGTGTGAATATCACAGCGGCCGATCTTGATGATGCGAAGCCCTCGCCTATCGCTCCCGAGACTCTCGAGGACGCGTCAGAGAGATATGCTAATTTCTACACACCGCCTGTTTACGAGGCACCCGTTCAGTCGCCTTACGTTGCCTATGAGTACAACGTAGAGCCTACTACGCTCTCGGACGACATGGCCAAGTCACAGCCTGCGGCAGCTCCTATAGAACCTGTTCAAACCCCCAAAACTTCTCCTATTACATATATAAGTACACCTGTACTTGATCCCCAGTATGCAGCGCCTGTGATTCCTGCTGCAATGTATGAGGAAAGCGTTGCTAAAATCAGCTTGGCAGATTCTGCGCCTGCTCCTGCGCCTCACACAATTCCCAACGAGGCGACGACCCCCGCATCTGATCCCAAGACCTACGTGGTTAGCGACGTTCCGATTACTATTTACACCGGCGATGGCGAGGATGCTATTCGCTTCAGCGCATCTGTGTTTGAGAACACCGTCGTAGCGAGCGAACTTAAGGACGAGCCGAAGACGGCTCCCGTAGCACCTCCCGCATCCCCTGTTTCTGACATTCCTGCATCTAATCCGATAGCTTATACCACCGTGGCTAAGGAGCCTGCGGCTATGCCTGTGATAGATGCTACGATCTTTGAAAACAACATAGCGACCACGCTGCTCGAGAACGAGCCTGTTGTCGCAGAGCCTATTGCGGTTGCAACACCTGTTGAGGATATTCCCGCGTCCAAGCCGTTGACTTACGCGACCGTAGCCAAAGAGCCTGAGGTAGCGCCTACGGTTGACGCACTTGTAGTAGAGAATAACGTAGACAATACCATTCTCGTAGATGAACCTACCGTTGTCGAGCCCATAGCAATAGCAACACCTGTTGAGGATATTCCCGCATCCAAGCCCCTTGCATATGCGGCAGTGGCTAAGGAAGAAGCAACAGTTCCTACAGTAGACGCTCTCGTAATAGAGAACAACGTAGACACTACTATTCTCACAGATGAAACTACCGTTGTCGAGCCTGTTGCGGTTCCAACACCTGTTGAGGATATTCCCGTATCTAAGCCTCTTGCTTATGCGGCAGTAGCAAAGGAAGAAGCGGCAGCTCCCGCGGTTGATGCTCTTGTTATTGAAAACAACGTAGACAATACCATTCTCACAGATGAACCTACCGTTGTTGAGCCTGTTGCGGTTGCAACACCTGTTGAGGATATTCCCGTATCTAAGCCTCTCGCTTATGCAGCGGTTGCAAAGGAAGAAGCAGCAGTTCCCGCGGTAGATGCGCTTGTTATTGAAAAC
>JAGBGE010000024.1 GCA_017936125.1 Clostridia bacterium
GTTATGCGAGTCTGCCAGAGCTTTATGACCGCGCTTTGCAAGTACATCGGTCCCGATACAGATGTTCCCGCGGGTGACATCGGCGTTGGCGCTAGAGAAATCGGTTATCTCTTCGGTCAGTACAAGAGAATTTGCAACGAATTTACAGGCGTTCTCACAGGTAAGGGTATTCCTTACGGCGGTTCGCTTATTCGCCCCGAGGCTACCGGCTACGGTGCGGTTTATTACGTAGTTGAGATGCTTAAGTATTTTGGTGACTCCATAGAGGGTAAGACCTTTGCGGTTTCGGGCTTCGGTAACGTTGCTTGGGGTACTGTAAAGAAGATCAACGAGCTTGGCGGTAAGGTTGTAACACTTTCCGGCCCCGACGGTTACATATACGATAAGGACGGTATCTCTACCGAGGAGAAGGTTGACTTCCTTCTTGAAATGCGTGCTTCCTGCCGCAACAGAGTAGAGGATTATGCCGACAAATTCGGCGTTCCCTTCTACAAGGGTGAGAAGCCCTGGGGCGTTAAGGTTGACGTTGTTATGCCTTGCGCTACTCAGAACGAGGTTGACGTCGAGGATGCGAAGAAGATTGTTGCCAACGGCGTTAAATATTACGTTGAGGTTTCCAATATGCCTACCACTAACGAGGCAGTTGCATTCCTTCAGGAAAGCGGCGTAAAGGTAGCGCCCTCGAAGGCTGTAAATGCAGGCGGCGTTTCTGTTTCCGGCCTTGAGATGAGCCAGAACTCTATGCGCTACTCCTGGACTGCCGAGGAGGTTGACGAGAAGCTTAAGATGATTATGAAGAACATCTTCGAGGCATCTGTCAAGGCTGCCGAGACCTACGGTATGAAGGGTAATCTCGTTGCAGGCGCAAATATCGCAGGCTTCATCAAGGTTGCCGATGCGATGCTCGCGCAGGGAGCGGTTTAATTGAATAATCGAGCGCGGTTTATCCGCGCTCTTTTTTACTCTAATATTTTGTTGACTTTATGCAAGAATTATACTATAATATAAGGAGTAAAAACAGAACGAGGAAATTTATGAAAAAATACGACTATATCGCCTTCGACCTTGACGGCACGCTCTCCGACCCCGAGCACGGACTTGTCGAGGGATTTATATACGCATTCAAGAAGATGGGTGTCACTGACTACGGTGACCGTGATTCGCTTCGCCGCTTTATCGGCCCGTCGCTTTACGAGGTCTGGCAGGACGAATTCGGATTCACCAAGGAAACGGTAGTAGAAGCGATAGAGAAATTCCGAGAATACTATAACATCTACGGCTGGTGGGACAACAAGCTTTACGACGGCATTGTTGAAATGCTCAGTGAGCTGAAGGCGCGTGGCAAAACAGTGATTTTAGCCACCTCGAAGCCCGAGGATACTGCGAAGAAGATAATATCTCTTTTCGAGCTTGATAAGTATTTTGACTTTCTTGGCGGTGCATCTGGCATCACCCGTGACCACAAGTGGCAGGTGCTTGAATACAGTATGCAGAGCGTAGGCGCTCTGCCTGAGTCCACCGTGCTTATCGGTGACCGCAAGTACGATGCCGAGGGAGCGAGAATCTGCGGAGTGGATTCCATTGGAGTTCTCTGGGGACACGGCTCGCTCGAGGAGCTTTCGGCATCAGGCTTCACTCACCTTGCCGCCACTCCTGATGACGTTCTGAAAATTTTAAAATAAGAAAATCCGAGACGGAATATCCGCCTCGGATTTTTGCATAATATAGCGTATTTTGACGCGTATTTTCTTTGAAAAATTATACAATATATACCTTTTTCATTCTTACGGCAATCTTGGGTCTGTCGCTGTAATCGGTAGGAATAGAGGCAATCTCGTCTACAACCTCAATACCCGATACAACCTTGCCGAATGCCGCGTACTGTCCGTCGAGATGAGGAGCGTCAGCGTGCATAATGAAGAACTGCGAGGACGCGGAGTTGGGGTCGAAGGCTCTCGCCATAGAGATTACACCGCGAGTGTGCTTGATTGGGTTCTGGTGACCGTTAGCGCGGAACTCACCGATAATGTCCTTATCAGCGCCGCCCATACCGTTGCCGAGAGGGTCGCCGCCCTGAATCATAAAGCCGGGAATTACTCTGTGGAAGGTAAGTCCGTCGTAAAAGCCCGAGTTAACGAGAGAGATAAAATTCTCCACCGTCTTGGGCGCTGCCTCGGGGTAGAGCTCAAGCTCAATTTTACCGCCGTGTTCCATTTCAATTACTACCATTTTTGTTTTCTCCCTTCGGATGTTATTATTTTTTGTTTTACAGTCTATAATTTAATAAATCACATTCCACGGAGGAAATATGATTAAAAAAATCAAAGATTACTCACTTATAGCCCTCGGCATACTTGCTTTAGGCATAATAGCGCTCGTTTTGCTTAAATATCTATTACCCGTATTATCTCCGTTTATAATAGCCTGGCTTATTGCCACAGTTACCAGATCGCCTGCCGAGCGCCTGTCTCGGAAAATCGGAGTACCTGAGCGCGTTCTTCGCCTTATGATGTCACTCTTTCTTACGGGAATTATCTTCGGCGGCATAGCGCTTATTATATGGCGAATGACGGCTGCTGCATGGCATTTTCTCTCTGGCTTTGGAGAGGGGAACAGGCTCTATGAGTTTATATTATCATTGACATCACCCGAACCCTCGATATTGGGCAACGCAATTCCGCTCGAGCTTCGCGAGAGGATAAGCAGCGCTATAAATCAAATGCTCTCTTCCGCGCTGACCAGCCTTGGCGCTGCCGTTACATCTTGGGTTGGCGCAGTTCCAAGCATTCTGTTCTTCCTGCTTGTGACCGTTATTGCGCTTGTCTATTTATCGCTTGACCTCGAGCGAATAAACGCCTTTCTCTCATCTCTCCTGCCCGAAAGAGCGCTGAAGAAAATAGAGGATATGCGTGACGGAGCATTTAGCGCAGTAAAAAAATATCTTCGCTCGTATATTCTGATAGTAGGCATAACCTTTGCGATTATGCTGATAGGCTTCATATCGCTTGGGGTGAGCAACGCGCCGCTTGTCGCACTCGTAGTATCGCTTCTCGATATTCTACCCGTAATAGGCGTAGGAACCGTGCTCGTTCCCTGGGGGATTTTCGAGATAGCCACAGGCAATCATTTCCTCGGCATAGGTCTGCTCGTTCTGTTTGTGGTGAATACCGTCGTGCGTCAATTCTCCGAGCCAAAGATAGTCGGCAAGAGCCTGAATCTTCATCCGGTAGCCACTCTTATAATGCTTTACGCGGGCTATGCGCTCTTCGGTCTTGTCGGACTTTTGCTCGTTCCTGTAATCAGCATCGTTGTAGCCGCGGTATTAAAGAAGAATCATTCCGCCCATGTCGCGTAGCGGCTCGTCAGAGAGCGATATAGGAGTATATCCGGCGCGACTTATAGTATCGCAAATCAACTCTCCGTCAGGATGGGCGGAAATATCACCGAAGAAATAAACCTTATCCCCGATAACTTCCGACGCACCGCCTATAAATCCGTAGTCACAGCCATCAAGCTGAATATATCCCTCGCGTACCAGGGTGACGTTTACGCCCTCGCGCTCCAGCACCGCCGCCATTCCTCTGTCGGCAGTTATAGCCGAATTGCCGAAGGTGAGCACCGCGCAGGCAGGGTAGCCCTGCTTCGTGTGTACGAGAGTAAATCCGTGCTCTTTCGCAAATTCTTTAATATCAATCGAGAGAGTATCGGTTTTAGCAAATATTTTTTTGCCAATAACCAGCGCATTCATAATACAGTCCTGCGGATAGGATGCTTTGCGTTCGTCTGCTGTGAAGGATAGCTTGACAGCGGGGCAGTATTCACGCATATCGCTGAAGAAGAAGAGAGCCTCGTCGCAATACTCAGCGGTTGTAATTATCTCACCGTCAGCATAGAATAGAACGGTATCGGGATGGGAGCATACAGGCTCGCCTAGATGCGAGTCGCGAGGCAGCTTCAGCACGTGGTAGCCGCCAAGCAATAGCGCTCTTTCGCAGGGAAGTGAAATTCTTTCGTCAACAATTAAAGTCTTCATATATTCTTATATAATTAAAAAACTCTGCCGTTTGAGCAGAGCTTTTTAATAACCTTATACACGCTCGATCTTTCCCGAACGAAGGCAACGAGAGCAAACGTAAACAGTAGTATTAGTTCCGTTTACTACAGCCTTAACCCTACGAATGTTGGGCTTCCAGGTTCTGTTGGTCTTACGGTTGGAGTGAGAAACGTTGTGTCCAAAAGCAACGCCCTTACCGCAGATACTGCACTTAGCCATTTTTACACCTCCAAAAATCCCGTCTAAAAGACGAAAATTTTATATAAATTATTTATTTGCATAAATCAGCAAGGGTTATTATAGCATATAAATCATAAAAATGCAAGGGTTTTTTGAAATTTTTTGTAAGAAATTTAATATATTGTAAACCTATGCTTAAAATAGCCCCCGCGAATGATATTTATTAGTGAAATTTCATATAAATGTAGAAAGTATTTTTGTTTTTTGGAGATTATATGAGCGATAAAATGCGCTTTTTCAGAAGCGGAATTCTTTTAACCCTGGTCGGACTTGCGATGCGTACTGTGTCAATGTTCTTTGGCGCTTTTATCTCACGCACCGTGGGCGCTGAGGGTACGGGACTCTTCACTCTCGTGACAACCGTATATTCATTTGCCGTCACCTTCGCCACCTCGGGCATCAGCCTGACAGTGACCAGACTCGTTGCATCTGCGCTAGGCGAGGGGAAGCCCGGAGAGGTTGGCAGGGTATTGCGCGGCTCGCTGCTTTATTCCTCACTCTTTGGTGTGCTTGCGACCTTATTTTTATTTTTCGGCGCGGATTTTCTCGGCACTAGAGTGCTATCCGACGAGCGCACCGTCACCTCGCTCAAGGTGCTTGCGTTTTCTCTCGTTCCGACAGCGCTCGGCTCGGTATTTTCGGGTTATTTTGTCGGAGTCAAGCGAGTGGGCTTCAACGCAGCCGTTTCGGTTTTTTGCCAGTTTATCAAGATTGCCCTCACGGTAGTTCTCGTTACGAATATGGCGCAGGGCGGAATCGTCAGCGCGGTTGTCGGTCTGTGCATCGGAATTACGCTCACCGAGATGCTTGGATTCGTTCTTATTTTTCTTGAATTTCTATTTGACCGCCACCGACATTTTGCGAGAGCAGGGAAGCAGTCACCGGAGATTCCTTCGGTTGCGAAAATGGCACTGCCGCTCGCCTTTTCCGCATACGTGCGTTCGCTTCTTCTGAACGTCGAGCATATACTCATTCCAAAGAAGCTGCGTGAGCACGGTGAAAGCACGAGCGAAGCCTATTCTCACTACGGAGTGCTTCACGGAATGGCGTTGCCGATGATAATATATCCAATGTCACCGCTTTCCTCGTTTGCGGGCCTGCTAGTTCCCGAATTTGCAGAGGACCTTGCCGCAGGCAGAGTCACTAGGATGCAGCGTATCGCCACAAAAGCCCTCAATACAACTCTCTCATATGCCACTATTTGCTCGGTCTTCTTATTTACGTTTGCCGAGGAGCTCGGCTATGTGGTATATAACTCCTATGACGCGGGATATTACATATCCACTCTTGCGTTTATCGTGCCGATAATGTACCTCGACCACGTTGCCGACTCGATGCTAAAGGGCATAGGCGAGCAGGTTTTCTCTATGTGGGTGAACATTACCGACTCGCTTCTCTCGGTAATTCTCGTCTGGCTCTTAATTCCTCGCCTTGGCATAATGGGATATGCTATCGTTATCGTGGTTATGGAAGCCTACAATTTTACGCTCTCCATTTTGCGACTTAGGAAACGCGTTAGCTTCAGTATATCTCCGCTTCCCTCGATAGCTCTGCCTCTTATCGTTTCACTCATTGTTACTCTCGTGACCCGGAATCTTTTCCGCTTTGGCGGCAGTAGTGTATCGGGGGTTTGGATATTCCTCAAAATGCTTTTTTCAGCATCGCTCACAGTTGCTGTAATTGCCATTTTGAAAATAGATAAACGTGATATAAAAAAGGCAATAAAAGCAAAATAAAAAAACTCGGAAATGCAAAAATGCATTTCCGAGTGCGCTTTTTGTAAATAAAAGTTATGATTATTTGAAGAAACTCTGCTGTTTTTCGTCCTCGCTACTATCTTCGTCGTCATCATTTTCGACGTCATCATCCTCGTTTTCTCGCATATCAGTTACGTGTATGCTCTCAACTCGTCTGCCGTCCATTTCAACGATCTCTGCCGCAAGTCCGTGATCCTCGAAGGTGTCACCGACCTCGGGAATCCTGCCGAGAATTTCCATAGCCCAACCGCCAACCGTGACAGCCTCAATCTCCTCGTCAACGTCAATATCGAGAAGTGAGAAGAGTTTTTCGGTGTTCGCTCTGCCGGAAACCATATATTTCTTGTCGCCAAGCTCCTTGATTTCCTCGACGATTTCGTCGTGCTCATCCCAGATTTCGCCAACGATTTCCTCGAGAATATCCTCGAGCGTCACGATACCTGCCGTAGAGCCAAACTCGTCGGTTACAATAGCCATATGCAGCTGCTTTTCCTGTAATTCCTTCATAAGCTCGTTTACGGGCTGAGTAGTTGCCACGAATATTACGGGCTTGATTATCTCTTCAAGGGAAACGTTAGTTTTGTATGCAGTGGTATAGAAGTCTTTGTAATAAAGAATACCGATTACGTTATCAATATCGCCCTCGTAAACCGGGAGCCTTGAATAACCCGATTCGGCAAAGGTTTTTGCCACCTCTTCCTTACTCGCGTTTGCGGGAAGACCTGTTACGTCAATTCTGGGTGTGAAGATGTCGCCGACCTCTAGGTCGCCAAATTCGATAGCACTCTTGATAAGGTTGCTTTCCTCTTTGTCAATGTCACCATCTTCTTCAGCCTCCTCAATGATAGAGATAAGCTCTTCTTCGGTCATACCCTGATCGTCCTGCTTTTTGAAAAGCTTTGCAAGAAGCCTCTGCCAACCTCTGAAAATTAGGTTGAAGGGAGTCAGGATTATGTAGAAGAAGTTGATAATAGGAGCAGAGAATAGTACGAATGATTCGGGAGAATTCTTCGCCATAGTTTTAGGCGAAATCTCACCGAAAACAAGCACGACAACAGTGAGCACCGCGGTCGAAACTGTCGCCGCAAGATCCTGATTTGAGATCAGCTTCGCGAAGAGCAGCGTGCTCATAGCCGATGCGAGAATATTAACGATGTTGTTGCCTATAAGAATTGTAGAAATCAGCGAGTCGTAATTATCCGAAAGCTTCAGAACGAGAGCCGCCTTTTTATTACCTTTTTCCGCGAAGTTCTTCATTCTTATGCGGTTAAACGTGGAAAACGCAGTTTCCGTAGCCGAGAAATAGGCTGATAGAATTACACAAACAACGATAATTATTATGTGAATTTCCATGATAAATTTTCTTTTTTACTTTTACCTTTCAAAAATGTTTTAGTATTTTTCACTTAGAGACCGCCTGAAAAACAGCAAAAAAAGGCATAACCGTACCCGAAAGTATGGCTAAGCCTGAATATAAACGTATTTTACGGTACTGTTAGGGTACCCGTCGCCGTCGTCCATGCAACCTCCAAAAATAATTGCTATAAAGCATTATACGAAAGGTATTATATCACATATTTTGTCTAAAGTCAAGTGCTTTTTGTAATCTTCATCTACAAATCGCAAATTGTAAATAAACTTATTTAATACATAATATATATTGACATTTGAGGGAATTTGTAGTAAAATATTATTCGAAAACATTTTACGGAGCGTTTTATGGAACAGACAAAGAAAAAAACTCTAGAGCAAATTGCAAACAATTTAAGAATCAGCATCGTTGACAGCGTGTATAACGCTAAATGCGGTCATCCCGGCGGCTCGCTTTCGATAGCAGATATAATGGCATATCTCTATTTTGAGGAAATGCGCGTAGATCCAAGCGATCCCAAGAATCCTGCGAGAGATCGCTTCGTTCTTTCTAAGGGACACACCGCGCCTGCGCTTTACGCGACGCTTGCGGAGCGTGGATTTTTCCCGAAGGAAGATCTCAAAACTCTTCGTAAAACCTCGTCGTATCTTCAGGGGCACCCTGATATGAAGGGCACTCCCGGCGTTGATATGTCGACAGGTTCGCTCGGACTCGGCATTTCCGCAGCCTGCGGTATGGCGCTTTCCGCCAAGGTGGGCGGCGATTCCTATCGCGTTTACACCGTTCTCGGTGACGGAGAGAGCGAGGAGGGACAGGTTTGGGAGGCTGCGATGTTTGCAGCGCACTACAAGCTTGATAATCTCGTCGCGGTAATCGACCTCAACGGATTGCAGATAGACGGTGCTATTACAGAGGTAATGAATCCTACACCCCATGATGAGAAATTCCGTGCATTCGGCTGGCACGTTATCACTATCGATGCGCACGACTTCGATGAAATCGAGGCAGCATTCGCCGAGGCGAGAACGGTAAAGGGCAAGCCTACTGCGATAATTGCTAAATCGGTTAAGGGCAAGGGCGTTTCCTTTATGGAGAACAAGTGCGAGTGGCACGGTCAGGCACCCAAGGAGGAGCAGTATAATATTGCTATTGCCGACCTTGAGAAAATTGCAGAAACACTTAAGTAAGAGGTAAAGACAATGGCAGATAAGAAGGCAACAAGAGAGAGCTACGGCGCAGCGCTTGCCGAGCTTGGTGAAAAATATGATTTCCTCGTTCTTGACGCTGACCTTGCGGCAGCTACCAAGACGGGTATGTTCAAGAAGAAGTTTCCCGACAGATTTTTCGACTGCGGTATTGCCGAGGGCAATATGGTCAGCGTTGCGGCGGGTATAGCCGCTACGGGCAGGAAGGTGTTTGCCACCTCGTTTGCGATGTTCGCGGCTGGCAGAGCCTATGAGCAGGTGAGAAATACTATCGGTTATCCCCACCTTAACGTAAATATCGTCGGCACGCACGCCAGCATCACGGTTGGCGAGGACGGTGCGACGCATCAGTGTAACGAGGATCTCGCGCTTATGCGCACTATTCCCGGAATGACGGTGATTTGTCCTGCCGATGCTACCGAGGCTTTCGCAGCGGTTGAGGCGGTGCTTAATCACGACGGTCCCTGCTATCTTCGCTTCGGCAGATTCGCAGTACCGGATCTTACACCGGAGATCGTTCCCGATTATAAGTTTGAAATCGGCAAGGGCGTTACCTACCGAGAGGGAAGTGACGTTACAATTGTCGCTAACGGATATATGGCGCACCTTGCGCTTGAGGCAGCCGATATTCTCGCCGCAGAGGGTATCTCTGCCGGCGTTATAAACCTACATACAATTAAGCCGCTTGACACGGAGCTTATCGTCAGCGCGGCTAAGAAGACTGGCGCTATCGTCACAGCAGAGGAGCATAGCATCGTTGGCGGTCTTGGCGCAGCGGTTTGCGAGGCTCTTGCGGAGACTTATCCGGTTCCCGTGCTTCGCGTTGGTGTACAGGACACCTTTGGCAGAAGCGGTCAGGTTCCCGAGCTTCTTGAGATGTACGGTCTCACAGCTGCTAATATTGCCGATAAGGCAAGACGTGCGGTTGCTATGAAGCAGGGCAGATAATCAAACGGATTTTTATAAAAGGGGATGTTAAATATATGAAACGCGTATTACTTAAGCTCTCGGGAGAGGCGCTCTCTGCCGGTACGGGTGAGATTTACGACTGCAATTTTGTCGACAAGGTTGCCGCAACCCTCAAGGAATGCAGTGATAAGGGTTACGAGATAGCTATTGTAGTAGGTGCAGGCAATATCTGGCGCGGCAGATCGGGTGGTGAGATGGATCGTATTGATGCCGACCGTATGGGTATGCTTGCTACGGTTATTAACTCTATTTGCCTGAAGGACGCAATTGTTAGAGCAGGCGCGGAGGCGGTGGTTATGACCTCCGTTGCTATGTATCCCTTCGCAGAGCATTATTCGTCTGACGCGGCAAAGGAAGCGCTTTCGGCAGGAAAGATAGTGATTCTCGGCGGCGGACTTGGCGTTCCGTTTCTCTCGACAGACACCGCGGGCGCGGTGAGGGCTGCGGAGATCGGCGCTGACGCTATGCTTATGGCGAAGAATATTGACTACATTTACAGTGATGATCCTAAGAGCAATCCTGATGCCAAGCCTATTATTAACATTAAGGCATCTGAGGTTCTCGCCAAAAATCTTAAGGCAATCGACGCTACCGCGACGGCATTCTGTCTGTCGGCAGGTATGCCTATACGAGTTTTCGGACTCAAGACTCCCGACGATATTCTTAAAGCTATGAGCGGAGAGAGCGTTGGAACTGTTATTAGCGCAGAATAATATTTTAATTTTTACATAAATTTGAAAGGCGAGGTTAACACTATGAAGCTTGATACTAAAATTTACGAAGAAAAAATGAAGAAGACTATTGCGTCTTATGAAGATAATCTGTCTACAATAAGAGCAGGCAGAGCTAATCCCGACGTTCTCAAGAAGATCAGCGTTGATTATTACGGCTCTCCCACACCTATCTCCTCTATCGCGGAGATCAAGGTTACCGATGCTCGCACTATTATGATCACCGCTTGGGATAAGTCTATTATGAAGGGTATCGAGAAGGCGATTCTTACATCCGATCTCGGTATCAATCCCCAGAGTGACGGTACTGCTATCCGTCTTTCCTTCCCCCCCACTACCGAGGAGCGCAGAAAGGAGCTTTCCAAGCAGATCTCCAAGCTCGGTGAGGACGCGAAGGTTGCTATCCGTAACATCCGCCGTGACGCTAACGATAAGGTAAAGGCAGACAAGAAGAATTCTGTTATGACCGAGGACGAGGCTAAGGCTTCGGATAAGAACGTTCAGGATCTTACCGATAAGTACATCAAGGAAATTGACAGTATTACCGCAAAAAAGGCAAAGGAAATAATGGAGATTTAATTTCTCAAAACAGGAGCTTATTTTGGCAATTTTCAAGGAAGAACCGAAGAATACCCAGATACCCCCAAAGTCTGTTGCCATCATTATGGACGGAAACGGCAGATGGGCGAAAAAGCGTGGCTTGCCGAGAAGCGCAGGTCACGCGGAGGGGGCGAAAAATGTAATCAACGTACTGCGCGCATTAAGAAAAATAGGCGTGCAGCACGTCACTCTTTATGCCTTTTCGACAGAGAATTGGAGAAGGCCTAGAGAGGAGGTCGATGCTCTTATGAATATATTTGAGCAATACGCGGATGAGATAATTAAAAAAAGCGCCTCAAAAGAAATCGACTTTACGGTTAAATTTGTCGGTGATAAATCCGGGCTCGCCGAGAGCCTCCGTGAGAAATGCATAGAGGCGGAGAGAGTGACCGCAGGACACCCGTTCGTCTGCAATATAGCCTTGAACTACGGTGGCAGGAGCGAGATAGTAAATGCGGCCAATCTGGCTATCGCCGACGGGCACACCGCGCTTACCGAGGACATTCTTTCACGCTATATGTATACTGCTGCTTCTCCCGACCCCGACCTTGTTATCAGAACGGGCGGCAACTTGCGTATATCTAACTTTCTTCTTTGGCAGATTGCCTATTCAGAGTTTATTATAACCGACACCCTCTGGCCTGATTTCAGTCAGGAGGATGTCGAAAAATGTATATCCGATTTTTACCTTAGAAGCCGTCGCTTCGGCGGCCTTGATCCAGAGGATTCCGAAAGTGAGGCCAATACAGAAAGCAAATGAAACAAAGACTTATAACGGCGCTAATATTAATTGTTATCGCGCTGCCTATTGTAATTTTTTCAAATTATATAATATATCCAATAGTCCTTTCTATAATAGCGGTTAGAGCCGCGTTTGAATTTCTTCGTGTCTTCGGAGTAGAGCGCAGGCTGCTTGTGGTCATCCCTGCGTATCTCCTTGCGGCAGCATTTCCGCAGTTTGGATATTTCGTTGAGGAGAGCAGCTTTATCACCTATCTTGCGGTGCTTGCAGCATCACTTTTCGTGTATATGCTTCTCTTGATGGGAATCAGCGTGTTCTCAAAGGGAAATATACCGTTTGCAAGGATTTCCGAGATATTCACCGCGATTACGTATGTGGTTGTGTCATTTTCGTCGCTTTCGCTTCTCAGATATATGGATAAGGATATAGGAGTATTTCTTATCGTTCTTGCATGCCTTGCATCCTGGCTTTGCGACGCGGGCGCGTATGCATTCGGTATGATGTTCGGTAAGCATAAGCTGATACCCGAGATCAGCCCGAAGAAGACGGTTGAGGGCGCGGTAGGCGGTATCCTTACGGTTACGCTTCTTCTTCCTTTGTACGGTCTTGCGCTGGATTTCGTAGTTGTAAATATTCAGGTTAATTACCTGTATCTTTTCATACTCGGCTTCCTTCTTTCCGTAGTTTCACAGCTCGGCGACCTCGTTGCCTCGCTCATCAAGCGCGAGTACGGAGTTAAGGATTACGGTAGAATTTTCCCCGGTCACGGTGGAGTAATGGATAGATTTGATTCGCTTCTTGCCGTAACGACCGTTTTGCTGATACTTATTGCGATATTACCACCCTTTACAATGTAATGAAAAAACCGCCGCGACCATAGGTAGCGTGGCGGTTTTTGAAACCGAAAAACTCCGTATTATAGGAGAAAATTGATCTATGACTAAAACTATTGCTATTCTCGGCGCGACCGGCTCTGTCGGCAGACAGGCGCAAGAGGTTGCAGAGGCACGAGGATATAAGGTGGATTTAATCACCGCCAACCGCGATTATATTGCGGCAGAGGAAGCGGCGAGGAGATTTTCACCGACCACCGTGGTTATGGCGGACGAGGCTGCCGCAGGCGAGCTGCGCACGCGACTTGCCGATACGGATACAACGGTACTTTCCGGCAAGAATGCGATATGTGAGAGCGTTAAGGCAAGCGCAGCCGACACGGTTGTAAATTCCATACTTGGCGAGGCGGGGCTTGCTCCCACTCTTGCCACTCTCGAGTCGGGAAAGCGGCTTGCCCTTTCTAACAAGGAGTCGCTTGTTATCGCAGGCGAGATAGTTATGCGCCTTGCCAGAGAGAATAATGCAGAGATAATTCCGGTTGACAGCGAGCATTCTGCGATTTTTCAGTCATTAAAATCGGGCAGAAAAGCAGAGCTTCGCCGTATCATACTCACCGCCTCGGGCGGTCCGGTCTTCGGCAAGAGCCGTGATGAGCTCCGTCAGGTCACCCTTGCCGACACTCTTGCTCACCCAACATGGAGAATGGGTAAGAAAATTACGGTGGATAGCGCAACCCTTATGAACAAGGGATTTGAGATAATTGAGGCGGCGCATCTATTCTCTGTGGATGCAGAGAAAATCGAGGTTGTCGTTCACCGTGAGAGTATACTTCACTCAGCCGTTGAATATATTGATAATGCAATTATCGGCGAATTTTCGCTTCCCGATATGCGCGCCTGCGTTCAGTACGCAGTCGATTATCCCGAGAGGCACGAGGGCGTGGTCGCACCGCTTGATCTTATCTCGCTAGGCAAGCTGACCTTTTTGCCTCCCGACCTTGAGGCGTTTCCGCTGCTCTCTATGGCGAAGCGAGCTCTCTTTGACGGTGGCGCGATGCCCGCGGTACTCAACGCGGCGGACGAGGTCGCGGTCGAGGCATTCCTTAGCGGGAAAATTAAGTTCCACGAGATATCCGAGAGCGTAATCAACACCTACGAGCGTATGACGGCTGCAAGAAATGCTGTGTCGCTCGACGAAATCATAGCCGCCGACCGTGAGGCGCGCGCTATCACATTAAAATAACAGGAGAAACACTTTGGGCACAATATTAACCGTACTTATAGCAATTTTAGTTTTCGGCTTTCTTATTTTTATACACGAATTCGGACACTATATTTTTGCAAGAATATTCAAGGTAACTATCAAGGAATTCTCGATAGGAATGGGACCGAAAATTCTTAAATATACCTCTAAAAAGACGGGTATTTGCTATGCAATATCCGCCGTACCCCTTGGCGGATACGTTGCTATGGCAGGTGAGGATGAGGAATCCGACGACCCGAACGCCTTTAACAAAAAGCCTGCTTGGCAGCGACTTATAATCACGGTTGCTGGCGCGACTATAAACATTCTTGCAGGCGTTATCGCAGTAATAATCATCACCGCATTTGTTCGTATCGGCGGCACCACGGTGCACAGCTTCCAGGATACCGAGTATGAGATTTCCTCCGAGGATTCCGGACTTATGGCAGGTGATACGATTATCAGAGTGGACGGTAAGCGCGTGAGAATTGCCGACGAGCTTTCTTATGAAATTATGCGCCGCGGCAATGAGCCTGTCGACCTCACGGTTATTCGTGACGGCGAGGAAATCGTTCTTGAAAACGTTGAATTTCCTACCGCGGAGGATTCCGGTCAGGTCTTTGGTATGATGGACTTTATGATAGTTGCCAAGGAAAAAACCTTTGGCAATACTATGGGATACGCATTCTCTAAATCGGCGCTGATAATCCGTATGACCTGGGAGGGAATAATCGACCTTATCCGTGGCAGATACGGTCTTAATGCCGTTTCAGGCCCCGTAGGAATTTCCGCTGCCATAGGAGATGCTGCGAGAGCAGGAGTGCTTCAGCTTCTCAATATAGTGGCGATTATCAGCATCAACCTGGGAGTAATGAATCTTTTGCCTATTCCCGCACTTGACGGTGGAAGAATGATAACGATTCTCGCGGAAATGGTATCAGGCAAGAAAATTCCCGATAGGATTGAGGCAACTATCAATGCCGTAGGCCTTGCTGTGCTTCTCGGTCTCTCGGTGATAATACTCATAAAAGACGTAATAATGCTCATTATAGGATAGGAAACACCCTTGAAATATAACGATTACAGAAGAAGGACTCGCGAGGTTACTGTTGGCGGTGTCAGAATTGGCGGCACCGCCCCCATTTCGATTCAGTCAATGACCAATACCGACACTCATGATATCGAGGCAACCTACCGTCAGGTAGCAGCACTTGCTGAGTCGGGCTGTGATATTGTCAGAATCACCGCCCCCGATATCGAGTCGGTAGATACCTTCGCGGCTATCAAGTCGCGCGGCGTAACTGTTCCGCTTGTTGCGGACATTCATTTTAATTACAAAATAGCCGTAGCCGCTGCGAGAGCAGGGGTTGATAAGATACGCATTAACCCGGGTAATATCGGATCTCGCGACAAGGTTCGCGAGGTTGTCCTGGCTTGCCGCGAGCGAGGTATTCCTATCAGAATCGGCGTTAATTCCGGCTCTCTTGAGGAGTCAATACTGAAAAAGCACGGTTCGCCTACCGCGAAGGCTCTTGCCGAGTCGGCGCTATATCACGCATCTATTCTTCAGGAGCTTGACTTTCAGGATATTCTCATATCCGTCAAGTCCTCGGACGTGCAGACTATGATACAAGCCAATCGCATCCTTGCGGAGAAGACCGATTTCCCGCTTCATCTTGGAGTTACCGAGGCAGGAGCAGGCGACAGAGCGATAGTCAAGAGTAGCATAGGCATCGGCACGCTTCTGGCAGAGGGCATAGGTGATACTCTCAGAGTTTCACTTACCGATAATCCTATCGAGGAGATTTCTGCCGCTAGACGAATCCTTGACTCGCTTTCGCTTTCTGCGGAGTCCGGAATGGACATTATTTCCTGTCCTACATGCGGTAGAACGAAAATCGATCTTATTCCTATTTTCAAGGAATTTAAGGCTCGGGCAAAGAGCGAGGGGCTTGACCGAAAAAATATTAAGGTTGCCCTTATGGGCTGCGCTGTGAACGGTCCCGGTGAAGCACGTGAGGCGGATATCGGCATTGCCGGCGGTGTCGGTGAAGCATTGCTTTTCAAGAAGGGCGAGATTATAAGAAAAATAGATGAAAAAAATATAGTAGACGAGCTTATAGCAGAAATAAAAAAGATGTAAGCAATAGTTGAAAGGAAAAATAAATGCAAGCGGAAAAGAAATTTTTTGACGTATTTTCAAGATACAGCCCTACGGAAGAGAAGGCGAGCCTTCTCCGTCGGGGACATTCCGCGCGCTTCAGATATACTAAGGACCCGATGAGAGTTGAGGTTGACCTTTCCTTTGATTCTCACGAGGACGCAGAGCTTATATACGAAATTGAGGACGAATGCCGTGAGCTTTACTCCGCTCAGTCCTTTAAGATTTTGCCGCATTTTCCCCCCGAGTCGTTCGACATAGGCTATTTTGACGAAATAGCCTGTGAGGCAGCGCTTTGCGGCGCGGTTACCAACGGCTTTTTCTCGAATGCGGAGTATCTCGACGACGGTGAAACAATCAGAATTCTTATACCCTTTGAGGCGTCGGGCGTCAGCTTTGTAAAAAGCGCAGACACCGAGCAGATTCTTGCGAACATTTTGCGTAGTAGATACGGAATAGATCGCAAGATAGTGATCGGAGAGGGCAAGGGCGCGGATGAGCGTCGCATAGAGTGCGAGAGAATACGCGAGGAGATTCTGGCGCGTGCCGAGGAGGAGAGCAGAGCGCGCTTTATTCGTGAGCGCCAGGAGAGAGCAAAGGCGCAGGAGGAGGCGGCAAAAGCCGCTGATCCATACTATGATTTCGAGGCTCGTGCGGGCATTTCCAGCGCCACGGGTATTGCCGAGGCCGTCGGTGAGCATAGCTACAAGATGGGTGCTACCACCTATGAATTTGAGAAATTCGAGCAAATTTTCGGTGACGAGTTTGAGATTTCCGAGCCCACTTCACTTTCGGATGCTCCGAGCGTTAAGGGCAGAGTCCTGGTGCTTGGTACTGTCTTTGACGTTGCGATGAAGGAAACCAGAGCTGGTGACAAAACCTCCTGTACGATAGGTATTTCTGATGGTGCATCGGCAGTATATGTAAAGAAAACTTTACCAAACGAGGAAATTGGTTGGGCAAAAGGCTTGAAGAACGGAATGCACGTTGCTGTTCTCGGAAAAGTACAGATCGACAAATTTGATAACGAGCCTTACATTTCCGCCCTTGGAATAAAGAGCATAAGCATAGCGCAGCGTAATGACAGCGCACCCGAAAAGCGAGTAGAGCTTCACCTGCACTCCAATATGTCGCAGATGGACGCTATCATCACACCTGCTGAGATTGTAGACACGGCTATTCGCTGGGGGCACAAGGCTATTGCCGTTACAGACCACGGCAACGTTCAGTCGTTCCCCGAGGTAATGCTTGCACTTGAGAAGTCGAAAAATAAGGACTTGAAAATTCTCTACGGTATCGAGGCGTATTTCGTCAACGATACGGCGAAGTGCATTTTTGGCAAAAGCTATCCCGCGTTTGATGATGAAATGGTCGTTTTCGATATAGAAACGACGGGACTTTCCAACCGCACCTGCAAGATAATTGAGATAGGCGCGGTCAAAATCAAAGCAGGCGAGATTATCGACCGCTTCGATATTTTCGTTGACCCCGAGACCGAGATTCCAGAGGAAATTACCAAGCTTACCTCAATTACCAACGATGACGTCAAGGGCGCGCCTAAGGAAAAAGAAGCGCTTGAGATGTTCTTTGAATTTGCTGGGGACAGGCTTCTGATAGCGCACAATGCGAACTTTGACGTTGGATTTATCCGAGTTGCCGCGGAGCGACAGGAGATGCCATTCAACAATGCGTATCTCGACACTCTCGGTCTTTCAAAATACGTAAACCCCGAGCTTAAAAATCACAAGCTCGATACAATAGTAGAGCACTATAACATAGGCGATTTCCACCATCACAGAGCGTCGGATGATGCCGAGGTGCTTGCGAGAATATTCATAATAATGCTCGATAGACTTAAGAAGGAGGGAATTACCGACTTCGAGGCTGCTATAAGTTCGATGAGTGAGAGCGTTGATCCACTCAAGCTTCCCGCTTATCATATGATAATTTTCGCTAAAAATAAAGAAGGACTAAAAAACCTTTATAAGCTTATTTCATTCAGCTATCTTAACTATTACGGTGGCTTCGGCAGGCAGCGAAAGGTGCCGCGAATGCCCAAAACCGTAATCGAGCAGTATAGAGACGGGCTTATAATCGGCTCTGCCTGCGTTTCGGGAGAGCTCTACGAGGCCATTCTCGCGGGCAAGAAGGCGGAGGAAATAGAGGAGATAGCCTCATTCTACGATTATCTTGAAATACAGCCTATCTGTAACAATAAGTTCCTCATTGCAGAGGGCAAGGTTGCAGACGAGGAGGCTCTGCGTGATATAAACCGCCGTATATACGAGCTGGGCAAGAAGCTTGACAAGCCTGTTTGCGCTACCTGCGACGCACATTTCCTGAATCAAGAGGACGAGATTTACAGAAGAATTCTGCTCTCGGGTATGAAGTTCAAGGACGCCGACAAGGATGAGCCTATTTATCTTCGTACGACCGACGAGATGCTCGAGGAGTTTTCCTATCTTGGCGAGGATATTGCGCGCGAGGTCGTAATCGTTAACCCTAATAAAATAGCGGATATGTTTGAGAAAATACGTCCGATTCCGGAGGGCAGATACGAGCCCGATCTTCCGGGCGCAAAGGAGGAGCTCATCAGCTCCTGCTGGAACAGAGCGCACGAGTGGTATGGCGATAACCTTCCAGAAATAGTGGAAAAGCGACTTGATAAGGAGCTTACCTCTATTATCAACAACGGCTTTGCCGTGCTTTATATGATAGCGGTTAAGCTGGTTGCGTATTCCGAGAGCCTCGGCTATCAGGTCGGCTCGCGTGGCTCGGTAGGCTCGTCGTTCGTAGCTACGATGTCGGGTATATCCGAGGTTAACCCGCTTCCCCCCCATTACAGATGCTTAAAGTGCCGTCATTCCGAATTCTTCACCGATGGCTCGGTTGGCTCTGGCTTCGACCTGCCTGACAAGGCTTGCCCTGTCTGCGGTGAGATGCTCTATCAGGACGGTCACGATATACCTTTTGAGACCTTCCTTGGCTTCTACGGTGACAAATCTCCCGATATCGACCTCAATTTCTCGGGCGACGTACAGGGTAAGGTACATAAGTACACCGAGGAGCTCTTCGGTGAGGGACACGTGTTCCGCGCAGGAACGATAACAGGTCTTGCCAGCAAGACCGCGTGGGGCTACGTTGCCAAATACCTTGAGGAGTGCCGTATAAAAATTCCCAAGGCGCAGATAGCGTATATGGCTACTCGAATTATGGGTATCAAGAAAACGACAGGTCAGCATCCCGGCGGTATCATAGTTGTGCCTAATGAGTACGACATCTATGATTTCACACCCGTTCAGCATCCTGCCGACGATCCCAATGCCGACACCGTAACCACGCACTTCCAGTTCTCCTATCTTCACGATACGATACTTAAGCTCGACGAGCTCGGACACGATATTCCGACCAAGTATAAGATGCTTGAGAAGTATACAAATACCAGCGTTCTTGACGTTAAGATGAATGACAAGACGATATACGAGCTGTTCGAATCCACGAAGCCGCTGGGAATCACACCTGCCGACATCGGCGGCAGCCAGCTCGCGACCTTTGGTATTCCCGAGTTTGGCACTCGCTTCTTACAGCAGGTTCTCGTTGAAGCAAAGCCGAAAACCTTTGCCGACCTCGTGCAGATTTCAGGCTTGACGCACGGTACTGACGTTTGGCTTGGCAACGCGCAGGAGCTTATCAAGCAGGGGACGTGCAACATTTCCGAGGTTGTCGGAACTCGTGACAGTATTATGCTTTATCTTATAGCTCACGGACTCGAGAGTAAGCTCTCGTTCGATATAATGGAGTCTGTAAGAAAGGGTAAGGGATTGCGTCCCGAGTGGGAGGCTGAAATGCTTTCTCACGACGTACCCGAGTGGTACATCTGGTCATGCAAGAAGATTAAGTATATGTTCCCGAAGGCGCATGCAGCCGCATACGTTATGTCTGCTATCCGTCTTGCCTGGTACAAGATTTATTACCCGATGGAGTTCTACGCCGCATTTCTCACCGTTGCTCCGGGTGGCTTCGATGCCGAGATAGTCGGTAAGGGCTATGAGGGAGTAAACGCTCATATCAAGGAAATAGAGGATAAGGGCAATGAGGCAACGGCAAAGGAGAACGAAACCTGTCAGACACTTTATCTAGTCAGAGAGGCTCTGGCAAGAGGCGTTAAATTCCTCAACGTTGACTTGAAAAAGTCGGATGCGACCGCATTCTTGCCCGAGAACGGCAAGATAAGAATGCCATTCAACTCGCTCTCCGGACTTGGTGAAACCGCCGCCGAGAAGATAATTGAGGCGCGCGACAATTACGATATTTTCTCAATCCAGGAGCTTCGTGAGCATACGGGAATTTCCAAGACGGTAATAGAGATTCTCCGCAGAAATCACGTTCTTGACGGACTCTCGGAAACTAATCAATTTTCGATCTTCTAATAAATAAAAATCATCGGGTGCCAAGCGAAATTTAATCGCAAAGCACCCGATTTGTAAACTAAAATTGACAAAAATTAGTTAATAAGTAATAAAACCAGCAGAATTATAGCAGTTTCCTTATCTCCGTTTTTAGAGAAAAAGAGAAATCCTGCGGCCATTAAAATAAGTATTTCTTCCGTACCGATTTTCGGAAGCCTCAGCGCGCCGCCTTTGCCGAATATTCCCGACAAAAACGGCAGATTAGAGAGCCCTGCGAGAACGCTCGCGTCATCGTCTTCGCGCTTTTGCTCATCTAATATAGAACTTAAATCCGGCAAGGGCAGAGAAGTCTCAACAGCGTCGCTTTGAGTTTCCTCCTTTTGCAAGAGTGCCGTGCCGTTATAATTTTCAGGTGGCATTAGCTTTTCTTCATCTTGATAATAGCTTCGCGAATACATATTCTACCTCGCTCTCATCATATCGAGTATATCGGCAATAGAGAGCATTGAGTCTATTGCCTTTGCTCTTTCCTTCGAGACGTAGGGCTTCAGCGCGCCGAGCAGCTGCGCTCTGTTGCCTCTGCTATATGCAGGCATCGCAGACGCGGGCTGACTTTCTTGTGTAGGCTCTGCCGCGACTTCAGCCGGCTTCTCGACTGCGCTTTCGCTCATCTCTTTAGGTGCGTCCTTTGCGCTTACGAGCGCGGATATTTCTTCTATGAGCTTGGGGTTTTCCATTATCACACTGATAACCTTGCTTACGTCAAGACCGCCGTTATCACTCATATTTTAGCATCCCTTTCTATAGTGATTAAGGAGCTTTACCGCCTCACCGACGTTGATTTTGTCGGTATTCACCATACCTCGCAGCTTTTCGAGCTCCTCGTGCGGTGGCGTTTTTTCGGGCAGAGAAAATCCGTATCCCTTTGCCATACTAACCACGGTTGCCCAGAGCTTATCGTCAGGCAACGCCGCGATAGCCTCTAGCTGTGCCTTGTCAATTCTCATTTTTATTCTCCTTTCAGGCAATAAATATTTTTATTATTATATGAAGAAATTTTTAGGAGGTTACGATTATGAAATGCCTTTGCTTTTCCGACTCACACGGTGACACCTATAATATTCGTCGCGCCTTAAGTATGCATCCCGATGCAGAGGTCGTATTCTTCCTCGGTGACGGTCTGTCAGACCTGGAGCATTTTGTTAACGACAGAAGCCGCGCCTTTTTGGCAGTTCGAGGCAATTGGGATATATCTGCGATTTTTGGCGACAGCTTTGTAAAAAACGTTGATATGATAACCCTCCTCGGCCACCGCATAGTATTTACACACGGCAACAATTACGGTGTAAAATCAGGCATTAACGGTATAGTAGAGCTGGCGCGTGACAAGAACGCAGATTTAGTCCTATTCGGCCATACGCACCTACCGTTTGAGAAATATATTCCCGACGTCAACCGCGGAATATATCTATTCAATCCCGGCAGCATTGGCGGTCGCCGCCCTGCCGGTGCGAGCTACGGAGTGATAAATATTACAGAGCAGGGAATACTGTTTTCACACGGAACTCTTTAAGCTATAATTGCTTTTATTTTTTCTGCCGCAGTTTCGCAGATTTTCTTTGCGTCGCAGTTATCCTCGCACTCGACCATCACGCGCACCAGCGGCTCTGTGCCGGAAGCACGAACGAGAATTCTGCCTCTTTTGCCTAGCTTTTCTTCGGCAGAGTGGATAACGCTCTTTATCTCCGGGCTCGACTCGACGAGTCTTTTACCCTCGCACCCCGACTCAATATTAATAGTATACTGCGGATATTTTTTCATAACACCGGCAAGAGTGTTCAGGCTCTTGCCGCTTTTCTTTATGTAGGAAAGCAGAGCGAGCGCCGTGAGCTGACCGTCACCCGTCGTTGCAATATCTCCAAATATTATATGCCCCGATTGCTCACCGCCGAAGGAGTAGCCGCATTTCTCCATCATTTCCAGCACGTATCTGTCACCGACCGCGCTTGCGACGAAATTCATTTCGTTCCCCTCACAGAATCTTCGAAGCCCCATATTAGTCATCACCGTTCCGACTAGTGTATCCTTCGCCAGCCGCCTCTCACCCTTCAGCCACAAGGCGAGTATAGCCATAATATAATCTCCGTCAATCTCTCTGCCAAGGTGATCTGCTGCAATACATCTGTCGGCGTCACCGTCAAAGGCTATTCCAACGTCGCACCCCTCGCGTACCACAGCTTCCTTTAGCGCAGCAAGTGATGTAGAGCCGCAGCCTTTATTGATATTTTTTCCGTTTGGCGAATTACCCAGCATATAGCATTCAGCACCCAGGCTGGAAAGCAGCCTTTCCGCCGTAGCAGAGGCAGAGCCGTTAGCACAGTCGACGGCTATTTTCATACCGTCAAGCCTTACCCCAAAGGCTTCTCTAAGGTTATCGACGTACCCGTCAATCATTTCGTGGCGCCTTTTAATGCTTCCAATTCTCGCACCTTCGGTAATAGGCTCACCGAAAATCAAGCTCTCAATCCTTTCCTCGACCTCGTCGGGCAGCTTTCGCCCATCAGATGCGAAAATTTTGATTCCATTATACTGATAGGGATTATGCGAGGCTGAAATCATTACACCCGCCGCAGCGTTCTCCTTTTTCACAAGATAAGCCACCGCAGGTGTAGAGCACACCCCGACGTCGATTACCTCGCCGCCGACGGAGCATATCCCTGCTGCCACCGCGGCTGAGAGCATATCTGATGATATGCGCGTATCCATTCCAACGATAACCGTTCGGTCCTTTTCACTTCCAATCACCACGCCGAGCGCTTTGCCTACCTTAAAGGCAAGCTCGCACGAAAGCTCGCATCCGGCAATTCCTCTTATTCCGTCCGTACCGAAAAGTCTGCCCATATCTCTCCTATATTCTATCTCTTACGCATTTTCCGTCGTATACACTTCGCTCGGGTATCGTACCTCTCACGTGTGAGAGAGGGTAAACCAGCGCCTCTCTGCCGACTATCGCACCGGGCGAGAGAACCGTACCGCACCCGATTTCCGCATAGTCACCGAGCATAACTCCGAGCTTTTTCAGCCCGGTATCCTTTCTCTCCTCACCGCACGCAAGTCGCACCTCGCGCTTGTCGAGCCGCAGGTTCGATGCGATAGCACCGGCGCCCATATGCGCGCGAAAGCCTATTATGCTGTCGCCGACGTAATTGTAGTGAGGTAGCTTTCCTTCGTCGAGAATTATCGAGTTCTTGACCTCGCTAGAGTTACCTATAACCGCGCCGTCGCCGACTATAACCCTGCCGCGCAGAATTGCGCCCGAGCGTATCTGTGCGCCTCGCCCGATAATCAGAGGAGCAACGAGCGTGGCGAAAGGTGAGATCTCTGCATCCTCAAATACAAAAACGCCCTTTTTTATCTCTCTATACGCCCTGTCGAGCATTCTCGCGCAGTCCTCGATAAAATCTCCTATCCGAGGAATTACCTCGAAAGGATATTCGCATTCGTCAAGCAACGCCTCGGCTATCGAATGGCTGCTATCGAACAAATCTACTGTTTTTGGTATATTACTCATAAAAATCACCCTTTTACTGTATTGTCCCTCGCAATTTTGTTTCTATACCATACTATTCATCGAGCGCCAAGAGTGACATTATCAAAAAATCGAGCAAATTTATTGCAATTTTATTTATTTTATGATAAAATAAAAAGGTAAGAAAAAGAAGGGGGAAAAGATGAAAGACCTTCGAAAAATTATTGCAAAAAATATCTGTGCGCTTCGCACTGATATGAATATAACGCAGCTTCAGCTTGCCGAGATGTTGAACTATTCCGACAAGGCGGTTTCCAAATGGGAGAGAGGGGTTTCCCAAACTTAAAGATACCACACTAAAAACCCACGCTTACGTTACTTCCAAACAATAAATTTTTGGAGGTAAAACCCTATGAAACGCCTTATATCCTGCGAATACAACTTCGATAACTGCTGTGTGGAGCTGAAA
>JAGBGE010000025.1 GCA_017936125.1 Clostridia bacterium
AAATCAGGATAACGCCACAGGCAGAAACTATCCTTGGGTAAGAGCCGAGGCAGGCGAGTATTGCGACGCCTTCTCGAACATCAGATACGGTGTTCCCACACACGATGGCGTTAAGGTTAGCGATCTTACCGAGGAAGAGCTCAAGGCAATAGCAACCGACTATACACCCATCACCTTCAACCAGCTTTACGGTGCTGACCGTGGTATGTACGGCCTGGCGGTGCATCCCGGCGTAACGGTGTATACAAAGCAGACGCTGACTATTTACGTAGAGAATACTCATAATTGGAACGGTCTCTCGATTTATTACTGGGCGAAAAACGGTGAGGACAGATGGTCCAACCTGATTGATCCTGAGGCTATGACGTTCGTTCAGGATAATATTTATTCCTTCAATCTCCCTGCGTATGCAGACGGATTCATAATTTACGGCTCGGATGACTGCCAGGTAAGCGGTGAGTATCTCGTTGCCGACTACACAGGCGACATATATTCTACTCCCTTTGAGGCTTACGATCTTACCTCTGCTTCTGCAGCGGAAGCAGTCGAGGGCTCCGGCAAATGGTTCTATAATTGTAACGATCAGGGTGGCAGCGCTCACGAGCTGGCAGCTACGCCCTCTTATGTCAACGGTGTTATCACCTATGCGTTTAATAAAATGGGTGATGCGCCAAACGCTATATACCGTCTGAGATATCAGCCCACGCTTGCCGTAGGCTCCCAGTATAGAATCGCCTTCGAGATAACGGTAGATGCTCCGTGTACCGTTATTTACGGCACTGACGGCAGAACCTATGAGTTCGCCGCGGCGGGCAGCCGTTCGTTCGTATGGGCGGGCGCGGTATCCACCACTCCCTTCTATATAGCCGTTCGCTCCACCGACCGTAGCGCTCCTATAACTATGACGGTTAGCAATATTGCGATTGAGGGTCCTATAGATAACGGTTACTATCTCGCATCCGCTACTAACGCAGACACTCTCGCCAACCCGGGCAAATGGGCATATCATTGCGACAGCGATGTTGCGAGCGCGCCTGTATATCAGAACGGTGTTATCACCCTCAAGTTCAATCAGATGTCGGAGAGAAACGATCTTATCAACCAGATCAGATATCAGCCCGATTTCTACGTAGGCACCGGCTTCAAGCTTACCTGTACGGTAAACGTAACCGCGCCCTGCACTATTACTTACGGTAACACTATTGACAACAAAGCCGTGTATGAATTCAATGCGGCAGGCGCTTACAGCCTTGAATGGATAGGTACGGTCAACAGTAATTATCCCTTCTCAATAGGCATCGTTTCTACCAACCGCGGCGAGCCTGTCACTATGACGGTTAGCGATATTCAGTGCGAGAAGTACGTTGCAGACGGTTATTACCTTGAATCCGCAAGCAATGAAAACGTTGTGAAAAATCCGGGTGTTTGGTATTATTACTGTCAGGGTGCAACTCTTGCGGCTTATCCCGTATATGATAACGGTGTTCTTACTTTCGCCTTAAAGAGCATTTATACAGAAACGACAGTAAATCAGCTCAGATATCAGCCGGAGCTTGACGCAGACACCAGTTATACGATTACGTTCAAGCTGACGGTAACCGCTCCGTGTACTATTGTATATGGCGCTAATACCGCAAAGACGGAAAAAGTGTTTACCGAGGCGGGCACAAAGACAATCACCTGGACGGGTAAGGTTTACTCCGGTAACTATCCGTTCTCGATCAACATTCTTTCAACCGACCGCAGCGAGCCTATCACTATGACGGTTAGCAATATTGTCATTACAGAGGTCGCGGCATCGTAAGTACGAAAAATCAAAGCATAAGAAATAAGGGTAGGGGCATTTTGCCTCTACCCCTTTTCACACTTCTTGACCGAACAGGCAAATTTCTTGGTGCGCACGCTTTTTTTGCAGGTGCGAAAATTAGTGTTTTTTATCAGGGTAGCCTTCTCCCGAATGCCTGGAAGGCTACGACTCTAACGAAGACTACGTAAATCATATAAATTATAGCGCAAAAAGCAGAGTATTACATTCTCTCATATGCCTAATCATCTTACGCAAGTTCGCAGTTTTTATGTTGACAAACGTACACAATTATAGTATAATTTTTTCATTACTATTTTTTTAAGAAAGGGTTACCTGTAAGGCAGGTAATACGGTGAAAAAAATGGATAGAGTTTATAACTTTTCCGCAGGTCCTTCTATGCTTCCTCTCGAGGTTCTCGAGCGCGCTCAGGCAGAGATGCTCTGCTATGGCGAGTCGGGAATGTCGGTAATGGAGATGAGTCACCGTACACCCGAGTTTGAGGAGATTCTTCACGGTGCGGAGGAGGCATTGCGCAAGCTTATGAACATCCCCGCCAACTACAAGGTTCTTTTTATGCAGGGCGGTGCGTCGACTCAGTTTGCTGCTGTACCTCTGAACCTTCTTTCCGCGCACAAGTGCGCTGACTACGTTGTTTCGGGTCAGTTCTCGAAGAAGGCGGCTATGGAGGCTAAGAAGTACGGTGATATCGTAATCGCGGCATCCAGCGCAGGCGCGTCTCCCACATTCTCGACAGTGCCCGAGACCAGCTGCTCCGACTTCCGTCCCGACGCAGACTACGTGCATATTTGCTTCAATAATACTATATACGGCACGAAGTTCCACTACATTCCCGATACGGGCAGCGTTCCGCTTGTTGCGGATATGTCCTCCTGCATCTGCTCCGAGCCTGTTGACGTGTCCAAGTTCGGTGTTATCTACGCAGGCGCGCAGAAGAATATTGCTCCTGCCGGCGTGACTATCGTCATCGTGCGTAACGACCTTATCGGCAACGCGCGCGAGGATACACCCGCTATGCTTGACTATAAGAATATGGCAGAGAACGATTCTATGTACAACACTCCGCCCTGCTGGTGTATTTATATGGCAAAGCTTGTGTTCGAGTGGATACTCTCTATCGGCGGTCTTGAGGAAATGAAGCGCCGCAACGAGAAGAAGGCGAGCCTTCTTTACGATTATCTCGACGGCCCCGGTCAGTCCTACTACACCGCGCCCGTTGACAAGAAGTGCCGCAGTATGATGAACGTCGTATTCGTTACCGGTGACGGCGAGCTTGACAAGAAGTTTGCCAAGGACGCGGCTGCCGCAGGTCTTGTGAACCTCAAGGGACACAGAAGTGTGGGCGGTATGAGAGCTTCTATCTACAACGCTATGCCTTACGAGGGCGTAGAGAAGCTCGTTGAATTTATGAAGCAGTTTGCTATTGATAATCCCAAAATCCAGAAATAAGAGAATATTATTATGAAAAAGATTAAGCTACTAAATAAAATAGCCGCCGTCGGCACTGACGTGTTCGACAAGGCAGAGTACGAGGTCTCCGACTCGGTTACTAATGCCGACGCCATTATGGTGCGCTCGGCTAATATGCACGAAATGGAATACAACGACGAGCTTCTTGCGATAGCGAGAGCTGGCGCTGGCGTCAACAATATTCCCGTTGAGGAATGCGCTAAGCGCGGTATCGTAGTTTTCAACACACCCGGCGCGAATGCCAACGGTGTTAAGGAGCTTGCGGTTGCAGCTCTGATTCTCGCCTCCCGTGACGTTGCGGGCGGTATCGAGTGGGTTAAGGCGAATGCCGCCGACGAGAATATCGCAAAGACGGTTGAGAAGGAAAAATCCAAGTTCGCAGGCTGCGAGATCCTCGGAAAGACGCTTGGCGTTCTCGGCCTTGGCGCTATCGGCGGTCTTGTTGCGAACACTGCCAAGAGCCTCGGTATGAAGGTTATCGGCTGCGACCCCTACCTGACGGTAAACGCGGCTTGGAGCCTTTCCAGCTCGGTCATTCACGCGCAGAATAACGACGAGGTTTACGCAAACAGCGATTACATCACGCTCCACGTGCCCTCGACTCCCACAACCCGCGGTATGATAAATGCCGAAACTATCGCAAAAATGAAGGACGGAGTGAGAATTATCAACCTCGCGCGTGCCGACCTCGTCAATTCCGAAGATATGGCTGCCGCCCTCGAGAGCGGAAAAGTGGCTGCATACGTGACCGATTTCCCCACACCCGATACCGTAAAGATGAAGAATACGGTCAGCATTCCCCACCTTGGCGCATCTACTGCCGAGAGCGAGGACAACTGCGCTGTTATGGCGGCGCAGCAGCTCTGTGAGTTCATCGAGAGCGGAAATATCAAGAATTCCGTCAACTATCCCGCAGTATCTATCCCCCACACGGGCGCTGCGAGAATCTGCCTTTGCCACCTGAATATTGCCAATATGCTTGCGAGCATCACGGGCATCGTCTCGGGCGCAGGCATCAATATCGAGAATCTCTCGAACGGCTCGAAGGGCGACTTCGCCTACACCATCGTCGAGATGAGCGTAGCCGTTCCCGCCGACATCATTCCGAAGCTCGAGGCTATCGAGGGAATGATCAAGGTGCGTGTAATCTAAAACGAAATAAGGTTAGAATACTCTAAAAAGAAATTAGGTTTATAGTAATCTAAAACAGAATTATATTAGAGCAACCTAAAATAAAAAAATGATAAAAAGAGCGACCTGCTTTTCACAGCAGGCCGCTTTTTTTGTGCGAAAATGTCACCTATTATTTACATTTTTTGCAAATGTCTATACTCAAAATCAATTTATCTCTTTATTAGCCTTAGTTTCGGCAATATAAGCGGTGGCGAATCTTATTCCGCTGGCAAAGGCTTCTCGTTCGCAATCATTTTCCAGATCTGAGGAAAGCTCAATATATTTCTCAAAAAGCTTTTTGCCATCGTCGTCAAGGAGCGCATATATCTGCTCCTCTAACATTTCAAAATCCGTGATAGCCTTAGCATCGCATTTATCGTCTACCGCACCAATCATCTGCATAGTGTCCCAAATTTTTGAAAGCAAGCTGCCTTTCTCACACATATTCTATCTCCTAATTGCTTTTTAATTATATTATACAACTGATTGATTGTAAAGTCAATACAATTCATAAATTGTATGCTAGAATTGTAAAAAAAGCAATCGAGGGTAGTATGTATTACTATAAAAGAGTGAGAGATTTGCGTGAGGACAACGACAAGAGCCAATCTCAAATTGCCGAGTATTTGAATATGAAGCAACAGCAGTATGCAAGATATGAAAACGGAATTCAAGAGATTCCGTTACATCATATGGTGGCTTTAGCGAGGTACTATAACGTTTCGTTAGATTATCTCGCGGGATTGACAGACGAACCCAAAGCATTAAATAAAAATTGAGCGACCTGCCGAAAAAGCAGGCCGCTTTGTTATTAAAGCTCCCTTTACACAGGGGAGAGGCTTTTTACACCCTGAAGGTTATATCACCGTAGGTTGGCATCGGCCAATATTCGCGCGCGGTGAGGACTTCCATTGAGTCGACACACTTGCGCAGGGCGTCCATTTTCGGAATAACGCTCGTTTTGTAGTAGAACGATGCCTCCTCGCAATCGGTCTTGGAGATCGCGAGCTTCTCGGATAGCTCGAGCGCGTTGTAAGCCTCGTAGGTTGCAGAGAGAAGATTCGAGAGCTTTTCAATAATGTCACGCTCCGCGCTGACGTTGATGGTTTTCGAGAGAGCTAGCCTCTCGTTCACGCTTTTGGTGAGCGCGCCAACGTACTTTGAAACGGCGGGGATAATATCGCGCGCTGTCATTTCGAGCATAACTCTCGCCTCAATATTCTTAATCTTGCGGTAGCTCTCGAAGAATATCTCACGGCGCGAGCGCATCTCTGTTTCGCTCATAACGCCGAATTTGCTAAAGAGCTTGACGTTCTTCTCGTCGGTGAAGTGCGCGTACGCCTCGGGCGCGGTCTTGAAGTTTGAGAGACCTCTCGCCTCGGCTTCCTTTTCCCACTCGGGCGAGTAGGAGTTGCCCGAGAAGAGAATTCTCGAGTGCTTCTTGAAGGTTTCGGTAAGAATTTCGTCAAGATCGCCGTCGAAGTCGATGGTCTCCTCCAGCCTGTCGGCAAAGAGCGAGAGCGACTCGGCTACCGCCGTGTTTATAACGATGTTTGCAAGTGCAATATTCTGCGACGAGCCAACCATTCTGAACTCAAACTTGTTGCCCGTAAAGGCGAAGGGAGAGGTGCGGTTTCTGTCGGTCGTATCCTTGCGGATAGTGGGCAGAGAGGGGCTTCCGAGCGACATATACTTGCGCTCCGCGTTAGAGTAATCCGAGCCCTCGATGATAGAATGCACCAGAGCCTCAAGCTCCTCGCCGAGAAATACCGAAATGATAGCGGGCGGCGCCTCGTGACCGCCAAGACGGCAGTCGTTTCCTGCGGTTGCCGCGGAAATACGCAAGAGGTCCTGATACTCGTCAACCGCGCGAATAACGGCGGCGAGAATAAGAAGAAATTGCTTGTTCTCGGCAGGCTTCTTGCCGGGCTTCAAGAGATTCTTGCCCGTGTCAGTGCCGATAGACCAGTTGTTGTGCTTGCCCGAGCCGTTAATACCGGCAAAGGGCTTCTCGGCAAGCAGACATTCCATATCGAATTTCGGCGCGAGCTTGCGCATATATTCCATAGTCAGAAGATTCTGGTCCACCGCTATGTTGGTCGTGGTGTAAATCGGGGCAAGCTCGTGCTGCGCAGGCGCTGCCTCGTTGTGCTTGGTTTTAGATGCGATGCCGAGCTTCCACAGCTCGGTGTCGAGCGCCTTCATAAACGCGCTGACTCTAGTCGGCAGAATGCCGAAGTAATGGTCGTCGAGCTCCTGTCCCTTTACCGCGGGAGCGCCAAAGAGCGTTCTGCCGCAGAAAATGAGGTCGCGTCTCTTCTTGAAGTCCTCGGAGTCTACGAGGAAGTATTCCTGCTCCGCGCCGACGGTGGAAACGACTCGCTTCGCCTCGCTGTCACCGAAAAGTCTTACGATACGCAGTCCCTCGGCGCTGATAGCGTCCATAGAGCGAAGCAGGGGCGTCTTGGTGTCGAGCGCCTCGCCGCCGTAGGAGCAGAAGGCGGTCGGAATATAAAGCGAGCCGTCTTTGATGAATGCGTATGATGCAGGGTCCCAGGCGGTATAGCCGCGAGCTTCAAAGGTGGCGCGCAGTCCTCCCGAGGGGAATGAAGAGGCGTCGGGCTCGCCGCGTATCAGCTCCTTGCCCGAGAACTCCATAATAGCCTTGCCGTGACCGACGGGGGAGAGAAAAGCGTCGTGCTTCTCCGCCGTAACGCCCGTCAGAGGCTGGAACCAATGCGTGAAATGAGTAGCGCCGTGCGAGATAGCCCAGTCCTTCATCGCTCCCGCGACGACGTCGGCAATTCCCGCGTCAAGCTCTCCGCCCGTAGCTATGGTATTAAGGAGAGATTTATATACGTCCTTAGGCAATCTCTCTCTCATCACGTCCTCGCTGAAAACCTCGGAGGCGAATATGTCGGGTATACGCTTCATTTCTTCCATAACAACACCCTCTTTCGTGGTATTTTAATGAAGTAATTATACATCAACCTTAAAAAAATGTCAAGGTTTTTAGTTGCTATTGACTTTTCTTTTTAGGAGTGATATAATATTACGGTAAGATTAAAAATAAAAAGGATTTTTAGATGTATTATATAACACTTGATCTCGAGTGGAATCAGGCGTACGCTCAGAAGGCGCTCGCGGTGCAGAAGCGGCTATCCTGCCGACTGCGCGGAGAGGTTATTCAGATTGGCGCGGTCAAGATGGACGCTAAGATGAATATCTGCGGCTCGTATCAGATAATAGTCAAGCCGCAGTATTTCAAAAAGCTCCACCGTCACGTCAGCGAGCTCACCGGCATCAGCCAGGAGCAGATGGACCTCGGCACTCCGCTTCCCGAGGCGGCAGAGCGATTCAGAAAGTGGTGCGGCAAGGATTTTGTCTTTCTCACCTGGGGCCCTGACGACATTCCGATGTTAAAAGAGAATTTCAACGTTCACGGCATTTCTGCCGCCTGGCTTGACAAGGTCTATGACCTACAGCTCATTTTTGCCAGACAGACCGACGATAGCGCGAAGCAGCGCTCGCTCGAGTATGCTATGGACTACTTCAGCCTTGAACAGCATCTGCCTGCGCACGACGCGCTCAACGATGCATATTTCACCGCCCTTGTGGCAAAGGAGCTTGACACTCCCGAGGGGGTGAGGACCTATTCGTCTATTCGAGGCGAGTTCCTTGAGGATACTGTAATCGGTGATGCCGATGCGGGCGACGACGGCTACGTAGCCATCTCCGAGCTGCTCGACGACGAGTCGGTGAGGCGCGCGCTTTGCCCATTCTGCAAGAAGCCGATGACAGAGGAGGATAAGCTCCTTCACTCGAAGGGACAGCGCTACACCCGTCATTTCGTCTGCAAGAAGCACGGCGATATGCTCCTCTCCCTGAAGCTGCACCGCAACTTCAATGAAACCTGGCGCGCCCGCCGCACGATAAGGCAGGCAAACGAGGACGCTCTGCGTGAATATCGCGAGGCGCTCGAGAGGGCTAACATTCGCCGCAAGTCGACAAGACGCCGCAAGCCGAAGTCCAAGAGAAGAACTGTGACACCTGCGGAGTAATACAATAGCTGATACATATTTTAATTAAAAAATACCTGCGCATTTCAATTTGTGCAGGTTTTTTATCTAATAAATGTAATGTAAAGTTTGCAAAACTGCATATTTGGAGGTCAAAATGAGCAAAAGTATTACAAAAATTATAGGAATTTTAGTGCTGATTTTTGCACTCGTATCGTTGCTTGCCTCGTGCAAGGATAAGACCGCGGGTAATAATCCGCCGGAGAATTCTCCCTCTGACAGCGATGGCGGTAATACCGAGAAGCCCGATAACCCCGATATACCTCAAATACCCGAGGAGGAGGGCTGCGAGCAGGGTAAGCACGGTGAGACCTACACCCAAATTGAGAACGAGATAGAGGCGACCTGCTACGTTTCCGGCTCGTACGAGGAGGTTACGTACTGCAAGGAGTGCGGTGCCGAAATCTTCCGCGACAGAATAGAGGGAGCTGCGCCGCAGCACATCGCAGGCGCGGAGCAGAGAAGTATAGTCGAGGAGGCGAGATGCGACTATGAGGGTACCGAGCTCGTTATGGTTAAGTACGAGCGCTGCGGAGAGGTTCTGTCGAGCCATACCGAGAAGATAGCTGCGCTATCGCACATTCCCGGCGCGCCTGTCAGGGAGAACGTGGTTGAGGCTGCCTGTAGCAAAGCAGGCTCTTACTATGAGAATATTTACTGCACCCTTTGCGGCAGTTATATAAGCGGCGAGAAGGTTACAGTCAAGCCTCTCGGTCACACCAAGGGCGACCCTGTGATTGAAAATGAAACCAAAGCAACCTGCAATAGCGACGGATATTATTACGAAACATACTACTGTACCGTTTGTAACAAGGCGTTTTCGTCAACTAAGGTAACTATTCCAAAGCTCGGACATACTCCGGGCTCACCCGTCAAGGAGAATATCCATGACGCCTGCAACTATGAGATTGTGACCTATTGCAGCAGCTGCGGTATGCAGACCAGCCGCGAGTACGTCACGGCAGATACAGCCGAGCATACGCCGGGCAAAACCGTGACTGTAACTATTGTGAGCGCTACCTGCTCCGCCGAGGGCAAGCAGGAGGTGACTCTCTACTGCGCTGACTGTAACTACGTTATCAGCGTGACCGAGGCTCCCATTCCGAAGAAGGAGCATACACCCCGACCTTCCACATCCTCAATTATAGAGCCTGCTACCTGCACCGAGGATGGCCTTGGCGTTACGATGATTTTATGCAAGATATGCAGGGATCACCTGTGGAATGAAGGATACATAATTGACGCGCTCGGTCACGATTTTGTCGAGGGAAGTGAGGAGATTATCTCCAATCCCACCTGTACCCAGGTTGGCTATGCGCACAAGCTGCTCGACTGCTCGAGATGCGACGCGACCGATTATACCGCGCGATATGAAATAGCCTCGCTCGGTCATAATACCACTACCTATCAGGAAAATAATATCGCGCCCACCTGCACGGAAAAGGGCGGATACGATATAGTCACCTACTGCGAGCGCTGCGACAGCGTGCTGAATAAGCAGTGGGCTGAAATAGCTGCGAAGGGGCATATTCCTCTTGACCCCGTCACCGAGAATAGCGTTGAGCCCACCTGCACCGAGTCCGGCTCCTACGACACCGTCGTTTACTGCGAGGCCTGCGATGCCGAGCTTAGCCGTGAAGCAATCGCGCTCAACCCCCTCGGTCATACACCGCTTGATGCGGTTGTCGAGAATACCGTTGATTCCACTTGTTCTGTGGCGGGCTCCTACGATACCGTCGTTTACTGCGAGGCTTGCGAGGCTGAGCTGAGCCGTGAAACGATAGCTCTCGATAAGCTGCCGCACAGCTTCGAGCTTATCACCTGCACCGAGTGCGGCGCTACCGCGGAGTGCAACGAGGGCGTGGCTCTCGTTCTTAACGACGACGGCAGGAGCTACACGGTCACGAGCATCTCCGGCTGCAAGGACGAGGTGGTATATCTCACAGCCAAGGACGGCATTCCTGTAACCAAGGTCAATGCGCTTTTGGGCTCAGAGGAAACGACCGCCGTTATACTCGGCGAGGACGTTGCCGAAATTGACGAGAATACATATTTCGGCGTGCAGGAGCTCATACTTCTCGAGGCTAACGAGCATTTCAAGGTTATGAACGGCGCGCTCTACACCGCTGACGGAAAAACTCTCGTCAGATTCCTCGGCTGCGACGGAGTCAGCGAGTTCGTTATTGACGATTCTATTTCGTTGATTTATCAGAACGCCTTTCGCGAAAATGATAAAATAGTAACCCTCAGAATAAACAGCGGTATCAATTACGTTCCGAACCTCTCGTCCTGCTCGGCGCTTAAAGCGGTTTATACCAAGGATATTATTACCTACATAGGTCAGGTATTCCGCGGATGTCCGTCGCTTGAAATCACAAGCATTAACGGTAGTTATACCTATCTTGGCGAGCTTACTTACGATAATTGCACCTCTCTTGCGGAGATGGTAATCCCGAAGAGCCTTACGAATATTAACGGCGGCGCATTCTGGGGCGGCTCTTACCCGGAAATCATATATTATATGGGCTCGGAGTCGGAGTGGAAGGGGCTTAATTATTACTTGATGATTGGCAAAAACGCCACGGTTTATTATTACACCGAAACAAGACCTCTTATGCCGGGAAATTGGTGGCACTTCGTCGACGATGTTCCGACTCTCTGGCCGGAGCTTGCCGAGGGTGAGGGAACCAAGGGACTTGAATATCAGATAAACGACGACCTTGAGTCCTATACGCTTGTCGAATACGGCAGCTTCGAGGGCCCCGACCTTATTGTTCCATCTACCTACAACGGTCTGCCCGTTACGGCGATAAATATGAACATCGGCTCACGCAGCTTCATTGAGAGCATAGTTATTCCCGATAGCGTGACATATATCAAAAACGGTCAGTTTGAGGAATACACGAATCTGAAAAGCGTTACGCTTTCCGAAAATCTAACTACCCTGCCGGATGAAATCTTCCGAAGATGTACTTCTCTTACCGAGGTCAATTTCGGTGAAAACAGCAGAATTACCGAGATAGGCAATAGAGCATTCGCTGCTTGCTCGTCGCTTGCTGAAATAGCGATTCCGGACAGCGTTACCACGATTAACGAAAATGCATTTGTCAGCTGCAAAGCTCTTACTGATATCAGCTTCGGCGAGAACAGTAGCCTTGAAGTAATTGGCGAGTTTGCATTTTCAAACTGCGCGGCTTTGACAGAGATAGAGCTTCCCGCGAGCCTTGTGACTATCGGTGATGAGGCATTCGAACGCTGTTACCAATTGATTACGGTAAGCTTCAGTGACAACAGCCGTCTTGAAACAATCGGAGAATCGGCATTTTACTCTCTCGCTTCGTTGACAACGGTTGATTTCGGAGCGAACAGCAGTCTTGCTACGATAGGCGGATACGCCTTCTATTCGTGTCCCAAGCTCAAGGACGTGGTATTCCCCAAGGGACTCTTAAGCATTGGTCCCTGCGCCTTCTATTGTTGCGCCTCTCTCACCGATATCAGTATCCCGGCGAGCGTTACAAATATCAGCGGTAATGCTTTCTATGGCTGTTCTGCGCTTAAGAGCGTAACCTTTGACGAGGGAAGTCAGCTTACCGTATTGTCAATTTCAGTATTTTCCGACTGCCAGGCGCTTGAGAGCGTTGATTTTGGTGACAACAGTCAGCTGACCGAGATACAGGGAAGCGCGTTTTCAGGCTGCACGTCGCTTTCAATCGTTGATTTCGGTGCTAATAGCAGGCTCACTGTGATTAACAGTGGCGTATTCCGTAATTGCACATCACTTACAACAATCAATATTCCTAAAACTGTAACTACGATCCAATATTCCGCATTCGATGCTTGCACCTCACTTACCGTCGTTTACTACGGCGGAACAGAGGCTGAGTGGAAAATGCTGACGAACGGTAACAATACTGGAATTTCTACCCGCGTAACAATTCACTACAATTCGGAAATCTAAAAAAATGAACGCCTATGCACTAATCTGCATAGGCGTTTTTCGTGTGTAAAAGTAAAGTTTGGATTACAAATATGTTATTTTTCGACGTTTGACTTACTTCTGTCAAGCACGCGCAGTAGAACTGCTGCGCCGAGGCAGACTACGGTGACTATCGTAAAGGAGAGCCAGTCGACGTCAGCAAGACCTGCAAGCGAGAATTCGCCGTCTGAGTTTTGCAGCTTGGAAAATACGAGCACGGTGTCAACGAGCGCAGCCATAAGCACCGCAAGTCCCGAGAGCAGCTTCATGAGCGCAAGATTTTCTTCGCCCGAGATAGCCTTCGTGCGAGTGGGAGCTTCCTTCGAGAAGTCTATCACCGAGGTGATGTATGCGGTGACTATGACGAGAACTATCGTTTCGGGAATCATATACGCCGCATTGTAGCCGAAGGAGTAGGCAAGGACAGCACCCGAGGGAAGCTCGAATGCAGCCCAGGCGGTGAAGCCCGAGATTACGTGACAGAGGTATCTTATTACCGATGCGACGATAGCGCCCGTGAGCATCGCCTGCTTGTAGTTCATTTTCTTCTTGAAAAATGCTACGAAGCCGAATGACGAGTAGGCAATCACGTAGTCGAGTAGAGCAAGCACGATGACCGAGTACCAGGTCACAAGCGGCAGGTAAGAGAAGTTCTCGAATCCGAGCAGCAGCTGAATAAGAGATGCCGCAAGGGCTGCGCCCATACCGTATTTCGGGCCGTGACGGTAGGCGTAGATAAGGATTGGCAGCATCTGCGCAAAGGTCACCGAGCCGCCGTAGGGCATATCGATGAGCTTGAGCATCGCCAGCACTGTTGATAGGGCAATCATAATGCCCGCCTCGCAGAGCGCGAGAGTTTGTTTTTTCATAGGTTTTCTCCTTTAGTAAAAAATACCGCGCAGATAAACACATCCGCGCGGTAGACTAAAGGTAATTAGTACCAAAATCCATTCTTCCTACGACGGCATTATCCGTATCAGGTTAAAGGGTTTGATGCAAGGCATCATCTCAGCTTAACGCACCCCTGATGTATATTCTGTTCGGTTCGTGATAATTATAGCACACGTTTTCGTATTTGTCAATCATAATTACAAATTTCGATTATAAAAGCGCTCCGAGCGAGTCGGAGCGCATAGTGAGTAGATTTGCGTAGTAATTCCGAATTTATTTTAGACTACATCTCATAGCTGCCGAGCCAGTGAGAGAATTCGGTATAAATCTGACTCCACTCCGCTTGCAGCTCTTCACCCTTGTTAAGAGTGTAAACGTAGTCCTCTTTGCCGAACATCTCGATATATTTATACTCACTCGTATAATTTCCTGCCTCAAGCTCGGCAAGAGCCTTTTTGGAGAGGGCTTCCGCCTTTCGCACGTTTGCGACAAGGTCGGCAAATGCGGTCTTGTCTATCGACTCAATCTTATTCACGATAGAGTCAAAGTAGCCGTCCTTATAGCCGTAGTTGAACTGCGCGCCGCTTGTGTAAATATAATTCTTCGCATCGCTCGGATAGAGGTAGTAGCCGGGAACTAAAGAGCCGTCAGCGTCGGTGTAGCTATTTACGTAGTAGGTGTTCCACTTACAGACGAAGTAGACGTAATCGTACATTTTGTAAATATCGTTAACCACGTCAGCCTCCGCAACCTTCTGCCACAGGGCGAGGTCGGCAGATAGCTCCTCCGCCTTGATAACCGTGTAGGTCGCGTCAACTATCTTGAAGGAAAATTCGTAGCCGTACATATCGGTGAAGGGCTCGTCGGGGTTATCCGCAACCTCGAGAGTGCCGACAACCTTGATAGCCTGCGAGGTGTATCCGAAGCTCTCGCCCTTTTTCGGGTAAATTTCCATAGTATTGGAAAGCTCGGATGTGTTCGGTACGCAGAAGGGGCAGTTCTGATACGGCAGATTCATCAGGAATATAAACGAGCCGTCAACGGGCGAGCTCGTCGCCACATATCCGTTTATCGTGACCTTTTGTCCGTCAATGCTCTTCAGATAATCGTAGCTTGCCGATGACTTGAAGCTCAGCTTTACAGCGTCGGAATTATCCTCGCTGTCCTTCTTTCCGCAGGAGCAGAAAAGAGGGAATATCATAGTCAAAATTAATGCAAAAATCGTAATTTTGGAAAGTTTGGTTTGCATTTTCATATCTTTAATCCGAAATGCTATCCTTTCTTGACATAGCGAACGTCCATATTACAGTGGGCAGAACGCTAATCACAAATACTGCAAGGAGAATAATAAATTCGGCAGGATAAACCTTCGACATATTGAGAACCACGCCCATAGACTCGACGTAATCGTTCATAAGAAGCATACAGATTCTCGATACTCCGAATGCCAAAAGCACAGAAGCGAGTCCCATAATGCTGTTCTGAATTATGTAGAGAAGATTTATTTTCTTCATGCTCACGCCTATCAGTCGCATCAGCGAAATTTCCTTTGCCGAATGATACATATTGAGCAGGGTGATAATCGAAATTATCATTATATTCATAATGAGAATGACCGCGCAAAGCACGAAAACGATATATTTCGTATCGTCCGCGTCGTTTAACACGTCACGCACCACGCTCATCGGCTCGATTGCCTGGAGGGTGTAGCTGTCACCGTCCTTTTCGGTCATAATTTTGCCGTCGTACTCGCTCACGAGCTGCATAGCGTAGCCGGGATTCTTGGTGTTGACTAGCACCGCGCAGACAGTTCCGTGATGATGCTCCTCTTCCTCCTCGTGCTCGTCACCGTGCTCGTGCATTTCCCAGAGCGTTTTTATCTGCGTAAAGACCACGTTGTCGAACGCCGAGTGGCTCTCCTCGAGAATTCCCACAACGGTGATACCCTCCTTGTGAGTTTCGGCGCTTGATGCCGAGTGGCTGGTGTGAATCGGGTCGCCTACCTCAAGGTCGTTATACTTTGCGATATTCGAGCCGATAACCGCCTGCATACTGCCGCTGGGGTCGAACATCTCGCCGCTTGCTATCTCCTTATTTTTGAGATAATCGGGAGTAGTGCCGACCACGCCGTAGCCGTTGTAGTTGTCCGCCATGGCGAAGGGAATGACGCTCGTCACTCTCGAATCCTGCTGTAAGGAGCCGACGACGGAATAGGGAATAGTGCCGACGGGAGAATCGGTGAAGTACATTGTGTTCATCGCAAGCTGGGTGTTGCTTCCTGCCGGGCCGACGATAACCGAATAGTATCCCGCATTATTGGTGATGCCCTCGTCGACCTGCGTCGCGACGTTGAAGGCGAGAACGCCAATACCTGCGGAAATTACGATAGAAAGCACGACCAGAATGATCTGCACCTTCTTGATAGCCATATTTTTGAGAGCAAATTTTAACATATCATTCACCCTCCTTTTCGCTTACCACGTCACGCATTCCGCCGGTGACCTCGTTCATATCGACGACTACGTCGAAGTATTTTGCGAGTCTGTCATCGTGAGTTACGGCAATAAGAGTTTTACCCTTTGAGATTCTCGCAAGCTCGCCGATAACCATCTCACCGATAGCGAAATTGAGATTGCCCGTAGGCTCGTCTGCAAGAATGATGTCGGGATTCTTGACCAGCGCGCGAGCGATAGCAACTCTCTGCTTCTGACCGCCCGAGAGATGCTTGATTTTCGCGTTCTTCTTCTCGAGAATACCGAGAGTCGAGAGAATATCGTCCATTCCCGAAATATCCACACCCTCCAGGCGCAGAATGCCGATATTGTCGGCAACCGTCATCTCGTTTATCAGCTTGAAATCCTGGAAGATATATCCGATTTTCTCAATTCTGAAGCGGTCCTTCTCTTTTTGATGCGCGGCGCTCATATTCACGCCGTCGATGAAAATTTCTCCGCTTGTGGGGGAGATAATTCCTGCAATCATATTAAGCAAAGTCGACTTTCCGCAGCCTGAAGCGCCAAGCAGCATATAGGACTTTCCGTTTTCAAAGATCATATCCCGATATTCAATTTCAGTTTCGTTCTGAAATCTTTTACCGAGATTTTTAATTTCTATCATTTTTTATTTCCTTTCGTTATTAAATTTCGCTTTGAGAAAAGGGCGAAATTTAATCCGAAAGCTTCACTTTTAGCCAAACAGGCGCACTGTCGTGCAGTATTAGCGCAGCGAGGAATGAGTCAAAGCAGCGATGCGTGATTTCTTCTCCGAATGAGAGAAGAAAATACAGTCCGATCGCTACCGAAATGCTGCTCGACGCCTTGATAAGCGCGCAGATTGCACAATGCTCATCTCCACCCTCGTGTGAGTGAGGCAACAACAATGCAGAGGCATAAACGATTACGAGCAAGATGCATATAAATGCAAGCAGCCGCCTGAATTTTTGGTTATTCATACGTTTTACCTCCTTTTCTTGATTTCGTAGCCGAACTACGTAATAATTATATCACTCAACGATACCTATGTCAATTCTTTTTAAGAATATATTAGATTTTTAGATGAAATTTTACAGATTTTTACGGTCGTTTAATGTTCAATTATATTAAAAATGCGCCCCGAGCAAGTCGGAGCGCATAATGCTTGCCGTAGTCGTAGGTCAGACCGCTTAAGGCTCCCTCCGAGAGGGGGCTCCGGCATAAGCAGGTGGAGGAGCTTGCG
>JAGBGE010000026.1 GCA_017936125.1 Clostridia bacterium
ACCGCTTCTTCGGTGATGCCGTTGTCGAGGGACAGAGAAAGCTTATGGGTACACTTTGGAACACCTATGCGTTCTACGTGCTTTACGCTAACATTGACGGCTTTGATCCCACGAAGTACAGCCTTGAAAAGTCCACCCTCTCCGTAATGGATAAGTGGGTGTTCTCCAAGCTCAATACCGCTGTTAAGAAGGTGGATAACTACCTTGAAAATTATAAGATAACCGAGGCTTCGAGAGTGCTCGAGGAATTCGTTGACGGACTCTCCAACTGGTACGTTCGTCGCTCGCGTGAGCGCTTCTGGGTCAAGGATATGCCCACCGACAAGGTGAACGCGTATCTCACTCTTTACACAGCTCTCGTTACTATCTCGAAGGCTGCTGCGCCTATGATTCCTTATATGACCGAGGATATTTACAGAAATCTCGTTTGCTCGGTTGATAAGTCCGCGCCCGAGTCGATTCACCTCTGTGACTATCCCGTATCCGACGAGTCTATGATTGACGCGCATCTCGAGGAGAATATGGACGAGGTTATCGACGTAGTCGTTCTGGGCAGAGCCTGCCGTAACGCAGCGGCTATCAAGAACCGTCAGCCTGTCGCGAAGATGTACGTCAAGGCTGATAAGACTCCCGACGAGGAATTTATCTCGGTTATTGCCGAGGAGCTTAACGTTAAGAGCGTTGAGTTCACCGATAACGTTTCGGAGTTCACTACCTATAACTTCAAGCCTCAGCTCCGTACCGTTGGCCCCAAGTACGGCAAGTACCTTGGCGGTATCAGAACTACTCTTGCCGAGCTTGACGGTAACAAGGCTATGGATGAGCTTAAGTCTACCGGTTTCATTAAGTTTACAGTAAACGGTGACGAAATAGCGCTTGCCGAGGAGGATCTTCTTATCGAAATGACCAAGAAGGAAGGCTTTGAGTCACTCAGCGACAGAGGAGTAACCGTCGTTATAGACAAGAATCTCACTCCCGAGCTTATCGAGGAGGGCAACGTTCGTGAGATAATCTCGAAGATTCAGACCATGCGTAAGGACTCGGGCTTTGAGGTTATGGATAATATCAGGATTGCCTTTGCGGGCAACGCGGTCGTTGAGGCGATTGCCGAGCGCAACGCAGAGGAAATCAAGGATGAAACTCTCGGCGTCGAGCTTTCAGTAGGCAAGACTCTCGCTAACGCAAAGGAATGGAATATCAACGGCGAGAAGGTCACTATCTCTGTAGAAAAGGTATAATGTAAACAAAAATTGTCATCTCCGGTCATATTGGTCGGAGATGACTCATTGAAAGCGATCTATTTGATAGAAAGGAAAAGCAATGACGGAATTTTTCACCGGTGTATTATACGTTATTATATATTATGCGGCGCTTGCTACGGTGGCGCTCACCTTGCGCGTGCTGACTAAAATTCCCGATGAGCCATTCCGCAAGCTGCTGCACCTCATACTTCTCAACTCGCTGCCCGTATTTCTTTTCGCTTTTCGCGAGTGGTGGCACGCGACACTATTCTGTGTAATATTTGCGGTAGTGGTTTATCCTGTGCTTATGCTATTTGAAAGGCACAAGGATTATTCCCATACGGTCACAGAGAGAAAAAAAGGCGAGCTGAAAAGCAGCCTTTTGGTTGTATTTTCAATGTTCGCTATCGTGATTTCTGTCTCTTGGGGACTTCTTTCTGACAAGTGGCTTGCGCTCGCCTCGGTATACGCCTGGGGCGTGGGTGACGCTGCGGCGGCGCTGATAGGCAAGAGGTTTGGAAAGCATAAGATTGGTAAGAGCAAGAAAAGCTACGAGGGCTCGTTTGCTATGCTTGTCTGCTCTATGTCGTTTGTTCTTATCTTTCTGCTTTGCCGAGGCGGTATGGAGTGGTACGGTTATCTTCTGACCTCGCTTATTGCAGGTGTGGCTTGCACGGCTGTTGAATTCTATACTCCCGGCGGATTTGACACGATTACCTGTCCTATTTCCGCAATGGCGGTAATACTGCCGCTTGTGTATCTTGTTTTCTGATTTTTAGGAGAAATATATGAACGAAAAAAAGTCGGGTAAAAACACGCTTCTCTGGTCGGTGATAATGAGCGCGCCCGGACCTTTAGTGATGGGACTCGGGCTGATAGTAGGTAAGAGCTCTACGCAGATTGCCGATTTTGTGCGCCGTACAGCAGAGCTGCTCGGTATCGTGATGGCGTACGTGGTTTATCTTATTACTAATAAAGATGAGAATTTCAACCCCGAGAAAAAGGCAAGGCTTGAGAAAATCTCCAATCTTTTCGTTGGCGCTATGATGTGCCTTGGCGGCGCGATTATGCTCATGCTCGCATTCCTCTCGGATAATTCCGACAAGGGTAACGTGATACCCGGACTCGCAATATCACTGCTCGGCGTGGTGGCTAACACGATTTTCTGGAGAAAATACACCAGACTCAATAAGCAGTCTGGGAATGCTATAATCGCCGTTCAGGCGAGGCTCTACGGGGCAAAAAGCCTGGTTGACGGCTGCGTAACTCTCGCGCTTCTCTCGGTTGCCATATTCCCTAAAACGCTCTTCTCATACTACCTTGATATCATCGGCTCTGCTATCGTTGCGGTGTATCTTATTTTCTGCGGTGGTAAGACGATATATGAGCGAATTGAAAAGTGATTTTTGATGATAAAACTAAAACGGCGAGGATTTTCCTCGCCGTTTTCTATATGCTTTTAGGCTTCTTCGTCAAGTGCCGATTTGAGTGCGGCGGCAACGTCATCGTAGGTTGTCGCGCGGTTGATCTCTCCGCGAATGCGGGCAGCTCCGCGGAAGGATTTGAGGTATAGCGCTATTTGCTTTCTCGCCTCTGGAATGGCGATTCGCTCACCCTTGTCGTCAACCGCTATACGAAGCTGCTTTAGCGCGACGTCGATTCGCTCGTCAAGCGATGGGGGAGCGTAGGTCTTACTGTCAAGCGCTGCGAGTATCTCGGAGAAGATGAAGGGATTGCCAACCGCGCTTCTGCCAACTGCTATTCCGTCTGCGCCGGTGTCACGCAGCATAGCGAGCGCGTCATCGGCTGTGAGTATATCTCCGTTCGCAATTACAGGAATATGCAAACTCGACTTTACATTTTTGGTTATTTCACGGTCTGCAAGACCGCCGTACATCTGTTCCCGCGTTCGTCCGTGAATGCAGACGAGAGCAGCTCCGCCTTCTTCGGCAGCGAGAGCGCATTCGACGGCGTTGATGCTGCTTTTGTTAATTCCCGAGCGCAGCTTGACGGTGCAGGGAATATCTATCGCGCTCGATACGGCGCGTGTGATGCGCTCGATAAGCTCGGGATTTCTCATCAGAGCCGAGCCCTCGCCGTTAGAAAATATCTTGTGTACGGGACAGCCCATATTGATGTCGATAGCTACGGGATTTACTCCCTCGCAGGCGTGCGAGAGCGTGTGCGCTGCCTCTGCCATTATCTCGGGCTCGGAGCCGAAAATCTGTATCGCCACGGGACCCTCGTCGGCAAAAATGCGAGCAAGCGAGAAGGTCTTTTTGTCATTATAAACGACGGCCTTCGCGCTCACCATCTCGGTCACAGAATATTCCGCGCCCAAATCGTGACAGACTAGTCGCATCGCGCGGTCGGTATATCCCGCCATAGGCGCAAGGCAGAGTCCGTGCGCGAGCTTGATATTACCAAAGCTTAGTGCCATGAGTGTCCCTCCTTTTTTCTTTTTTAACATTTTAACATATAACTCTTGCTTTTTCAAGGCTTTCTCTTGCAAAGAGTTGCTTTTTATGATAAAATATTTATAATAATTTTTTTATGGAGGCTCACTATGGCGGAAAGAAGATGGACAGGCGAACAGCTCTCAGCGATAGAAACGCGTGACCGAACGCTGCTCGTATCTGCTGCGGCAGGCTCGGGAAAGACGGCAACACTGACCGAGAGAATAATTCGCTCGCTTACCGACGAGAAAAATCCGGTTAACATCGACTCGCTTTTGGTCGTGACCTTCACCAATGCGGCGGCAAGAGAGCTGCGTGCGAAAATATCGAAGGCTCTCTCCGATGCGGTGGAAAAAAATCCCGAGAATAAAGAGCTTGAGCGCCAGCTGCATATGCTACCGTCTGCAAGAATACGCACGATAGATTCCTTTTGCAACGAAATTTTGCGCTCGAACTCCGACAGAGCAGGCATTTCACCGAATTACAGAATTGCCGATACTGCCGAATGCGAGCTGCTCGCGACCTCGATTATCGAGGGGCTTATTGAAGCGGTGTACAACGGAGAATTACCGGAGATAGCCTCGCCCGAGGAGTTCGAGGAGCTTGCCGACTGTCTCACCGACTCCAAGCGCACCGAGGATTTGTCCGACGTTTTCAAGCTTATTCATTCAAAGTGCGACAGCGCGGAGGAGGGAATAGACTCGCTTCTCTCGCTTATTGACAACTACAAAAATCTCGATACTCCGGTCGAAGAATGTATATACGGCAGTTATCTTATGGAGCGTTACCGCGAGATGCTTGATTATTACCTTGCCACGCTCAAGAGATATAAATATATATTTGAGGACGGCAGCGCCGAGGAGCAAAAGTATCTGGTAATGGCAGAGGCTGATCTCGATTTACTCTCCCGACTTCGTGCCGCTCACAGTTACGAGAGTGCGAGAGAGGTTATCACGGACTACAAGCTGATGAAGAAGCCCAGCGTTTCGGTTGCCAGCCGAAGCGATGCGATGGAAAGCTATTCTGCCCTTCGTGAAATGATGAAGTTGGATATTGCCGATATGAAGTCCTATTTCGCCTACACAAGCGAGATGTGGCAGGGGCTTTTCAAGTCGCTTCACAGACTTCTCACGGTGCTTTACCGTTTCGAGAAGAAATTCGACCTGCTCTTTGCCGAGGAAAAGCGCAGAAGAAGCGCGTTTTCCTATGCGGATATTGAGAGATATACCTACAATTGCCTTATAAATAACGGAGAGCCGACCGATATTGCGATAAATCTCCGCAACCAATTCACCGCAATTTATATCGACGAGTATCAGGACGTAAACTCGCTCCAGAATCGCATATTCGAGGTTATAGCCAAGCCCGATAACAGATTTATGGTTGGCGACATCAAGCAGAGCATTTACGGCTTCCGCTCAGCGTGTCCCGAGATTTTCGCTGATATGAAATCTGCGTTTCCCCGTCTTTCTGACGAATATTCAGAGAGCGCTTCGATATTTATGTCCTCGAATTTCCGCTGTGACAGGGCTGTGGTTGACTTTGTCAACGGTATATTTGACAGAGCCTTCTCGCTCACGCGCGAGTCGATAGGCTACACCGACTCGGACAGACTCGGATACGCGAAAATTCACGAGCAGGGCGAGCCTGAGTATATCGCCCCAGAGATATGTATGCTTGATAAATGCGACTCCGACGACGATGATGCAACGAACGGTCCTGAAGTCGTGGTGGCAAAGATAAAGGAGCTGCTCGAATCGGGCAGACTCGATAACGGAGAGCCGATTTGCCCGTCGGATATTGCCATAATTCTGCGAAACGCGAAGGGCAAGGACACTCTCTATGCCGAGGCGCTCGAGAGGGCGGGCATTCCGTCCTGCATATCGGGGGCAAAGGACTTTTTCCTCTCGTCAGAGGTGCTGATGGTGCTTTGCTTGCTCAATTCGATAGATAACCCCAGACGCGATATATATCTTGCGGGGCTGATGTGCTCGCCGCTCTTTGACTTCACGGCAGACGAGCTTTATCTAGTGCGAGGCGTGGGCAAGGAAACGCTCTACGAATCTCTCGTTGAATACACCGAGGCAAATCCCGAATTTACGAAGGGAAGCTATTTCCTTAACACCCTGAATTATTATCGCACGATTGCCGAGGGAATAGGCGTTGATACGCTGATTTATAAGCTGTATCACGAAACCGGACTGCTCTCGCTTGCCTCAAGAAACGGCGGCAAGGATAATCTTATGATTCTCTACGATTACGCGAGAAGCTACGAGTCGGGCGCGTTCAAGGGACTTTATAACTTTATCAGCTTTATCAATAGTCTTATAGATAAAAAAACCACCTTTGACGAGTCGCGTGAGGTGAGCAGCGCCGATGCCGTGCGTATCGTGACCTGTCACGCATCGAAGGGACTTGAGTATCCCGTGGTGTTCCTTGCGGAAACCGGCAGCCGACTGACCAATAAGGACGCTCGCTCGCGTCTTGCCTTTGCGGAGAATTTCGGAATTTCATTCCGTCTGCGTACTCCGTCAGGTCTTGCGCTTGTCAATAGCCCCGTGCACGATATTATCAACGACTACGTTTATCGCAAGATGTATGAGGAGGAGCTGCGAGTTCTATACGTTGCTCTCACCCGTGCGAGAGAAAGACTCTTTGTCGTTGGCTCCGCGCTGCTGGAGGATAGGGAGGAGTACGAGAAGAAGCTCTCGGTTCTCAAGGATAACCTTGCGGAGTATTCGGTGCGCTCGCTTTCCTCTTATCTCGAAATCGTCGCTGTCTGCGCCGACGGCGTACCCGTCAAAAATCCCGAGAGCTTTGCGGGAATCCGAATAAGCCAAGACGATGAGGTCGATTTGCCCGAGCAAAAGAGCGCTGAGGTTATCGTGAATACCGATGATATATCCGAGCTTACGAGGCTGCTTACAGAGCGCTTTTCTTACGAATATCGCGCGCCGTATATGACCGTCTTGCCAGAGAAGATGTCTGTTTCGCGTACCTCTCCCACCATTCTCGACGGTACGGACTCCGAGAGTGTTTCGATAATACCGAGCGAAGAGGAGAAAAGGCATCTGCCCGCGTTCGCTGACGGAACGAGAAGCGACGAGAGCGCCAAGCGCGGAATTGCCACTCACTACTTTATGCAGTTCTGCGATCTTGAGCATTTCGAGAAAAATGGCGCCGTGGCGGAGCTTGAAAGGCTCGTCAAAAACGGATTTATCTCAAAGGAAGACGGCGAGCGCGTGAGAATAAACGAGATTGAAGCCTTCGGTAAATCCTCGCTCTTTGCGGAAATGAAGAACGCAAAGAGAATTTTCAGAGAATTTCGCTTCAACGCCCCTCTCCCCGCTGCGAGCTTTACAGCCGACGAGGCAAAAAGGGAAGCCTACCGAGATGCCACCGTCTTGGTGCAGGGCGTTATCGACTGTATTATTGAAAGAAGCGACGGAACTCTCGGTCTATACGACTACAAGACCGACCGTCTGACCAGAGAGGAGCTTGCCGACCGCGCTCTCGCAGAGAAAAAGCTCTCGGACAAGCACCGAGAGCAGCTTATGCTGTATTCATTAGCCGTCGAGCAGATATTCGGCAGAAGACCTACGAGAATAGCAGTTTACTCTCTGCCTCTTGGAGATACTGTGAAAATTAAATAAAAAGAGCTGATATGCAAATCAAAGTTTGCATATCGGCTCAATTTTATGTAATTAGTCGATAGGGTTAATCATTTCAGCGGTTACGGTGATAGTCGCAGTATTGAGTGTCTGCTCACCGCGAGTGATGTTCATAACAACCGTGCTGCCCACTCTTGCGGAAAGCATAATGTCGGGGAGCTGGTAGGTCTTGGTGATTTCGTACTTAACACCGTCAACGGTTACCGAGTTGATAATATCGCCGGCCTTAAGAACGCTGCTTGCAGCGCTGCCCTCATTTACGCTGTCAACCGTAACTATCTGCGCCTGAACTACGTCGCCGTCAGGACCGATGACAACACCAAGCGAGGACGCTACGATAGTAACACCGAGCAGAGGACGCTGAATCTGAGTCTTGTCGTCACCGTTGCAGTTGTCGATAATGTTGTCAACGAGATTCTTAACAAGATTAGAGGGAATAGCGAAGCCGAGGTTATCAATAGTCTCGCCAAGCATCTTCGCGCTTACGAGACCGACAAGCTCGCCCTTGAAGTTGTAAAGACCGCCGCCGGAGTTACCCTGGTTAACTGCCGCATCTGTTCTGATAACGCGGAGAGTGATGAGGCTGCCGTCAGCGCCCACGAGGTCGAGAGATTCGCTTTCTACGCTGATAATACCCTTGGTCACGGACATACCGTATCCCTCGGGGTTGCCGACTACGATAGCCTCGTCGAATACTCTGACGAGCTCGGAGTCACCGAAGGTTGCAGCAATAGCGTTGCTCTTTTTGAGCACCTCGCTGCCCGTAACCTTGAGAACTGCGATATCGTTGGTGAGCGAGCCGCCAACGAAGGTAGCGGGGATAGCGTAGCTCTTGCTCTGCATACCGTAGAGGTAGAGATTTATCTTACTTGCGATGCCATCGTAATAGATTACGTGATAATTTGTGATGATATATGCATCACCCTTCTCCTTGTCGAGCTGGTAAATAACGCCCGAGCCCGCACCCGGAGTGCCGTCCCAATCCGCGATAATGGAAACGGTAGAGAAGAGAGTCTTCTTCTCAGCCGAAACGTCATCGAGCGAGCCGCTTCCCGAATCGGGATAGAATACAGGGGCCTTGATTTCGTCGTCGAATTGGTCGCCGGGAGTGAGAATATTGTTTCCGTCATCGTCGATGAAGTCGTCAAAGAATCCGTCAAACGAGAATTCAAAGGAGCATGACGACATAACGAACGTAAGTCCGATAACGAGAACAAGAGATAAAATAAGATTTATAATGCCTTTACGCGTGATGTTCATACAAAAAATCCTTTCTTGCATAATTTTACGAATTTCGCATTTTTTACGAAAAAATATTGACATAAAAATGCTTTGGTGTTAAAATTATATCATAAAGAAATATAATAATCAAGTGTTATAATGCAAATTTTTGAAAGGAATGAAAAATATGTCAGTTGCTATAATTACGGGAGCGTCAAGCGGTATCGGAGCAGATTTCGCGAGAGAGCTCGCGCCGTTTGTAGACGAGCTTTGGCTCGTTGCGAGAAGAAGGGAACGCCTTATCGAGCTTGGCGAGGAAATAGGTAAAAAATATAAGGTGATTTGCGCAGACCTGTGCGACAAATCGGGAATTGATGAGATAAGAAATGCTCTCGCAGAGGAAAAGCCGAGTGTAAAATATCTTGTGAATGCGGCGGGATTTGGTGACTTCGGTGCGTTTGACGAGATAGAGGAATACAAGGTCGAGCGTATGATAGACCTCAATGCAAAGGCGCTGGTGCTGATAACTCATATGACTATTCCTTATATGGAGCGCGGCGGCAGAATTATTGAGCTTGGCAGTGGCTCCTGCTTCACCCCGCTTCCTTATTTTAATACCTACGCATCGAGCAAGGCGTTCGTGCTTCATTACACCAAGGCGCTGAATTACGAGATAAAGAAATACGGAATTCGCGCGACCTGCTTCTGTCCCGGCTGGGTGGAAACCGAGTTTATCGTCAAGGCAACCGCTAATGAGGGCGCAACTCACCCGAGCGAGTCTGCGATGCGACCGCTTCTAAGCTCGAAGAAGGTCGTGCGCGGCTGCGTTCGCGCGGCAAATAAGGGAAAAACGATGTACGTCACGAACTGGTATACTAAATTACAGCATCTGCTCTTTAAGCTGGTGCCGGACTGCATACTCACTCGCACGTGGCTTTCAATGGTGAAAAAATGATGAAGAAAAGAAAATCTCTATCCCCCGGCGCTCTTACTGCGCCTATCCCGCCGGCTATGGTGACCGTCGGTGATTACGATAACGCAAACGTGCTTACGATAGCCTGGACGGGCATACTCGCCACAGTGCCGCCGAAGACCTATATATCTGTGCGCCCCTCGCGTCATTCGTATAATATGCTGAAGGAAAACGGCGAATTCGTCATAAATTTGCCGTCAGTATCTCTTGCGAAAACGGTTGATTTCGTCGGAATTTACACCGGCAAGAAGATGGATAAATTCGAGAAATGCGCTCTAACGAAGAAAAAAAGCGAGAAGGTCGCGCCCCCCACGATAGCCGAGTGCCCGATAGCCCTCGAATGCAGAGTGACCGATGTTCTGCCTATGGGCTCGCACGATGTATTTCTCGCTGATATAGTGTCGGTTTCCTGCGACGAGGATATACTTGATGCCGATGGCAAAATGCGCTTCGAGCGCGCGGATCTGCTGGCATACGCTCACGGTGAATACTATTCGCTCGGTGAGCGAGTAGGTCGCTTCGGCTTCAGCACCGATAAGCCGAAGAAAAAGGCGGAGAAGCGCGATGACGGAAAGCCGAAATTCTATGAGAACGCGCCGAGAGGCAAGCAGACGAAAAAAGCGACGACCGATAAGAATAAGGGTGCGCCCCACGGCAGAAGAAAGCGGGGCGAGAATAAATGAACAAAGAAAACACCGAAGCTATAAGAGAGAAAATACTCTCGCTCGTTGACTCGGAGTTTGAGAGCGACGCTTCGTTTGAGAGGGAAATGGGACTTGCGGAAAAGACGGTGAACAACTGGCGCAGAGGTCGCTCGGCATCATTTATGCGGATTTTGCCTGCACTCTCCGCACGGTTTGACATTGGAGTCGGCGAGCTGCTTGATATGCCCTTGCGCAGTGACTCGACAGACCTTTCTGACGATGAATTATCTCTCCTCACACAGTACAGAAGGAGCAGCACTCTGCCGCCGAAAATGCGGGCAGCGTTAAGAGAAACGCTCGAGGCAACGATAAATCTCTACGTCAGCTCGGCAGGCGAGCTTTCGGGCAAGCGCACGGGCAGAAAAAAGTCTTGACAAGTAAAGCAAAAAGAGATATAATATACTTATCCTGAACCGTTTGTGAATTCAAAGCAGGGAAAGCGCGGTGTAAATCCGCCACAACAGCCATTGCCGTAATTAAGGTGCAGCCGCCTTATGAGTCGGAAGGCCTGCCAGACGGTATTTTGGTGAAGCATTCCTTGGGCAAATGGAGGAATAACCGAACGCATAGGATTTTAATGCGTTTTTTCAGTCCTGCCCTTGTGGCAGGACTTTTTTGCTTTAGGTGTGTCTTGAATTTTTAATCAAAGAAAGGCAAGAAAAATGAAAAGAATTTCAGCACTTATATTGGCCGTTATTATGACGGTTATGGCACTCGCTTCCTGCGACCTTATCTCAATGTTTGGCAAGGTAGCAGAGGAGGGTGACGTTACGGTGGTCGTGGAGAGCGCCGACGGTAGCTTCGAGGTATACAAAACCTATCTCGAAAGCGTTGAAAATAAGGACGAGGGCGCAAAGGGCGTGATTGAAAATCTCCGCGACAGAGAGGAAAATCCTCTGAATCTCGTTATGGAGGACAGCACCTACGGTGCGTTTGTTACCGAGATAGGCTCGATAAAGCAGGCAGACGGCGCGTACGTTATGGTATACACATCGGTGAAGTCGGACTCGTACGAGGGCGCGCCGAGCGTGGAGTATGACGGTATGACGCTCTATCAGTCCGGCGTTGGACTCAGCGGCATGAGCGTCGAGGCGGGTACGGTAATACTCTTCCGCCTAGAGAGCTATTCGTAATGGGCATCGGGAGTAAAAAGGCTTTTGCATCTCCCGCCAGAATGATTGCGTTCGTCGGTATTGCGGCTGCTACCCTCGAATGCGGAAAGCTGGTGCTTTCCTTTATGCCGAACGTTGAGGTAGTGACGCTTCTTACGGCGCTTTACGGCTACGTTTTCGGTTGGGCGGGAGTGTGCGCGGCGACGGTATTCGTCTGCATTGAGCCGCTGATATACGGAATAAACAGCTGGGTTATAACCTACTTTATCTATTGGCCGCTTGTGGCCTTCGTCTTTATGATGCTCAGGCGCGCGCGAGTGAAAAATCGCTGGATAATCACCCTAACGGCAGTAGGCCTTACCGTGTTTTTCGGCATTTTATCTTCTATTATTGACACCACGGTGATGCTTGGCGTGAATGAGTATTATTTCACGAATCTAATCATTTATTACGCGCGCGGATTCGTTTTTTACGCTGTGCATATTGCTTGCAACGCGGTAATTTTCCCTCTGCTTTTCACATTCCTCGCGGGAAAGCTCAGGCTGATAAGACGGAATATGCATATATAATCTCCTCTAATCACCGGAGGAGATTATATTTTTTCTTGACAACGCTAATAATATATGATAAAATTATTTTATTATTTAACAAGGTGATATAATGAATAACAATGTAAGGATTTGGCGGCTTGTTACCGTATTGCTTGTTTTAGCGGCTACGGCTTCTGCTCTTTCGGGTTGCAAGAAGGAGATTAAGCCAAAAAATCGCATATTTTACGAATATTTCGACACTGTATCCACTATTTACGATTATTCGGGCGGCAGCGATGATGATTTTAAGGCAAACGTTGCGCTATTTGAGGAAAGACTCGAGTATTATCACAGGCTTTTTGACATTTATAACGAGTACGACGGTATAAATAATCTGGCTACCGTCAACCGTCTTGCCGCTTCGGGCGATGTAAAAGTAGACGAGGCGCTTATTGAGTTCCTTGAATATGCCGTGGAAATTCACGGACTTACAGGCGGAAACACCAATATCGCTATGGGCAGCGTGCTTTCAATATGGCATAAGTATCGCGAGGCAGGCAAGGAGATACCCGGCGAGTCGGAGCTTCGCGCGGCGGCAGAGCATACGGATATAAAAAATCTAGTTATAGACAGAGAGAAACTGACGGTCAGATTCCTTGACTCCCTGATGTCGCTTGACGTTGGCGCTATTGCCAAGGGCTACGCGGTTGAGCGCATAGCCGAGGAGCTGATAGCGAGAGGTGTCAGCGCATACGTGCTTGACGTAGGCGGTAATCTGCGCGCGATAGGCAGCAAGATAGACGGCGGCACCTGGCGCACGGGTGTTCAGAATCCGGATTTCACAGCGAAGGAAAGATACGTTTATTATCTTAATATTAAGGACACGTCGGTCGTCACCTCGGGTGACTATCAGCGATATTATACTGTTGACGGCGTGAGGTATCATCATATAATAAGCAAGGATACCTTGTTGCCTGCCGAATATTTCTCGTCGGTGACTATCGTGACGAGGGATTCAGGTCTTGCCGATGCGCTCTCGACCGCGCTCTTTAATATGGATTATGAGTCGGGGCTTCAACTCGTTTCTTCGCTCGATAACGTATCTGCCATTTGGGTTACAAAAGACGGCGAAGTCAAAAAATACGGTATATAAGCAAACAAATATTTACATTTGAGGTATAAATATGGAAAAACTTCTTGATTTGATGGAAAACAATGCGACGCTAAGCGCCAAGGAAATTGCTCTTATGCTCTCGAAAGAGGAGGGCGATATCAAGGAAATGATAAGAAAGCTTGAATCTGACGGAGTTATCCTCGGTTACAAGACTATCATCGACTGGGATAAGACCGACAGAGAGTACGTCAACGCGCTTATCGAGGTCAAGGTTATGCCGCAGCGTGACGACGGCTTTGATAAAATTGCCGAGAAGATTCAGAACTACCCCGAGATAAAGGGACTTTACCTTATGAGCGGCGGCTTCGATTTCACCGTGCTTATTGAGGGAAAGACTATGAAGGAGGTAGCTTATTTCGTGGCGAGAAAGCTTGCGCCTGTTGAATACGTTACTGCAACCGCAACGCACTTTGTTCTCAAAACCTATAAGGACAAGGGCGTTATCTACAACACACCCAAAAAAGATCCGAGGGATAATTCTTGCATATGATTAATTACGATAACCTTTTGTCCGATACGATAAAGGACATCAAGCCGTCGGGTATCAGAAAATTCTTTGACCTGCTCGCAGATATGGGCGACGTTACAGCGCTCACGGTTGGTCAGCCTGATTTCGTTACCCCCTGGCATATAAGAGAGGCGGCTATTGAGTCGCTTGAGAAGGGGCAGACCTATTATACCTCGAACTCTGGACTTCCCGAGCTTCGCGCGGAGATTGCCGCGTATCTTAAAAGGCGCTTCGACCTTGAATATGAGCCTGACGAAACGCTCGTTACCGTCGGTGGCAGTGAGGCTATCGACGTAGCCATACGTGTGCTTGTCAACCCGGGTGATGAGGTTATAGTACCGACGCCCTCGTTCGTTTGCTACGAGCCAATCGCGAGAATGGCGGGCGCGAAGGTGGTGACGATAGAAACCAAGGCGGAGAACGGCTTCAAGCTGACTCCCGAGGAGCTTGTGGCGGCAATTACGCCGAAAACCAAGCTGCTCGTGCTTCCGTATCCCAACAACCCGACGGGCGCGATACTTGATAAAGACGAGCTTATAGCTCTCGCCCGCGTTATTGAGAAAACCGATATAGCTATACTCTCCGATGAGATTTACGCAGAGCTTACCTACGGTACTAAACACGTGTCTATTGCGAGCATTGAGGGGATGCGCGAGAGGACTATCATTGCCTCGGGCTTCTCCAAGGCTTATGCTATGACGGGCTGGCGACTTGGCTATCTCGCAGCGCCAAAGCCGCTTCTTAAGGCTATGACTAAGCTTCATCAGTACGCAATTATGTGCGCGCCCACCGTCTCGCAGTTTGCTGCAGTAGAGGCGCTGCGCGAGGGCGACGGTGATATCTTCGATATGCGCGCGGAATACAACCGACGCAGAGTCTTTATCTATGAGGGACTCCGTGAAATCGGCTTGCCTGTTTCGATGCCCGAGGGTGCGTTCTATATCTACCCCTACATAGGCGGATTTGGACTCACGTCCGAGGAATTCTGCGAGCGACTTCTTTACGAAGAAAAGTGCGCTATCGTTCCCGGTACAGCCTTTGGCGAGTGCGGTGAGGGATATGCCCGTATCTCCTACGCTTACTCAATGGCTCACATTGAGGAAGCACTGAAGAAGATCAAGAGATTCGTAGATAAACTTAAATAAAGAAAACGGCGGAAATTTCCGCCGTTTTTTATGTTATATTGTAGGTGCAGTCCCTCGACCGTCTGTTTATTTATCAAGCTCTACACCGAAAATCTTGGCAAGAAGTCTGCGAAGAAGCTTTGGTGAGCGCATTACTACTATCTTCATATATGTTTCCTTTCTGCCGTGAGGCTAATACTATTATATGAAATCAAGCAGCTTTGGTGAAGGCTCTTATGCTTCCTTGATTTTGATGATTACAACGCTCATATCATCGCTCGTTTTAGCGTTTTTCACCGCTTCGTCGAGGATAAGCCGCGCGTATTCCTCGAGATTTTCCTTCGGCGGCTCGCCGAGCAAAAGGAGCAGCCAGGGCGCGTCCTCCATAGAGTCGGCTATGCCGTCGGAAAGCATCACGACGTAGTCGCCTGGGCGAACCTCAACCTTGATTTTCTCGCTGTCTATGCTGCCGAGCAGACCGATGGGCGCAGTCTGTGAGCGGATTCTGAAAATTGATGACTCACGCTTCACGTATGAGGGGGCTGCGCCGCTTTTGATAAAGGTCGCCTCGCCTGTGAGCAGGTCTATCTCGAACAGGTCAACCGTTGCCGAGCATTCCTCGCTCTGACTGCGTATCGTGTGGTTTAATATGTGTAGGAGAGTATCCTTTGCCGTGCCTACGTCGAGCACCGTGCGCATAAATTTGGTAACGAATTCCGAGGTTTCTCTTGCCAGCTTACCGCTTCCCATGCCGTCTGAAATGAGAGAATAGAATCTATCCTCGCCCGATTCAAAGCAGGCTATCGTGTCTCCCGAAATCTCTTTTTCGTCACCTGCGCGCGAAGCCGTAGCGACCTCGACCGCAATAGAGCGGCGAATTCCGCATTCCATAAGCACCATATCGTCACGGCGAAAATAGTCGGGCGTATCGAGCTTGACACCGATAGCATCCTCTATGTCACGGCGCAATTCCGGTGAGGTGATTTTCCTGCCGTCTCTGTCCTCTCCCGCGAGTATAAAGTGCCGTCTGCGCTCGCCAAACGCTCTGATAGTGCCGCTTTCAAAGCCGTGACGGGCGAAAATCTCGGACAGCGGCTCGGTCAGATTATCGTCAACCGTACGCTCGACGTCGTCGGTGGCTCTCGCCGTGTTCAAGAGCTTGGCTATCAGCTCGTATTCGTCTGCGAGAACGCTGGATTTAGGTCTGTAAATTTCCATTTCACGCCTTGCTGACTCTATGTTAATAGCTTCTGCTACCTCGCCTGCGTGCTGACAGAATTCGGTGTCGGTGTTTACGTCACTGCCAAGTATCCGTTTGCCGCTCGCGAGCTTCTCGGCTATAAGGTCGGCATTCTTTATACACGGGCGTATTTCTTCCTTGGCGCAAAGGCTGGCGCCGCCGCACTCCGAGCAGTATCTCTCGGCTACCGTAATTACTACGTCGCGGTAATCGTCAAGAGTCATAGGCTCTCTAGAGCGCTCCGAATAGTCGCGTATAACACCCGAAAGCGAGGATAGAGCAATTTCGAGTGAGTCGAGGCTGCCGGAGAACTTATTCTGATACGCCAGCGCCATTGTACCCACCATATCCTCCGACTCGTTGCAGCTCTCCAATGTTTTTTCATTTATCTCACTCGCGCCAACCCTCTTGAGCATTGGTAGCGCCAGCGATGCGGCAATTACGTATTCGGGAAAGGTGGCGAGAAAGCCCGAGAGCCCACTTGCGTAGGCGCTCCACGCGCAGAGCGCCGCGCCGCCTGCGATAATTGCGTACCCGGTGCCAAATCCGAACATAATTCCCGAGCCGAGTCCCGCAAGCGCAAAGGAAACCGAGAGCGTACCCGATATGCCGAGCGAGGTAACGAATCCTGCCGTAAGTCCTCGCAGAGCGCCGAATCGCTTGGCTACGAGAAGCGTCGCAAGCGATGAGAAAATATAAGATAGCGATATTCCGAAAATATTAACCGCCTCGAGCGAAAGGCTGATGAAGAAAAGAAACGTCAGGGCGGAGATCTGGAAGAAGATTACGTTATATCTTTGCTGCTCGCCCGAAACCGAGAAAATATCTCCGCCGGAGATAAGCTCACGGAGAGTTATTCCCGAGGAGAAAGCGCCCGAGAAAACGAATGTGAGTATTGGCGGGAGAATTATCATTGCAAGACCGAAAATCAGAGTCGTCTCGTTAAATCCGCCTGCGATAACCTCGTATAGAGCCGCGAGGAAGCCGCCGATTATCGAAACGCACATTCGAAGCAGCAGACTCTCGCTAAAGAGATTTGAGGTAGGGTTAGCCTGTGAGCCTCCGACGGATAACGCGGCGCGCAGAAATACGACGATAGCCGTCGCGCCCGCAAGCACCATACCGTCTATGCCTAGCGTAAGAGCGCCAAGCACCGCACCGAAAAGCGCAGGCCATACCCCAAGCGGCAGCGCTGCCACAAAGGCTATGCCAAGCGGCCTTGCCGCAAATAATAGGTGACATCTTGACAAAAGAAATCCCACGGTGAACAAAATCAAGTCGCACGCGAGAGCATACCTATCGTTACTCTTTTCGTCTTTGGCTCTTGCTATTGCTTCTCTGATATGTGAGAAAATCCCTCGTTTTTCGCTCTTCACTTCTTCCTTGGTATCATATTCGTATAGCTTGTCCATTTTCAGCGCCTCACATAATATTTGATGATTACATTATAAAATAAATGCGGCGCGAAGCATCTCTCATTTTGCCGTCGGAAAAACGCAAGGCTTGGCAGAAATAAAAAAACGCCCGAGAAATCGGGCATAAATTATCGGTCTGTGTGAGAAAATGCGAAATATTTTTGCTGTATAAAATGCTCAAAAGGGGCAATAATTAACACGAAACCCAAAAAGGAGGAAAGAAAATGACACTCACACAAAAGGAAACGACACTTTTACAGGACCTAAAATCGCAGGAGCAGCTTTGTATCGAGAAGTACAACAAGTATTCGGATATGGCGCACGACCCCGAGCTGAAAAATCTCTTCAGTCAGCTTGCCACGAATGAGCAGAAGCACCTCGACACCGTGACGCAGATGCTCTCGGGCACAGAGGTGAAAATGCCGCCTGCCTCACCCTCTGCCGAGTCGGCAAAGCTGACCTGCAAGCCATCTAGCTGCAACGAGGCAGAGAAGAAGAACGACGCCTATCTCTGCAAGGACGCGCTCGCTATGGAAAAGCACGTGTCCTCGGTCTACGATATGAGCGTTTTCGAGTTCACAAGTCCCACCCTTCGTGATACTCTCGCCCATATTCAAAAGGAAGAGCAGAACCACGGTGAAAAGCTCTACAATTATCTCTCGTGCAATAATATGTATTCATAATGTAAAGCGAAGATGTCAAAAGGCGGCAAAATTGCCGCCTTTTGATAATTATTATCTGAATGCTATTAATTTATTGATAGATTTGAAATTTCTCTAGATATAGCGTAAATTATAGAAATAACTAAAATCAAGATTATTGCTCCTGCCCATCCACAACCAAGCAAGAAATATGCAATACCTGCTACTATAAATGCAATAATTGCTCCGAAAATTAGGGCAAACAAGAATCCCAACGCAGCAGCATTTTCTTTTTTGAATGTTACTATTTGCATAACAGTTCCCTCTATACCCAAGAGACCGTTGGAAATTATAGCAAAGACAACGAAGAACATTGGCCAAAAACAAGAGTTAGCGGCTTGCCAAGTGTCAACACCGTTAGAGAGTAATCCTTTGTATACGTCTATAATCTGTAAAGAAACGTATATTCCTACACCGGAAAATGCTAAAGTGGTTGCAAGGCTCACTATGGCACTAAAAGTGGAGGCGAATATTGCGACTACAGCCAATATAATTATCCAAATACTGATATCAAAGTTGGGTGCTCCAATCGTGTCTAAAGAAATATCAAATTTGGGAAGTGAGATATTAGCGTTTAAGCTGAAATCCAAATTATTATTGGATATTTCAATCAATTTTATATTTTCTAATCGGGATAAAAGGCCGTCTATGAATTGAGCGGCATCGGGTACGAACACGTAGACTCCTACTAATACTAATACTAAAAGCAAAACTAAAATTAAAATGCTTGTTTTTTTCATAGTTACAACTCCTAAAAATGTTTTAATATAATATTGTATTTTGTTATATTATATCACAATATTTTTCGATTGTCAAGTATAAATATCATTTTGATAGTGAAATATCAAAAAGATTAGTGTAGAATATAAACAAAAGCGAAAGGAGAAGGACATGATTGCCGATAAAATAAAGCTTTTAAGAGAAAAAAGCGGTATGACTCAGGCTGAGCTTGCCAGAAAACTTGGCGTAACTCGTTCCGGTGTTAATGCCTGGGAAATGGGCATCACCACTCCATCCACGCAATATGTAGTTGAGCTTTCTATGTTATTCAAGGTTTCGACTGATTTTCTTCTCGATATGCCACTCGGAGTCACCGTTTCGGTTGACGGACTTTCTGACAGAGAAATTGCATCGATAATAGAGATTGTAAATTGCTATAAGTGCAGGGATAAATAAAAGCGACCGTTTTCAAGCGGTCGCTTTTTAGTGCAATAATTATTGGATTAAGCCTTGGCGGTATCCTTCTGGAAGATTACAACCTGTTCAGCAACGGTTACGAGAAGAATCGCGATGAACATACAGGTCTGCGCGGGGTTCTCGGTGAGCGCAAAGCCGAAGCAAAGGTATGCTACAAGACCGAGCAGGAGACCTGCGATAAGAGTGATAAGACCGCCGATAAGCAGAGTCTTTGTGAGTCCGCCCCACTTTTTAACTCGCTTACAAACGCATATTGCGCCGACGAATATAGTGGGCAGGCAAATCCAGAATACCCAGGGAGCGCACGAAGCTGCAACGTCCCAAATTTCAGCGCCGCCGGCAACGGCGTCTGCAAAGCCCGCGTTGATTCTGACGGCAAGAACGTAGCCGATAGCCGTAGCCAATAGACACGCGGTTTCGCCTACAGGGAATATGAAGTATGTGAATGCGCCTGTAATAAGCGTAATGATTCCAACGAAAATAACTATATCAGAATACTTTGCAATAAAATCAAATACCGACATAAAGAAAGGCTCGATAAACGAAACTGTCTTAAGCACCTCTCCCTCGAGCGCGAACACCATTTTGAGCAGAGAAATTATAGAGTAAATGATTCTTTTTGCCAGACCGAATTTATAAGAAACGCTCTTAAGACTCATAACAATGCCTCCAAATTCACAGAATAGTCACAATTATACACAATTATTGTAGCACAAGCGTCATGGTTTGTCAAGAAAAAAATTAAAATATTATTAATAAAATAAAAAACCGACCCGAAATTGCTTCGGGTCGGCGGAAAAATGCTATTTATTTATGTCCGTGTCTGTCGTTGTGCTTATCTTCGAGATGCTTTTTAGCTTCTTCTTCTGCCTTGGAAAGTCTGCCTTCAAATTCGCCTGTTAAGAACTTTATTTGAATCTCAAAGCCCTTGGTGAGCATTTCTACGCGAGCCTTTTCCTCATCGGTAAGGTCGTTCTGAATCTTCTCAAGCACTGCATCAGCCTTTTCCTCTGCTTCTGTCGCGAGTCCGATTACCTCATCGGTGGTGATGCCGTTTTCCATTATTTCAGCGAGCTTCACAGCAGCTGCGTTGAGGTCTGCGAGGCAAGCCTCGAATTCAGCCTTTGCCTCAGCGGGAAGCGTGGGAAGTATGGTAGAGGAAGCCTCGGTTACGCTTGTGACAACGGTCTGAATAGCTTTTTTGAGAGCTTCAAGCTCGGTCTTGTACGCATCAGATGCCATCATTACGAGCTCGGCTGCATCCTCTGCCTCTGCGAGAATTTCCTTGACGGTAGCCTTGACCTCGTCGGAAACTTCGTTTCTGTCTATGAATCTATAGCAGAACTTGGTTACGCTACCGAGAGTGATCTTGCCGTCCTTGTCACGAAGCGCGGAATCATCGGTGATACCAAGCGCCGTTTTGATTTCCTCAACGGTTGCTTCATCAAGCTCGTAATTGGTATACTCGTTAGCGAATCGCATAATCTCGAGTACCGAACGGTAGGTGCGCGCGGTGGTCTTATAAGCCTGATACATAGCGCCGTAGTGAATTGTGTTGAGATATTCGGGATGAGCTATTATAGAAGCTGCGCGCTCGCTGTATATAAGGGTGTAAACACCGTCGCTGATAACGCCCATAGAGCTTTCAAGCACAGCCTTTGCTTTAGCCTTTGCCGCGCGATATGCATCGGTAGCATAGCCCTTGAGTGTCTTATGTACGTTCTTTATTTCCTTGATAAGCTCCTTGTTAGACATTTCCGCAGCTGCTTCAATGGTGATATCGCCACCGCTTGCAGCGGAAACGACAAGTCTGTACTTACCGGGAGTGAGCTTCTGGATATACTTGTTGGCGGGATAAGCTGCCTTGAGCTCCTCAAGCTCGGAGAGAATCGCGAAAGCGGTTTCCTTATTGATAGTTACCGCAAGTCCCATTTTTTCGCCGGAGGAAATAATTTTGGCGTCTATCTTGTTTTTGAGCTTTTCTGCGATGTCCTCAGTATTTGCCGATACGGTTGTGCTTACGTCGGAATTATCTTCGTTGAGATATCCAAGCTCCTTTGCCAGCTCGGTGATGTAAGCAACCGCTTCTTCAATATCCTTATCAACAATATCAGTCTCCTGCTCATAGAGAAGCACTTGACCGTCTTCGTTCGCACCGAAAACGCTAATAACCTTGCCGTCGTCGCTAACCGTTAACTCAATAGAGGGGTTGATATCAATAGCAACGTACGCGCTTGCGGGCTTGCTGTCATCTTCGTCGGGGGTATAATTTCCGCCGAGAATATCGCCGATGATGCTGCACGAAGCCATAGCGAAACAAAGTGTCAAAACAAGAAGTAGTGCTACGATTTTTTTAGTTGCTTTCATAATAATTCTCCTTAAATGTATTAGCATTACTGCTTGATTAAATTATATCATATTATACTTAAAATTACGATTAAAAAATATATTAAAAAATATTAAAGCGGCGAAAGCTTTTGAGCTCCCGCCGCCGATAATTATTCGTCGTCCTCTTCTATTCTGTCCTCGTCCTCGTTAAAGGAAAGAACGTTCTTTGCGTTCATATAATAAGAATCGCCAACCTCGCTGACAAATGCGTATTCCTCGTCGTCAATATCGAAGAGCTGTCCCTTGACGTACAGATTCTTCGACGCCTTGCAGAACACCTCGAGGAATTCGTCGGTGTGGAATTCGTCAATCTCGATGCCAAAGTCGTCGTTGGAAATAACCACAGAGGTCTCCTCGTCGTTTCCTGCCGTAGCGTAGTCGTCATCGTAAATTATATAATCGGATGAAAATTCGAAGAAATCGCTAAGCTCTCCGGATTTTAGAAAGCTGACAAGTCGCTTGATTTCAGTTTTAGGGCCGGTTGCCTTTATATCGAAATACAGTTCATCGTAGAGTGTCATATAAGTAAAAATACCTTTCGCAAAGTTTATGAAAAAAAGTATATCATATGTATATATCTTTGTCAATATGTTTTCATTATTTTTATTTTTCTCGTTCGAAATCTTCATTATATATTATATACGCATGAGAAATTTGCGACAACAAAAAAATCTGAAAAAATTTTGGAAAAACTATTGACATTTGAAAAAGTTTGTTGTATAATAGGTAAGCCTACTTTGAAGAGGGGCACTTGATCATTGAAAATTGAACAACACGAAAGTAAGAAGCACTAAATGTGCAATTCTTGTCAAAACACTTGAGTAAAGAACTCAAAAGTAATAAGAAGCTAGAACAAAATAGCTCTGAAAAAGGTTTTAAGTCCTACGGGATTTAAGATAGAATTTTTTAGAGAGTTTGATCCTGGCTCAGGATTAAC
>JAGBGE010000027.1 GCA_017936125.1 Clostridia bacterium
GTGTCGAGAATATTCATCCACCACTCGTTGCAGGATGCAGCCGAGAGAATACAACCCATAAGGTGATATTTTCCGTTTGCGTGGCAGAAGGAGTGAAGCGCGTTCTTGCTGTCTACACTGAAGGTATCCTGGGAAATAAACACAGTTCCGCTTGTTCCGAGGGATATATTGCATCCGCCGTCACCCACGATACCAGTGCCGATAGCCGCAGCAGCATTGTCACCTGCACCTGCCGCAACGGTAACGCTATCCGAAAGCTCCCACAGCTCTGCATATTCGCACTTAAGCAGACCTACCGCCTCGTAGGACTCGTAAAGAGTTGGCAGCCACTCGGGATTTACCGAGCAGATATCGCACATTTCCTCGCTCCAACGCTTGTTCTCGACGTCGAGAAGAAGCATTCCCGAGGCGTCTGAAAGGTCGGTACAATGCTTGCCCGTCAGCATATAGGCAATAAAGTCCTTGGGGAGCATAATTCTATCGATCTTCGCAAAATTCTCCGGCTCGTTTTCCTTTATCCAAAGGATTTTTGGCGCGGTGAAGCCTGCGAATGCTATATTTGCAGTCAGAGAAGAAAGCTTATCCTTACCGACGACATTGTTTAGATACTCGGTCTGCCTCTCGGTTCTGCCGTCGTTCCAGAGAATACAGGGACGGATAATCTCGTCATTCTTATCAAGAACGACCAACCCGTGCATCTGTCCACCGAAGGAAATCCCCTTGACAGAAGAGTGATTATGCCCGTCGAGAAGGTTGGGAACGCCCCTTTTTATAGCGTCAAGCCAGTCCTCAGGATTCTGCTCGCTCCAGCCCGATTTGGGATAGGAGATAGGATATTTCTCGGTGTGAGTTGATATAATTCTGCCGTCCTCTCTGACCAGCAACAACTTGACGGAGGACGTGCCTAAATCAATGCCAATATACGTATTCATATCAAAGTCCGAAAAGGATATCGTTAACTATATGCTGAAGATGCTCCTGACTACCGCTTCCGGGAAGCTCAGGCGAGCAGAGCTTATGAGCGTGAGCCGCAAGCTCCTCAAGTGTAGAGGTCTTGTTCAGAATCTTCTTGCCAAGATCGGTGTTCTGATAGCTCGCATAGCGATTCTCAACGAAGGCATCAATTCTGCCGTCCTCAATAAGAGCCGCGGCCTTGATAAGACCGAGAGCGAAGGTATCCATACCGAGAATAAACGCCTTGAACATATCTTCAACAGTATAAGAAGGACGACGGTTCTTGGAGTCAAAGTTAAAGCCGCCCGTAAGACCGCCTGCCTTGAGAACCTCGTACATACACATAGTTGCCTCGTATACATCGCAGGGGAACTCGTCGGTGTCCCAGCCGAGAAGCAAATCACCCTGGTTAGCGTCGATAGAGCCGAGCATACCGTTAATTGCGGAGATGCGAAGCTCGTGCTGGAAGGTGTGACCCGCGAGAGTTGCGTGGTTTGCCTCAATATTCATCTTGAAGTCCTTGTCAAGACCGTGTGCCTTGAGGAAGCCGATAGCGGTTGCCGCATCGAAGTCGTACTGATGCTTCATAGGCTCCTTGGGCTTGGGCTCAATGTAGAAATCACCGGTGAAGCCAATGCTTCTGCCGTATTCAACAGCCATACGCATAAGGTTTGCGATATTCTCCTGCTCGAGCTTAACGTCGGTGTTTAGGAGAGTTTCGTAGCCCTCTCTGCCGCCCCAGAATACGTATCCGCGGCCACCGAGCTTAACGGTAAGCTCAAGAGCCTTCTTAACCTGCGCGGCAGCGAAGCAGTAAACGTCAACGTTGTTAGATGAGCCTGCGCCGTTCATAAAGCGGGGGTTACCGAACATATTTGCAGTACCCCAAAGGCACTTGATGCCGGTCTCCTTCATCTTTTCAAGGATATAGTCGGTAATCTCGTCAAGACGGCGGTTGGTTTCATTAATATCATCAGCCTCAGGAACAAGGTCAACATCGTGGAAGCAGAAATACTCAATACCAAGCTTCTGCATAAACTCGAAGCCTGCGTCAACCTTCGCTCTAGCGTGTTCCATAGTATTGATTTCGCTAGCGCCAAAGGATTTTTCGGCAGTGCCGCGACCAAACATATCTGTACCTGTTGCACAAAGATTGTGCCACCAAGCCATAGCGAAGGGAAGATGCTCCTTCATAGGCTTGCCGAGAATAACTCTATTCGCATCGTAATGATGGAACGCAAGAGGATTCTTGCTTTCCTTACCCTCATAGCGAATTTGGGGAATATTTGCAAAAATTTCTTTCATAAATATTTTCTCCTATTTATAATAAAAGTTATACAATTTAATAATACTATTAAATGTGCATAAAAACAAGATTAAAATGTTGAAAAAATATGTAATTTTGTACATTTTTTCCTCAAAGCTATGGACAAATGTGAAATACTGTGATAAAATTTGAGAAAAAGTATTTTTGTTTATTGTTGATCAAAAGTATACGTGCAACGTTGCGGTATGATCGAACGGTACCGCAAGAGGTGAGGTTATGATAAGCTTTTTTGACGTAGAGAATTTGGATAAGCTTCTGAAAGATTTTCATACTGCGGTGGGTATACGCATCTCAATATTTGACGATAAGTTTCAGCTTGTAACCGAGTATCCGAAGAACCACCCGCACTTTTGCTCTATGATCAGAAGCTATGAGGACGGTGTTTGGGGATGTCACAGATGCGATATGGAGGCCTGCGAGAGAGCAAAAAGAATGCGCAAGCCCCACGTATATACCTGTCACGTCGGAGTGACCGAGGCGATAACACCGATTCAGGTTGGCGGCGGCGTAATAGGATATGCAATTTTGGCGCAGCTGATCCCGGTTGAGAATTATCAGCAATCAGTGGAGAACATTTGCACCCTTGCAAAAAAATACGGAATACCGAGGGAGGATTGCCTGCGCGCCGTTTCGTCGGTAACAACAAAGACCACAGAGCAGATACACGCCGCAGTCAGCCTTCTCGACGCAGTTGCTTCCTACGTATATATAAGCAACCTTGCCACCTGGAAGAACAACGATATTTCCTACGATATTGAAAAATACATCAAGGATAACCTTAACGAAAAGCTCTCAAGTGAGCTTCTTTGCAAAAAGTTCAATATGTCGCGCTCCAACCTTTACAAGCTCGCCTCAAAATCCTTTGGTATGGGCATAAAGCAGTATATAGCCTATTGCCGAATAGACCGAGCCAAGCAGCTTTTACTTCAGGATTATCAGATATCCGAAATTGCGAGGATCTGCGGTTACGGAGAGTATAATTA
>JAGBGE010000002.1 GCA_017936125.1 Clostridia bacterium
CAAAACGATTAAGTATCGTTTTGGCGAAGTGATGAGTTCGAAGCAAGGAAAAATGGAGCAGGGCTTGCCCTGCGCTCATTTTGACTATGCGACTACTCGGGAGAGTCAAAACGATTGAGTATCGTTTTGGCGAAGTGATGGCGCTAAAGCAAAGAGAAAAGGGCAAGAGCCTTGGCTCTTGTCCTTTTCGACTATGCGACGCGTCGGGGCGTGCATTGGGATATTTATGTTTCTGGTTTCATTGTGGGGAAAAGCAAAACATCTCTGATCGACGCAGAGTCGGTCAGGAGCATAACGAGTCTGTCGATACCGAAGCCGAGACCGCCTGTGGGGGGCATACCGTACTCGAGGGCGGTTACGTAATCGTAGTCAACCTCTGCGGTGGTGTCGGGATCCTCGGCGCGCTTCTTCGCAACCTGAGTTTCGAATCTCTCACGCTGGTCGATAGGGTCGTTAAGCTCGGAGAACGCGTTGCCGTACTCGGTGCAGTTGATGAAGTACTCGAAACGCTCGGTGAAGCGGGGATCGCTGGGCTTTCTCTTTGCAAGAGGCGAGTTCTCAACGGGGTAATCGTAAATAAAGGTGGGCTGAATGAGCTTATCCTCAACGTATGCGTCGAATATCTCGATAAGAACGGTGCCGCAGCTGGCGTCAGCAGGAACCTCAACGTGAAGCGCCTTCGCTACCTCGCGAGCCTCCTCGTCGCTCTTCCAATCGTGGTAGTCCACGCCTGCATACTTCTTAACAGCCTCAACCATAGTGAGTCTTTCCCACTTGCCGAGGTCGATTTCGATGCCCTGATAGGTAATCTTGGTGTCACCGCAAATCTCGCGCGCAAGCATAGAGTAAAGCTCCTCAACGAGATCCATCATACCGTAGTAGTCGGTGAACGCCTCGTAAAGCTCGATAGTGGTGAACTCGGGGTTGTGCTTCTGGTCCATACCCTCGTTACGGAAGATTCTGCCAACCTCGTAAACCTTGTTCATACCGCCGACGATAAGACGCTTGAGGTAAAGCTCGGTCTCTATACGAAGGTACATAGGAATATCAAGGGTGTTGTGGTGAGTCTTGAAGGAACGCGCCGACGCGCCTATCTCAATAGGAAGAAGAATAGGAGTATCAACCTCAAGATAGCCCTTGGAGTCAAGGAAGGAACGGATAAGCGAGAGAATTTTCGATCTCTTAACGAAGGTGTCCTTAACCTCGGGGTTGACGATAAGGTCAACGTATCTCTGTCTGTATCTCTGCTCGAGATTGGTAAGACCGTGGAACTTCTCGGGCAGGGGAAGAAGCGACTTCGCAAGAAGCGTAGCGCTCGTCGCGTGAATGGAAATCTCGCCCGTTCTGGTGCGGAAGAGGTGACCCTCGATACCGATGATATCACCCACGTCCCACTTCTTGAACGCGGCGTAGTCCTCCTCGCCGATGCCGTCACGCGCGATGTAGAGCTGAATCTTGCCCTTGCCGTCAAGGAGATGAGCAAATGAAGCCTTACCCATAATTCTGCGGCTGACCATTCTGCCCGCTACGCGAACGGTGATGAACTCGCCCTCGCCGAGAGTTGCTTCCTTTTCTTCAAAGAGCTTGACTGCGTCAACGCTCTCGTGAGTGACATCATATTTAGTAATTACAAAGGGGTTCTTACCCGACTCGTAAAGTGTATTGAGCTTCTCGCGTCTTACGATGAGCTCGCTGGTGCTGTTCTGATTCTGTACGTTATTTTCTGCCATTTTTCTGTCCTTTCAGAAGGTCTAAAGTAATCCTTTGCTTAATCCTTTGCTCTGGTAACTTTTTTGATTTGCAGATGCTGCTCTCTCGCGCCGGCAACCACAACCTCGTCGCCTGCCTTCGCGCCGATAAGCGCGATACCAACGGGCGAGGAGTCAGAAATCTTGCCTGCCTTGGGGTCGGTCTCGTAGGAGCCGACGATGTGATAGGTGAACTCCGCGTTTCTCTCAACGTTGAAGAGGGTTACGATAGAGCCAACGCTGATCTTGTTCCAGTCAATCTGCGACTCGTCAACAATCTTGGCATTGGCGATCATCTCCTCAAGCTCAGCCTTTCTCGTGTGGAGCTTGCCCTGCTCCTGCTTAGCCTCGTCGTACTCGGAGTTCTCCGAGAGGTCGCCGTAGGAGCGAGCCGTGGAAATATCCTTCTTGTTAATTTCAATCTTCTCGTTTATGTCGGCAAGCTCGCTCTTGAGCGCGTCATAGCCTGCCTGGGTGTAGGTCTTCTGTTCCATTGTATTTTCTCCTAAAAAGTGTTTATTTGTAATGTTTAGTTTGCATTTACGAGCTTTTTAAGCTCCTCAACAGCTGCTTCAAGCTGCGTATCGTCTACGGGAAGATACTTGCCCGTTTCGGGATCAAGCTCCGCCTCGGGAAGCTCGACGTAGACGTCGGGCGTGACGCCGATACCGTGATAATTGATACCGCAGGGCGGGTTATAGAACGCGGTGGTCAGAGTGACGGTCGAGCCGTCAAGGTAGGAAAATCCGCTCTGCATAATACCTTTTTTATAGGTCGTAGTGCCGACAATCGTGGCGCTTAGCAATTTGTCATTCCTGTAATCTCTCACCGCCGCGGTGAAAATCTCGCCTGCCGAGGCGGTATTCTCATCGCAGATAACGACCATAGGCAGATTAACCGTGTGGTCTGCTCCGCCGTCATCTCTAGTCTTGCGCTCTACTTTGTTGTCGCCCTTGTATACGTAGCTCATAACCGTGTAGCCGGTGGGAAGCAGGTAGGAAAGCACGTCGCACACACTGTCGACGTAGCCGCCGGGGTTGCCACGCAGGTCAAAGATGATGCCCGAAACGCCTGCATCCTCAAGAGCGTCAATCGCCTTTTTGAACTGGGCGAAGGTGTTGTCCTTGAAGGAAACTATCTGCACGTAGCCAAAATTAGTTTCCTCGTCAATCTCGTAGGAAACGTTTATCTCCTCGACGATGTCGCGCTTCACCGATACGGTGACGTACTCGCCGTCGCGGAGCAGAGTTAATTCAACGTAGGTGCCGATCTCACCGCGCACGTAGTCGACCGCGTTGAGATATCCGATTTCCTCAACCGTCCTGCCGTCGATCGCGTGGATATAGTCGCCGACCTTGACGCCGGCTATCTCGGCAGGTGAGCCGATGAAAATAGAGCTGACCATCAGCGTCTCATTCGTGTGATCGTACTCAATCATAACGCCGATACCGCCGAACTTACCGCTCATATTGGTGTTGAAGTCGCTGCTTGCGACAGGCTCGCGGTAGAGCGAGTAGGGATCGCCGAGCGCCGCTACGTAGCAGGTAAGCAGAGCGTCGGTCACATCTGTCTGATCGTCGAGGTCGGTCTTGTCGTAGAAATATTCAAGGAATGCGTAGGCAGTGAGCCTTGCGTGCTCCTTGACATCCGGGATTTCATTGTAAACGTAATTTTTGTTTACCTTATCCTCAAAGTATAAGAATTTTGTGTAATCAAACGCAGGCACGCCCCAATCAGCAAGGTACTGATAGACGCTCTTGCGACTTGTGGTACTGCTCTCGATATTGTCGATTATCTCTTCCTTGCTGCCTGCGGGCTTCCTGAAGAAGATGCAGGAGGAAAGAGTAGATAGAAGCAGAACGAGTACGAGTAGTAGCGATAAAAATCTGTTTATCGCTTTAGTATTTTTTATAAGCATTGGAAACCTCAATTACATACATCAGGGTTTAGCCGTAAGGGAACAGCAATACGCCCTACGGTTAAACCCCAGAATAACTCATATTGATCTCGCACGTCAGGTCTTTGAAAAAATCGTCAAAATCAATACTTAGTAGGCCTGTTGGAAAGATACTTCTTAACCATAAGCGCAACCTTGAAGGTAACCGCGTGGTCGAACTCACGAAGGTCAAGGCCGGAGAGCTTTCTGATTTTCTCAAGTCTGTATACAAGTGTGTTACGGTGTACGAAAAGCTTTCTCGAGGTCTCGGACACGTTAAGATTGTTCTCAAAGAAGCTCTGAACGGTCATAAGAGTCTCGCGGTCGAGCGACTCGAGCGAGCCCTTCTTGAATACCTCGGAGAGGAACATTTCGCAAAGAGTGGTGGGAAGCTGGTAGATAAGTCTGCCGATTCCGAGATTCTCGTAGGAGATAACGGGGCGCTCAATGTCGAACACCTTGCCAACCTCGAAGGCGATTCTCGCTTCCTTATACGCCTTCGCGAGATCCTTGAGATTGTCAACAACCGAGGAGATGCTCACGAGCGCCTTAAGACCGTGCTTCTCTGCAACCTGGTCGATAATATTGCGCGCGTATGCCACGAGGCTCTCGCTCTCGGTGTCGTCGTCGATCTCTCTGACTATAACGACGTCCTGCTCGCTGATGTTGATGACGTAGTCCTTCGCGTTCTCCTCCTCAATCTCCTGAATGATCTCGTAGGGAGGAATCTCCGAGAGCGTCTGGAACTTAACTATAATTACCACACGGCTCTCCTCATTATTGAAGTGAAGCTCGTTAGACTTTATGTAAATATCGCTGGGGAGAATGTTATCAAGAATGATGCTCTTGATGAACGAGCCCTTGTCGTACTTCTCGTCGTACAGGCTCTTCATATTGCCGAGGAAGATGGCTAGAAGCTCAGCCGTGCTGCCCGCGTGGGAATCTCCGCCCTCGACGAAGCAGATGCAGTCGTTCTTGCCCGTCGTGCTGACGAATCTGTAGGTATAGCCCTCGTAGATTATCGCGTCAGCCGCGTAGGAAAGCTCCTCTTTGATTCTCTGCTTGGATTCTCCGATCATAGTAAGCTCGCTGCAAGCGATGACGATGCCGTTCTCGTCAATCACACCGATAGTGCGGCCTATAACGTCCTTCATCTGATGGATCATAGTCTGGAATAAACGGTTAGACATATTTATATCCCTTTCTTTGATAAAAAAGCATATTGCAAGTCAAAAAACGCCGTACAGACGACTCGAACTTGCTCGTCTGCAAGGGCTTTTGTATATACTGTACTATATTCTAACTCATTTTTAGATAATTTTCAATAGTTTTTTCAAAAAAAAATACGAAATTAACAAAAAAATTCAAGAAACTTTGTAAAAAATCACGATAACTCAAGCTCATAGGCGATAGCCGAGAGAGCAAAAGAGGGTGCCGTTTCACATCTGAGTATCCTTTTGCCGAGCGAAACTGCCACGCAGCCCGCTGATTTTGCCATTTCCGCCTCCTCGGGAGAGAAGCCGCCCTCCGAGCCGACGATGACCGATATCGAGTCTGCGTTTTTTGCGCTTGAAAGAGCGGATTTGATGCTCGTTTTGCTCTCGTCCTCGTAGCAAAGCAGGGCGAGCGAGGATTTTGCCGCCTCGGTTAGCATTTCCCTATATGACATAGGCGCTGTTACCTCGGGTATGCGCGCTCTGCCGCATTGCTTCGCCGCTTCTTCGGCAATCTTTGCGAGCCTTGCGAGCTGCTTATCGACCTTCTCTGCCTTCGGGCGCTTGATACAGCGCGAGGACTCGAAGGGGATTATGCGCGACGCGCCAAGCTCCACAGCCTTTTGTATAACCACCTCAAGCTTGTCACCCTTCGGATACGCCATACAGAGCGTGATATTCACGGGCGACTCACGCTCACTCTCGTTTGACGAGAGTATGCTGCACTCGCATTCCTCGTCGCGTATGCGCGAGAGTGTGCATTCGTATTCGGTGCCGCAGCCGTCGCAGACCGTCACCGAGTCGCCCTCTGCCATTCGCAGCGAGCGCGCGATATGGTGCGCGTCCGAGCCGCTTATGTATATTTTATCTTCCTTTATATTATCTTTTTCTACGAAAAATCTAGGCATATCAAACCCTCACAAGCATTCCGACCCAGTCGTTTTCGGTGATTTCCTTTTCAACCGTGAAGCCGTGACCGAGCGCCGCATTTCTCACTTCCTCCGCGCGCTCGCCGATAATGCCCGAGAGAATGAGGGGAGAGCCGGGGAGAAGATAGTCCGTGATGTCGGGAAGCATCCTTATTATTATATCAGCGACGATATTCGCCACGCAGAAGTCGTACCTGCCGCCCGAGAGGTCAACGCCCTTAAGTAGATCCGACACGCCAACCGTGATATTGGTACAGCCGTCAGACTCGACGTTATCTCTCGCCACCTTTACGGCTACGGGGTCGATGTCGTACGCGTTGCAGGAAGCCGCGCCCATTTTCGAGGCGCAGATAGAGAGTATACCCGAGCCTGTGCCGACGTCGAGCACGCGCTCACCGCCCTTTAGCTCGTCCTGCATCAGACGGATAACGAGTCTTGTAGTCTCGTGCGTTCCCGTACCGAACGCCATACCCGGATCCATTCGCACGACTATCTCACCGTCTGCCGCCGCGTAGTCCTCCCACGCGGGCACGATAGTCACCTTGCCGAGAGGCACGGGCTTGTAATACTGCTTCCAGCTCTCCGCCCAGTCGTCCTCGCCAATGCCGTCAAACTCCATTGCCGCCTCGATGCCGAGCGCCGCAAGGCGAGTTTCGATAAACTCCTTGTATTCGGCAACCGAGCGCTCCTCGGGAACGAAAAGAGATACCCTTACGGTATTCCTATCTGCGTTCAGTATGCTCTCGTCAACCAGCTCACCGTACATTCCGTTGAGCGAGAAGTCGCTGTAATCCTCTATCATAAGTCCGTTGTCGAGCATACTCATTACTGCGGTAATATCATCGAGATTTTTGGTATTTCCGACAACCGTTATTTTAGTCCAAGCTCTTGCCATGTTATATCTCCATTTTCTTTAATTGCTCTATTTTTGTCAATATTTATTTGCATTTTCAGGTCATTTGGCGTGGAAAACGCAATTTCCTCTCGCATAAAGTCGAGTAAATATATGCAGATTTCCTCACCGTAAATATCGCCCTCGAAGTCGAGAATATAGGTCTCCGAGTGCACACTTCGCTCGTCGAAGGTCGGGCAGGTGCCGATATTGGTGATGCCGTGATAAATCTTCTCGCCGATAGGCACAGCCGAGCGATATACTCCTCGCTTCAGTGTTACGGCTCCGTCAACCAGCGGCAGATTCACGGTAGGGAAGCCGAGAGTGCGCCCCGTCTTGTTGCCGTGCTCAACTCTACCTATTATATAATAGGGCGCGCCGAGCAGTGAGGTCGCTTCCTTAATTCTGCCCGAGGTGAGTAAATCTCTGATTCTCGTCGAGGACACCGTCTCACCGCCCTGCGTAATTTCATTCTTGATTACCGCCTCGCCGCCCGACTTTGCCATAAGAGCCGCCAGACTCTCGGCATCGCCCGAGGCGCCTCTGCCAAATCGGAAGTTGAAGCCCGCGACAGAAATCGCGCAGCCGAGTGAGGAAACGAGAACCTTTTTCACAAATTCCTCGGGTGAGAGGTCTTTGATAGCCGCGAAATCGGCGTAAACGGTGAAATCTGCGCCCAGCGACTCGAAAATTCGGTTTTTCTCACGGTCGGAATATATCCTTTCCGCACCGCCCTTAACGTCACCTGTGAAGGTGAATATGCCGAGCGGCAGCCCTTTTTCCTCTGCGATTTTTCTTGCCGTTTTTATCAGATCGCGGTGCGCGATATGCACCCCGTCGAAGAAGCCGAGCGCGAGCACGCATTTGCCGTCTATTCGATTTTCACCCGGATATTCGTATATTTGCATCAGCTTCTCCTTTCTGTTATGGCTTTGAGGGTGTGATATTTCACTGTAGGGACGCCGGTCCATACGCTTTGTTACGTCATGCTACGATTTATAAAAGATAATTCCAATTTACATCACAATTTCATAGAGCGTGAGCAATTCTTCCTCAATCTCGCTCTTTCGCTCGTCGATTTGCGCCGCCCTTACGTAGTCGCTTGCCGCCTCGCCGAATAATTCCTCGTCGAGCGCAACAAGCTCGGCTTCGAGCTCCTTGATTTTCGCTTCGGCTTTCGCTCTCTGCTTTTCCTCGCTGCGCTTCTGCGCCTTTTCGCGCTTGCGCTCCTCGTAGTCGGCTTTGGCATCTGTGGGAGGCGCGGGCGCTTTCGCCGCCACCTCGACAGCCCGCCTCTCGCGGCGCTGCATATATTCCTCAAATGCGTTGTCGTAGCTCTCGAGCGGATAGTCGAGCATACCGTTATTCTTTGTCGGATCGAGCTCAATAATACGCGTTGCTATTTTATTTATAAAATATCTGTCGTGCGACACGGCGATTATCGTGCCGTCAAACGCGAGCAGCGCGCTCTCAAGCGCCTCGCAGGAGCCGATGTCAAGATGGTTGGTCGGCTCGTCCATTACGAGCAGATTCACCTTTTTGAGTATCAGCTTTGCCAGCGTCAGCCTCGCGCGCTCACCGCCCGAGAGAGTCGATACCGTTCTCGCAATATCGTCTGCGTCAAAGAGGAAGAGCGCGAGAGTCGAGCGCAGCTCGAGGTCTGTCTTGTCGGGATATTCCGAGCGAAGCTCCTCAAAGACGGTGTTCGTAGCCGTCAGCCCTCTGTTCTCCTGGTCGTAGTATCCTATCTTTATATTATATCCCAGCAGGATTTTGCCCGCCTTGGGGGTTAGCAGGGAATTGATAAGCTTCATCAAGGTTGACTTGCCGCAGCCGTTCCTGCCGAGGAACATCACGCGCTCGTATCTTCTTATAAGGAAGGAAAGATTCCTTATTATATCCTCGCCGCCGTAGGAGAACGCCACGTCCTTGACGAGCAGTACGTCGCCTGCCGACTCCTCCTCGGTAGCAAATGACAGACGGATATTCTTCTCGTCCTTTGGCGCAAGCTCGATTTTCTCCATTCTCGCGAGCTGCTTTTCCTTGGAGCGAATGGTCACGAAGTTATGCTCTCGGTTGCATCGACGCTGGAAGTCGATGTTCGCCTTGATTTTCGCAATCTCCTTCTGCTGCTCCTTATAGCGCTTCTCGAGCGCCGCCGCCTCAGCCTCGCTCTGCTCCTTACAGCGAGAGTAGCTGCCGTTGTATAGACGCGCCTTGCCGTACCTGAGCCAGAGAGTCTTATTAGTCGTTCTGTCGAGGAAATATCTGTCGTGCGACACGATAAGCACCGTCTTTTTGTACGAGGCAATAAAGCTCTCAAGCCAGGCGAGCGCGTCAATGTCGAGATGGTTGGTCGGCTCGTCGAGCATGAGTATGTCGGGCTCGGTTGCGAGCAGTCTGGCAAGCGCCAGGCGTGTGTACTGTCCGCCCGAGAGAGTACCGATGCTTCGCTCTATCATCTCCTCGTCGAAGCCGAGTCGCAGCAGCATTCCGCGGCATCTGCCACGGAACTCAAGTCCGCCGTCGGCGGCAAAGCGCGTGCTCTGCTCGCTCAGCCTCGCGGTCAGCGCGAGAGTGCGCTCGTCGTCACCGGTAGACGCCGCCTCTGCAAGCTCTGCCTCGGTTCTCGCTATCTCTTTTTCGAGCGCGAGTAATTCGGGGTGAGCCGTGTACATATATTCAAGACAGGAGAGGTTTTTCGGCAGGGCGGTGAGGTCGGCATTCTGCGAGAGCATACCGACGGTATGCCCCTTCTGCACGTAGACCGCGCCCGAGGTGGGCTGATATTCGCCCGTTATTATTTTGAAAAGCGAGCTTTTGCCCGCGCCGTTGACGCCAATGATACCGAGTCTGTCCCCGTCGTTGATAGAAAAGGACACGTCGCGGAGAATCACGTCAGCGCCAAACTCCAGAGTTATATCCTGTGTGGATAAAGCTATCATTATATTATATATTCCATTCTTATTATTAACAACTAGTATTCTACCACAAACGAACGAAAAAATCAATATCACCTTTTATGCGCATAAAATGCATAAAAATGCGAATATTCACTATGCATAAACAATGCATATTATGCATAAAACTGAAAATTCAGCCTCGCGCGCGTAAATAAAATCTTTTGCGCTAAAATAAAAATCTTTATATTTTAATTAAATGGAAGCAATTTCCTTGTGCAAACTGCACAAAAACCGTGTCAGTTTTAGCGAAAATAAATAAAAATGCAACAAAAGTGAATTTTTTTGCAAAAATGTATTGACTTTTCGGGGATAGGGGTGTATAATTATGACATCACAAAAACAAAGCGGGCAACAAGCCCAAAAGAAAGAAGGAAAAAAACATAAAAAAAATTATTTCACTCATTCTAGTAGCAGTACTTGCTATCACGTCCGTATTCGCACTCGGCTCTTGTAACCTCTTCGGTGGCAAAGAGGAAGACAATCTCTCCGCAGCATATGACAAGGCTATTGCCGATATCGGTTACGCTCCCGTTGAGGGCGCAGAGACTATCGTAGTTGCTATGTCCCCCGACTTCGCTCCCATGGAGTTCTACGACACAGCTAAGTCCGGCGACGCGGCTATCGTTGGCTTCGACGTTATTCTTGCTACCTATCTTGCAAAAGAGCTTGGCATGAACCTCAAGATCGATCCCATGTCCTTCGACGCTTCTATGGCAGCAGTTTCCTCCGGCAACGCTGACCTTGCTATCTCCGGCTTCTCCTGGACCGCAGACCGTGCAGAGACCTTCCTTATCTCCGACTACTACGTAGCAGGTGAGAACGAGACCGAGCAGATTCTTATCACCACCGCTGCAAAGAAGGATCAGTTTACCGCTGACAAGTCCGACTTCTCCGGCCTCAAGATAGGCGCGCAGGGCGGTTCTCTCCAGGAGCTTCTCGTTAAGGAGCAGCTTGTGACCAAGGGCGCTACCATCGAGCTTTACGACAACATCAACACTGCGGCAGCAGCTCTTTCTACCGGTGACATCGACGCTCTTGCAGTTGCATACGGTAACGGCGAGGCTCTCGCAAACGATACTATCGTTCTCTCCGACTTCTACTTCGAGGTTGAGGAAAAGTATAAGAACAACGTAGTTCTTCTTAACAAGAACGACGCAGAGCTTCTTACAAAGGTAAACGCAGCGCTTGCAAAGGCTATGGCTGCTAACCTCTATGACGGTTGGTACGAGGCTTGCCAGATTTACGCAGAGGTTAAGACCGCTGACGAGCTTGGCTACGACGACGAGGGTAACAAGATTACCGAGTAATTTATAACTTGATAGAGCTGCCGTGCTGATTTCGGTACGGCGGCTCGTCTTGCGTTATAAAATCATTTTATTTGGAGAAAAAATATGTATTTAATCACACTTTTTGAGGATATGGGCAAGATCTTCACGAAATATTGGGATATGTTCCTTATTGAAGGTCTCAGCGCGACCATACTCCTTTCCATAATGACGGTTGTCTGCGGCACTATCTTCGGTGCGCTTCTCGCATTCGTTAAGATCGGTAAATTCAAGCCGCTTAAATGGATAGTCAACGCAGTAGTTGAGGTTATCCGTGGCACACCTATGCTTCTTCAGCTTTACATAAGCACCTTCCTTATTCCCGTACTTATCCCCGCTATGAACGAGCTTGAAAACAAAAAGCTCCTTTGCATCTCCTTTACGCTTATTCTCAACAGCGCGGCGTACGTTTCGGAGATTATCCGTTCGGGTATCGAGGCGGTTGACAAGGGTCAGACCGAGGCGGCTAGAAGCCTTGGACTTAACTCTACCACCACCATGGTGCAGATCGTGCTTCCCCAGGCGGTGAAGAATATTCTCCCTGCGCTCGGCAACGAGTTTATCACGGTTATCAAGGAAACCTCGCTTGCATCTACCTTCTACGTAGGAGAGCTTATGACCACCTACCATATGCTTGTTGGTAAGACGCACAATCCGCTTCCCATACTTATGATAATAGGTGTAATTTACTTCATACTGAACTTCGTGCTTTCCAAGGCACTCGGTGTGTTTGAAAGGAGAATGAAGGCTCGTGCTTAAGATTAATAACATTTATAAGAATTTCGGCAAGCTTGAGGTTCTCAAGGGTGTTTCCACCGATATTGCCGAGGGCGAGGTCGTTTCGATTATCGGCGCGTCGGGCTCGGGTAAGTCCACGCTCCTTCGCTGTATGAACCTGCTTGAGACTCCCACCTTCGGTGAGGTCTGGATGGACGGCAAGCTTCTGACTCCCGTTGACCCCTACCTGCATCCCGAGGTTATCAAGGTGTCGAATACGTACAAGAAGCTCGTTGATGGCGGTATGGATGAGGAATCCGCAGTGGCAAAAATCAAGGCGGAGGATCTTCTTAACGAGAAGTTCTCGGCTGCCGAGGGCAAGGAATATAAGAAGGCTATCAAGAAGATTTACAGCGAAAATCACCTTGACATAAATATCGCCCGTCAGAAGATGGGTATGGTGTTCCAGCAGTTCAACCTCTTTAACAATAAGTCGGTTAAGCAGAACATAATGCTCGCTCCTATCAAGACGGGAATGGAGAAGATCAACGCGGCAAAGCGTCACAACGCTTGGGTCAGCTTCACCAACCTCTTTAAGAAGGAGAAAGCGCCGCTTACAGAGATTACCGAAACGAAGAAGTCGCTGACCGAGAAGGCAGAGGCAAAGGCTATGTCGCTTCTCAAGCGAATCGGACTTGAGGAGAAGGCTGACGTTTATCCCTCGACTCTCTCGGGCGGACAGAAGCAGAGAATTGCAATCGTCCGCGCGCTTGCTATGGACCCCGAGGTTATCCTCTTCGACGAGCCGACCTCCGCGCTCGACCCCGAGATGATAGGCGAGGTTCTCGACCTAATGAAGCAGCTTGCCAACGAGGGCATGACGATGGTTATCGTAACTCACGAGATGGGCTTTGCCCGTGAGGTATCGAACAGAGTTCTCTTTGTTGACGAGGGCTACATCAAGGAGGAATCCGCTCCCGACGAGCTCTTCAAGAATCCGAAGGACGCGCGTCTTAAGGACTTCTTATCGAAGGTGCTGTAATTTAGGCTCCCTCCGAGAGGGGGCTCCCGCGTAAGCGGGTGGAGGAGCTTGCGAATGAGTTTGCATGGCTTTGTTTCAATATACAAGCGCTCTCTCCTTCCGTCACGGCATAGCCATGACACCTCTCGCTTAGACTCGGTCACAAAACGGCTCTGGCGTTATTAACGCCATTCACTACCGTTTTGCCACTCCGTCACCTCCGCAGGGAGGCTAAAAACAAAAATGGCTGTCCTGTACAGCCATTTTTCAAAATACGAGGTATTTATGAACGAAAAAAAGCAAATAGCCATATCGGCAATAGATAATAATAAGGAAATTTTCACCGCACTTTCCGACAGAATCTGGGAATATGCGGAGCTTTCGCTGAAAGAATTCAAGTCGGCAGAGGACTACTGCGAAACGCTTGCGAGCCTCGGCTTTGAGGTAGAGAAAAACGTCGCGGGCATTCCTACCGCCTTTCTCGGCAAGTGGGGAAGCGGTAAGCCTGTTATCGGCATACTCGGTGAGTACGACGCTCTCTCGGGACTCTCGCAGATTGGCGGCGCTACCGAGCGCGAGGAGCTGGTTAAGGGTGGCTCAGGTCACGGCTGCGGTCACAATATGCTTGGCGCAGGCTCGCTCGCGGCGGCTTACGGTATCAAGGAATATCTGAAATCAACGGGCAAATCAGGCACGGTAATATTCTATGGCACGCCCGGTGAGGAAGGCGGCGCAGGCAAGGCGTTTATGGCGAAAGAGGGCATATGGTACAACCTCGACGCTGCGCTCACATGGCACCCGATGGACGCAAACGAGGTGTCCGTCGGCACCTGCAACTCCTGCATTCAGGTGCTGTATAAGTATAAGGGCGTTGCCTCTCACGCGGCAGGCGACCCCGAGCACGGCAGAAGCGCGCTCGACGCAGTTGAGCTGATGAACGTCGGCGTGCAGTATCTGCGTGAGCATACCAAGGACGACGCGCGCATTCACTACGCGATTATCGACGGCGGCGGAGCTTCGCCCAACGTCGTTCAGCCCACCGCCTCGGTGCTCTATATGGTGCGCTCAAAGCTGGTCAGCGACGCTCTCGAGCTTCAGAAGCGCGTGGACAAAATTGCCGACGGTGCGGCTCTGATGACCGAGACCACCTACGAGCGCATATTCATCGACGGCTGCTCGGGTACAGTGCCGAACAGCGTGCTTGAGGAGCTTGTATATAATAATATGAAGTCTATTCCTCTGCCCGAGTACACCAAGGCAGAGCTCGACTATGCCGAGAAGCTCAAGGCTACATACGAGTCCTACGGAACGCCCTCAATAGCCGCGCAGTACAGCAAAGCGGCAAGGGCAGAGGTAGAAGCGCTCTCGGAGAACGGCAAAAAAGCGATAAATGACTTTATCGCCCCTCTGCACAAGGGCTATCACTTCTCGCCCGGCTCGACCGACGTCGGTGACGTGTCCTGGCAGACACCTGCCGTTCAGCTCTACACCGCCTGCTTCACATCGGGCGCGCCCGGCCACTCCTGGCAGAACGTGTCCGTCGGCAGAACCTCAATCGGCCACAAGGGTATGCTCTACGCCGCCAAGGTGCTTGCCGCCTCGGCAATCGAGCTTTACGAGAGCCCCGACCTGCTCGCCGCGGCAAAGGCAGAGTTCTGTGAGAACACCCAAGACGGCTACACCTGCCCGATCCCCGAGAACGAGTACGCCAAGGCAGTGGAGATATAAATTCGGAATTAGGAATTAGTAATTCAAAATTAGAAATTCTGAAAGCCGGCGCGATAAATTTGAATGATAAATGAGAATTTGACGGGGGAGATTACGATGAAAAACAAGATTCTTTGTGTCTTATTTTTAATAGCGGCTTGCTGCTTTCTGGCAGGTACCGTTAACCATATAGTCAACACGCACGAAGGCTGGTTGTCCTCTTTGTTGTTGGCTGGCGGGTGCTTATGCGGAGCGCTTGTGTTTTATAAGAAGAAATAAAAATCCTCAATTTTAGGAGTTTTGATAAATGAGATGTAACAAATGTAATGCAGAAATGTTTAATGCCAAATTGACCGGAAACACATTATATCCTTTGATACTGACTAATAAGAAAAAAGGAATATTGGAACCTGAAAAAAGATGTTATGTTCTATGCTATGTGTGCTCTGAATGCGGATACGTCGAACTCTATGCAGAAAAGCCAAAGGAGTTAAAAATTGATTGACAAGCTCCAATTTGACAAGAAATATCAGCGCATTGATTTTAGAAAGACTCCCTTTATGCAAGGGAGCCTTTTCTTTTTTTAGTTACTTATTATTCTGATTGTTTCTTGGCGAGCGTTGCGCTTGCACCAAAAAATAAGAATACGGCATATCTCTTTTGAGATGTGCCGTATTCTTGCCAAACTATTCTTAATATTACACTTGTGGAAGATTTTTGATAAAAATGTAAATTTTACTTGTCAAATTTGTTCTTTTTTGAGAATTTCAAGCGCCTTTTTGAACTCGGCTGGAAGCTCGCATTCGAAGGTCATTCGCTCGAGTGTCTTGGGGTGCGTGAGCGTTAAGCGAATGGCGTGGAGCGCTTGACCGTTAAAGAGCTGGGGGTGCTTTTTCTCAAACTGCGTTTTCGACTTCGCGTACACCTCGTCACCGAGCAGGGCGTGGCCCGTGTAGGACATATGCACTCTTATCTGGTGCGTTCTGCCGGTTTCAAGCCTCAGGGCAAGGTAGGAAATATTGCCAAATCGCTCCAGCACCTCGTAGTGCGTGATTGCTTCGCGCGCCGACTCGTCGGAGAGCAGCACAGCCATTCTTTTTCTGTCTATCGGGTGACGACCAATCGGGTAATTGACGGTGCCACTGTCTTCACTGAAGCCCCCCGTTACAAGCGCGCGATATTCACGCTCGATGCCGTGATGCTTCAGCTCTGCGGAGAGCGCGGTGTGCGCCTCGTCATTCTTCGCAACGACGAGCAGGCACGAGGTGTCCTTGTCGATTCTATGCACGATTCCCGGACGCATCACACCACCGATACCCGAGAGCGAGTCACGGCAATGGTAGAGCAGAGCGTTGACCAGCGTGCCCGTGTAATTACCCGGCGCGGGGTGAACGACCATACCCTTCGGCTTGTTGATGACAATAATATAATCGTCCTCGTAGACGATGTCGAGAGGAATGTCCTCGGGCAGAGCCTCGGGCTCCTTCGCCTCGGGAATATTTATCTCGATTTCGTCGCCCGATTTGACCGCGTATTTCTTCGGCTCGGTCTTTCCCGAAACGAGAACACAGCCGTCCTCGATGAGTCTTGCCGCATTGCTCCTTGATATAGAGGCAGCCTCGGCGCAGAATGCGTCGAGGCGCTGTCCCTTTTGTTCGTCAGTTACTTTCAGTATCATTGTCGCTGCTTTCTGCCGTCTTGGCAGCCTTTTCCGCCTTTGACTCCTTGATTATATCGAGTATCAGCGCGAGTATCAGCATTCCCGCACCAACGCAGACGAATGAATCCGCGCCGTTGAACACCGCGTTCCAGATACCGCAGAAGTCGATAAAGTCGATGACTTCGCCGTTTCCCGTCACGGGATTTACGTAGAAGCCAAAGCCGAGTCTGTCAATCATATTGCCGATACCGCCCGAAATCACCATACCGAGCGACACCGCGTAGAGCCAGTTATCCGCGTGACCGAGGTAGAGATATGCGAGAAAAACGAGTATCGCAAGCGTCGAAACGACCATAAATATCCATCTCGTATCCTTGCCGTCCATCATACCGAATGCCGCGCCGTCGTTGGTGGTATAGGTGATATGTAAAAATCCCTTGATAAGCGGTATGGACTGACCGATTGTCATAAACTTAAAGACTAAAAACTTCGAGAGCTGGTCGATAACTATTCCGACGAGAATAATCGCCGAATATATCAGGTATTCAAGCGGGGTTTTCTTTTTGATTAAATTCATTTTTATCTCCGAAAAAATAAGATTTTTTGTCGTGAAAAAAGAGAGCTGTCGCAAATAGAAAAAATGCGACAGCTTCACTATGGCGGTTATGCTTTGCAAGAAGCTAAAAGCAACCCAATAAAACGGTCTAACTTCGGTCTTGCTAAAGGACACCGTCAGAAATTAGTCTTTGTCGGAAACGTCAACGTTATGGGGCGTGATGATGTAGGTGCTCTTCGCAACGTTCTTGATCTCACCGTCGTTGGAGTAGGTAACTCCGTTGAGGAAATCAAGCATACGGAGAGTCTGCGCACCGTCGAGAAGCTCGAGATTAAGCACAACGGTGTATCCCTCGATGAGATAATCCGCAATCTCGCTAACCTCGTCAAAGGAAACGGGACGAACTACCTTGAGCTCGATGTTGCTATCAGCGTCACCAGCACTGGTAACGATGGGTGTGGGAGCCTTCTTGGGCTCTTCGTTTCTAACTGCGTTCATTGGTTTAACCTCCTCGTAAGCAGGGAAGGACGGAACTTCAGTATCGTCACCGCCAATTCCTATATTTCTTAATTTTTGCTTAAAATTTTCAAACATTTGGGCTCTTCCTTTCTTTTTTATCTTCTATTAAAAAGCTTCCGTCCGACTCTGACGAGTGTCGAGCCCTCCTCGATGGCGATACGGTAGCTGTCGCTCATACCCATCGAAAGAATCCCGCCCTCAAAGCCGTAGGTTCTGTTTAATCTATCAAAAAGCTCGCGCGTAAGACGGAAATAAGGTCTGATTTCCTCAGGCTCGTCGCAGACAGGGCCCATAGTCATCAGTCCTGCTACCGAGATGTTCGGCAGATCTCTGACCTTCAGGAAAAAGTCCTCGGCATCCTCGGGAAGAACACCGTCCTTCTGTTCCTCTCTCGCCGAATTTATCTCGATAAGCACCGGAACTCGTCTGCCAACCCTTGCCGCCTGCTTGTCTATCTCTGCCGCAAGCGCCATATTGTCGAGCGAATGTATCAGTCCGACCGACTCGATAATCAGCTTGACCTTGTTCCTTTGCAGATTGCCTATCTCGTGCAAGGTGGGCGTAAGACCTGCGCTTTTCAGCAAATCTCCGCGCCGCCTCAGCTCTCCCGGGCGATTCTCACCGATATCGGCAGCGCCCGAGCGCACAAGCTCGACTAATTCCTCGTCACTTCCACTCTTTGTAACCGCAACGAGAGTGACCTCTCTGCCGTACTCTTGCGAAAGCTCGTCTATCTCACGCCGAAGCGCGTGGAGATTATCTTCAATATAAGCAAATTCGCTCATTTTCACCCCTCCACACATATTTTCGCCATGATACATTCATTATAACATATCAAATCTCGGATTTCAAGACCTAAAATATGTTTTTTTCAAAAAATATTATTATTTTATATACTTGATTTTACGATAGTTTTGTGCTACAATTAAAATAGAAAAATATTGACATTTGGAAGAAATGGAGTAAAAGATGCACGAAAAGATTCTCGGCACAAGTCTGCCGACCGTAGCGGCGCTTGCATATCTCGGTGACGCAAGGCACTCGCTTTTTGTCAGACGAATGCTTGTCGAGCGCGGAATTTGCAAGTCGGGCGAGCTCAACGAAGCCTCGCTTGCCTACGTTACTGCTGGGAAGCAGGCGGAAATGATGAGAAAAATCGAGCCGCTTCTCCTCGAGGACGAGCTTGACGTATATAAGAGAGCGGCGAATTCGGGTCACTTGAACAAGCCGAAGCACGCGAGCGCGGCAGATTACCGAGCTGCGACGGGCTTTGAGGCAGTTATCGGTATGCTCGAGTGGATAGGCGACGGTGAGAGGCTCGAGATGCTTCTTTCCGAAGCGCATAAAGAAGATTAACATACGATTGGAGATATAAAAATGATTCAGAAAATTAAAGGCACAATGGATATACTCCCCGAGGAGACTCCTCTCTGGAGACATATTGAGGGTATAATGCGTGAGGAAGCCGAAAGATACGGCTATGGCGAGATCAGAACGCCCACATTCGAGAACACCGAGCTTTTCGTGCGCGGTGTTGGTGACACCACCGATGTGGTGCAGAAGGAGATGTATACCTTCGCGGATAGAGATGAGGGACGCTCGATTTCTCTGCGCCCCGAGGGTACTGCCTCGGTTGTCAGAGCGCTTATTGAGAACGGCAAGTGCTCCGATCCGATGCCTCTCAAGTATTACTATATAATGTCCTGCTTCCGTCACGAGAAGCCCCAGGCTGGCAGAAGCCGTGAGTTCTTCCAGTTCGGCACCGAGATGTTCGGCTCGCAGAGCCCTGCCGCAGATGCTACTGCTATCTCGCTCGCGAACTCGGTTCTCCAGAGACTCGGACTCAAAAACGTTAAGCTTCACCTCAACTCAATAGGCTGTAAGGAGTGCCGTCCGACCTACCGCAAGGCGCTTGTTGACTACTATAGTTCACATTTTGACACTCTTTGCGATACCTGCAAGACAAGACTTGAGAAAAATCCTCTGCGACTCCTTGACTGCAAGAACCCCGATTGCCACGCTCTCGCGGTTAATGCGCCCAAGACGGTAGACCACCTCTGCGAGTCCTGCCAGTCGAGTTTCGATATGCTCGGCAAGGCGCTCGACGCTATGAATATTTCCTACGAGGTTGACTCCTCGATAGTCCGCGGTCTTGACTACTACACGGGCACCGTGTTCGAGTTTATTGCCGAGGGCATTGGCGCTCAGTCCACCGTCTGCGGCGGCGGTCGATACGACGGACTCGTTTCCTCGCTCGGCGGTCCCGAGCTTGCAGGTATAGGCTTCGGTATGGGTATTACGAGAATTATTCTCGCGCTCCGTGAGCTTGGGCTTGACAATATCGAGGCGGAGAAGCCGCTTATCTATGTCGCTTCTCTTGGCGAGCGCGCTATGATTAAGGGACTTGAAATTGCCGAAAGACTTCGCCGTGAGGGCAAGTATGCCGAGTGCGACGTGGTTGGCAGAAGCTTGAAGGCACAGATGAAATACGCTAATAAGAAGGGCGCGAGGTACACGCTGATTATTGGTGACTCCGAGGTTGACGCGGGAGTAGCGCAGCTTCGTGATATGGAGTCGGGCGAGCAGAGCGAGGTATCTCTCGACAGCTTCACGATTTGATATGAAGAACAGACTTGATTTCCTGCCTGTAAGCGCAGGCGACGTTAAGGCTCGGAATTGGTCCGAGGTAGATTTCGTATATGTGACGGGTGACGCTTACGTGGACCACCCGTCCTTTGGCGTTTCCATAATTTCGCGAGTGCTTGAGGCAGAGGGCTTCCGCGTCGCGATTCTCTCGCAGCCCGACTACAAGAGCTGTGAGGACTTCAAGCGTTTTGGCAGACCGCGCCTCGGCTTCCTTGTCACAGGCGGTAACATCGACTCGATGGTCGCGCACTACACGGTGTCGAAGAAGCGTCGCTCCTACGATTACTATTCCCCGGGCGGCAGGATGGGCGCGCGCCCTGACAGAGCGGTCATCGTCTACTGCAACCGTATCCGTGAGGCGTACGGTGACGTGCCGATTATTATAGGCGGACTCGAGGCATCTCTCCGCCGCTTTGCGCACTACGATTACTGGGACGACAGAGTCAGACGCTCGATTCTCGTTGACTCGCGCGCCGACCTGCTCACCTACGGTATGGGCGAGAATATTCTGCGCCGTATTGCGCACCTGCTCGATAAGGGCGTTCCCGTGCGCAAGATTCGCGACGTGCGCGGCTGCGTTTATCTCGCTAAAAAAGGCGAGACGGTGCATTTCGACTCTATTGAGATAGGCGATTACGACGTACTCAAAAGCGATAAAGAGGCATACGCGAGAGCGTTTGCCACGCAGTATAAAAATACCGATTCGGTAAGAGGCAAGGCGATAATCGAGTATTACGGTGACAAAATGCTCGTTCAGAATCCGCCTATGCCACCACTCGAGCGTGAGGAGCTGGACAAGGTCTATTCGCTACCGTACGCGAGAGATTTTCACCCCGATTACGATGCTCTCGGCGGCGTTCCCGCCATAACCGAGGTCAAATTCTCGATTACGCACAACCGCGGCTGCTTCGGCGCCTGCAATTTCTGCGCTATCGCGTTCCACCAGGGACGTGAGGTTCGCTCGCGCAGCGAGGCGAGCGTTATAGCCGAGGCGAGAAAAATCACCGAGCTACCTGACTTCAAGGGCTATATCAACGACGTCGGCGGCCCGACCGCCAACTTCCGTTATCCGTCGTGCGATAAGCAGAAGGAATGCGGTGTCTGCCCGGGCAAAAAATGTCTTGCCCCCACCCCCTGTAAGCATCTGAAAATCGACCACACCGAGTACGCGCATATGCTCTCGGAGATTGAGGCTCTGCCTAAGGTAAAGAAGGTGTTCGTGCGTTCGGGTATCAGATTTGATTACCTCGTTTACGATAACGACGATTCCTTCTTCCGTCAGCTCGTGTCGCATCACGTGTCGGGGCAGCTCAAGGTTGCGCCCGAGCATTGCGCAAATAACGCGCTCATGATGATGGGCAAGCCGTCTATCGAGGTCTACGAGAGATTCAAGAAAAAGTATTTTGCCCTCTGCGATGAGGCAGGGCTCGAGCAGTATCTTGTGCCTTATCTTATGTCGAGCCACCCGGGCGCGACTATGAAGGACGCTGTCGAGATGGCGCTCTGGCTGAAGAAATGGGGATATATGCCCGAGCAGGTGCAGGATTTCTATCCCACGCCCGGCACGATTTCCACGGTAATGTACTACACGGGCATTCACCCGATGACAATGAAGCGTGTAACGGTCACCACCGACTATCACGAGAAGGCGCTCCAGCGCGCACTCTTGCAGTATTCTAAGCCCGAAAATGCCAATCTCGTCAGAGAGGCTCTGAAGCTCGCCGGCAGAGAGGACTTAATCGGCAACACACCCGATTGTCTCGTTCGACCTGCATTCGCTCAGGGCGGCGGAAGATATATTCCCGACAAGAAAAAGAGCGCTCCTCGCTCGAAGCAGGGCAGAGGCGGCTCGCGCAAGGGAAATTCCTTTGCGAAAGTGACTTCCGCAGCGCCCAAAAAGACGAAATTTGACAGAATTTTCGGAGAGGACGCAAGCCGTATCAGACGCGAGGCAGCGCAAATGAGCGCAGGCAGTAGTAAAAGAGGACAAAAGTCAACGAAAAATGCGAAAAGCGGAGCAAAAAGCTCCGCGAAAAGCAAAAAGAGATAAAAAGTTCGTATAAATTACGAACAAAAATGTGAAAAAAACGGGGGCAGAAATAAATGAATGAAAAAAATCATTTTTTTCTTCCTTGCAGTTTTTTCACTCAAATAACGGAAAAGTGTAGTTTTTGCCAGGATTACCGTTATTTAGAAACGGTGAGAGTGAAAATGTTGAAAACCTGTTGAGAATTTTCTCGTTTTCCACAGTTGCCTAGCCTTTCACGCCCTTTTTCGACAAAAAGTTTTCCACATTTTCAACATAAAAGGGTGTGGAAAACATCAGAAAACAATCAGAAATTCCACCCTGAAGGTCGGGAATTTATACTTCTCCATAGTCCGATACGGCTTGCTTAGACTCGGTCAAATCGCTTTGCACATTGCCTGACTCGGAAAAATAGGAGTAAAAATTACGAACTTTGGCACAGACTATACGAATATTACGAAAGAACGGTCTAAAAATGCAAGATTTAGCACAAAAATACACAAAAGCGAAGCGCGCCTTATTCGATAAAGCCTATGGCGCGCGACTCAATCCCGAGCAGCGCCGCGCGGTTTTCACCACCGACGGACCTCTGCTTGTCCTTGCGGGCGCGGGAAGCGGCAAGACCACCGTTCTTGTCAATAGAATTGCATATATAATAAGGTACGGAAACGCATATTTTTCGGACTACGTTCCCGAGGGAATTCCCCCCGAGGCTGTAGAGGTGCTTGAGGGCGCACTCACGCTCGAGCCCGGTGAAATTGAGGAGATTCTCCCACAGTTCATCACCTCGCCCGTAGCGCCCTGGTCGGTGCTTGCTATCACCTTCACCAACAAGGCGGCAGGCGAGATAAAGGAGAGGCTTATCCGCACCTTTGAGGACGAGGAAATCGCGCGCTCGGTCTGGGCTGGCACCTTCCATTCGATTTGCCTGCGCATTCTGCGCAAGTACGGCGACCGACTTGGCTACCGCGAGGGCTTCTCGATTTACGATACCGACGACCAAAAAAGGCTCGTCACCCTCTGTATGCGCGAGCTTGAGATTGACGAGAAGCGCCTTGCGCCCAAGGCGGTATGTACGGCTATCAGTATGGCGAAGGACGAGCTGAAATCTCCCGATGAGTACGATGTTGACCGCGACCCGAGAAGCCGTGACATTGCTGCGATTTATAAGCTGTATCAGAAGAAGCTCGGTGAATATAACGCCGTGGACTTTGACGATATTATAATGAAAACGGTTGAGCTGCTCGAGTCTGACGACGAGGTGCGCGAGTATTATCAGCGCAAGTTCCGCTACGTGCTCGTCGACGAGTACCAGGACACAAACTACGCGCAGTTTATTCTCACCAAGCTGCTCTCCGACGGTTACAGAAATATAATGGTAGTTGGCGACGACGACCAGAGCATTTACAAGTTCCGCGGCGCGACTATCGAGAATATACTTAACTTTGACAAGACCTACCCCGACGCGACGGTTATCAAGCTGGAGCAGAATTATCGCTCGACGGGCAATATACTCGAGGCGGCAAACGCCGTCATCAAGAACAACGGCAACCGCCGTGACAAGCGCCTCTGGTGCGACAAGGGCGACGGTGAGAAGATTATTCTCCACGAGGCCGATGACCAGAACGACGAGGGTAGATATATAATAGATAGGATAAATTCCGCTGTCAAGCGTGACGGCAGACACTATTCCGACTTTGCCGTGCTCTACCGAGTGAACGCGCTTGGCAGATCTCTTCAGACGGGCTTTGCGAAAAGCGGCGTGCCTTACAGGGTTGTAGGCGATATGGGCTTCTACGACCGAAAGGAAGTCAAGGATATGATGGCGTATCTCTCGGTGCTCGTTTCGCCCTTCGACAACCTGCGACTCAAGCGTATTATCAACGAGCCTAAGCGCAAGATTGGCGCAGCAACCGTAGACGCTATCGAGGAGATAGCGAACGGCAGGGGATATACGATGTATGACGTTATCAAGAACGCAGGGGAGTTCACCGCGCTTGCGAAAAGCGCAGATAAGCTCACCGCCTTTGCCGCTATGATGGAAAAAATCAAGGCGGAGAAAACTCTGCCGTCGGAGATGATTACCGCGCTCTTTGAGGACTCGGGATACAAGGCTATGCTTATAGGCGAGGGCTTCGAGGGCGAGGGAAAGATAGAGAACGTGCAGGAATTTATCGGTGCGACAGTCGAGTATGAGGCTCGCTGCGCCGAGCTGGAAATAGAGCCGACCGCCCCCGGCTTCCTCGAGGAAATATCGCTCGTTGCCGACGTAGATAAGTACGACGAGAGTGCCGATGCGGTAGTCCTTATGACCATTCACGCAGCCAAGGGACTTGAATTCCCCGTGGTGTTCCTCGCGGGAATGGAGGACGGCATCTTCCCCTCGCAGCAGAATATCGGTGAGGAAGAGGAGATGAGCGAGGAGCGCAGACTCGCATACGTTGCGATAACCCGCGCGAAGCAGCAGCTCTATATCATCCACGCGAAAAACCGTATGATGTACGGCAAGACTGCGTATAACCGACTCTCTCGCTTCGTAGATGACGAGATGCCGAAAAGGCTTATCCACGAGGACAACCCGAGGCGTCAGCGCCCTGCGTACGCAGGCTGGGGCGGTGCCTCCGCTGCGCAGAGAGCGCCCGAGCAGAACAATTATTTCAGCGAGATGCGCAGACCCTCGGAGATTTCACAGAAAAAGCGTGAAAAGCCGGGCGCAGCCGAATACGGAGTGACGAGATTTGCCCCCGGAACGAGAGTGCATCACGATATGTTCGGTGACGGAGTAATCAACTCCGCGCGCGATATGGGCGGCGACGTGCTCTTCGAGGTCGCGTTTGACAACGGGCAGATCAAGAAGCTTATGGCAACCTACGCGAAATTAAAGAAGATTTGATATTTCATCCTCATCCGTCTTGCTTCGCAAGCCAGCTTCTCCCTGCGGGTCGGTCACGGAACGGCTCTTGCGTTATTAACGCAATTCACTACCGTTCCGCCACTTCGTTACCCGATCTTGGGGAAGGCTATCTAAAGAAAGGAGAAGTTATGCAGAAGGAAAAGCTGAGTATCACTAAAAACAACGTCAAAATATACGATTACAAGAATCCCGCGTCGCATAGCTTCTTTATCTCGCTATTCGTCAGGGCGGGCAGTATGCACGAGAGCGAGGCGGGAATTACCCATTTCCTCGAGCATACGGCGATAAGAAACGTCGCGAAGGTGATGAACGACGAGCTTTATCCCACACTTGACCTCTGCGGTATGGAGTTCAACGCCTCGACATATAGCGAGATGGTGCAGTTCTATATCAGCGGCGCAAGCAAGAATTTCAAAACCGCGGCGAGCATTATTTCGCTCGTTCTCTCACCTATAATTCTCACCCCCGCGGAGATTCGTACCGAGTGCGAGAGAATCAAGGCGGAGATTCGTGAGAACGACGAGCGCACGTCGCTTTCTACCTTTACTAATAATATAGTCAATGCGGGTACGTCGCTTTCGGGCAGTATCACTGGCACGCTCGGCAGCGTGTCGCGCATTACCAAGTCGCGCCTTGAGGAATACAGAGAGAGCATTATGACGAGCGAGAACATCTTCTTCTACGTCACAGGCTCGTATACCGACGAGGACCTCGCCTCGCTCGCCTCGGAAATCGAGAAGCAGAGCGTCGGCAGAGGAGCACTTAACGCAAATATCGCCCCCGTCAGCAGAGATTTCGGCAGACGAGAGGGCAGAGCATACCTCAAAAATGCCGATTTCACAATGCTTCGCTTCACCTTCGATATGGATATGACGAGGATGACCTTCCCCGAGACCGACCTTATCTACGATATGCTTCTCGGTGGATATAACTCTCGCTTTTTCATTGAAATGAGCGAGAAGCGTGGACTTTTCTACGACATTACGGGCGCGAGCGAGAGATATCAGAACGTCGGATTTTTCACCTTCTCGTTTGAGGTGAGGCTTGGCTCGGTCTATGAGGCGCTCGCGCTTGCTATCGACCAGCTCCGTGAGTTCAAGAATACTCTATTTGACGACTCGGCGCTTATGAAGGCGGGCTACGTTGACAACGCGTATCTTCTCTACGACGATTCGCGTGAGCTCAACTTCACCTTTGCCTACGATAACCACATTATGAACCTCGGCTACGAGAATATAGAGGCTAGGCGTAACGCCTATATGCAGGTGACTCCCGAGCGAGTAAAAGAGGTAGCAAGCGAGCTGTTCAGACCTGAAAATCTGACTCTTACCTTAAAGGGAAATAAAAAGAAAATCGACCTCAAAAAACTTGAAGAAATCATAAAAACGCTGTAAAATGACAACTAATATTTGCAAAAATGATATAAAATGCGCCGTCTTTGACCTTGACGGCACTCTGCTTAATACTATAAAAACGATAACACATTACCTGAATTTTGCGCTGGCGAGTAACGGACTCGGCGAGGTTACGCCCGAGGAATGCAGGGGCTTTGTCGGTAACGGAGTGCGTATGCTGCTTATCCGCGCGATAGAGGCGAGAGGCGAGTACACCGACGAGCTGTACGAGAGAATGTACGAGAGCTATAACGAAGCCTACAATGCCGAGCCGCACTATCTCACCGAGGCGTATGAGGGTATCCCCGAGATGCTCGAGGGGCTGAGGACTCGCGGCATTCGCCTGGCGGTGCTGTCGAACAAGCCGCACATCGCTACTGTCGGCACGATAGCGAAATTCTTTCCGAACACCTTTGACGTCGTTAGCGGCGGCAGGGAAGGCATACCGCTGAAGCCCGATCCCACCGCGCTTCTATCGACCGTCAGCGCTCTTGGATTTACACCCGACGAGTGCCTTTACGTCGGTGACTCCGACGTGGATATGGAGACTGCGAGAAATGCGGGCGTTGCTCTAGGTCTTGGCGTAAGCTGGGGATTTCGCGATAGGGAAGTGCTGAAGTCGGCAGGCGCTGACCTGATAATCGACGCTCCAAGCGAGCTTTTTCGACTCTTTACAAAAAAGACTTGAATTAGCGAGGATATAGTGATATAATAAAACGGTATAATAAAACTTTAGGAGTTAATATGGAAAACAACAATCTTAACGAACAGATTAACGAACAGGTTAATGAGAACTCAACGCCCACACCTAAGGAAGAAGCGAAAAAACCGCTTCCCTGGTGGATATTCGCCGCTATTGGCGCAGGCGTAGTGGTAATCGTAGCGGTAGTTCTTATACTCGTACTCGGTGGCAATAAGTGCAAATCGCACGTTGACGCAGACGATGATTATAAGTGCGACGTCTGCGGTGAGAAGTACGACGACGGCGACGAGATAACGATGCTAGACGTTAAGGTCACCGTAAAGGACGGCGATGGCAACGCTATGGCAGGCGTTAAATTCACCGTGAACGAAAATATCGAGCTTACCACCGACGCAAACGGCGTTGCAAAGCACGCCTTTATGCCCGGCAAGTACAGCGTTACTTACGATTACACCACCTTCCCCTCGGGCTTTATGCCCGACACCTCGACGCTTTACGTGTCCGAGGGTAACGAGAACGTGACTATCACTATTATCGACAATAACCCTAACGGCTCGGCAGAGCGCCCTTACTTCATTTCCGAGAACGTTACTCCCTTTGCCCTCGCGGCAGGCGAGGAGCTTTACTACCGCTGTCACGCAGCGGCAAGCCGTCATCTCGTTATCGAGTCCGACGGTATTGTGGTTACTTATAAGGGCGAAGCTTATGAGTCGGTTGACGGTCAGATTTCTCTCTTTGTAGAGGGCAGCATCGACGAGCCCGTCAGCTTCTCGGTCAAGAACGTTACAGGCGCGGCAATCGAGAGCGCGATAGAGATGGTGTTCCCCCTTGGCTCGCGCGATAACCCCATAGAGCTTACCGAGAACAAGAATACTGTGAATATCGCCGGCGAGAGCGGCCTTCACTATAAGTGGACTGCTTCGGCAGACGGCGTTCTTGTTCTCAATTGCGAAACGACGAAGAGCGCTATCGGCATCTCCAAGGTGCTTCTCAACGACGTATCTATTTCTGCCGCGGCTGAAGGCGGCAGCTATGCGTATCTTGTAGTTACCAAGGGCGAGGAGATTGCCGTTTCGGTATCCAATATCGCCAAGGAAGCGCAGGACATCTCCTTCAGCTTCAAAACCTATAGCGGCACCGAGTCCGAGCCCGTTCCCGTGCTCAAGAGCGAGATTGATATCTCGCTTCTCCCCTCGTCGTCTATCTCCTTTATGGCGGTTGCAGGCCAGTTCCTCACCATCAACAACGAGACCAAGATAGTCGTTAGCTACAACGACACCGTCGAGGATTCTGCCGACGTAGGCTACGTCGCTCTTGACTTCGACACCGACGGCATCTTCACCGTCACCAACACCGATACCGCCATCAACGGTATCACCATGACGATTGAATAAAAAAAGCAAATCAAAAGGACTGCCGCTCAGCAGTCCTTTTTACGTTATGTCGATTAGCCCTCTAGAATAAGGAACTTGTGTGCAGGTGCGTCGAGCGCTTCTGCGATATCAAACAAGGTATCAAGTGAGATTCCACCTTGAAAACAAGATCCCCCACTAAAAAGGGCTCTTATGAGTTCCAAATTTTTCTTCTTTCCGTAAGAAAAGAATCCACAGTTTCTATGGAGTATTTTTCGTTATTATCATCGTGGGAGTTGTTAAGATCAGCAAGGAATTCAATCCAATCGTATCCCCATTCTCGTTTGTCTTTCTTCCAACCGGAAGATTCAACTGCGTGTCTAAAAAGGAAGTCTTGAGCTTCGTCATACAGACGTTTATAGTCAGGTTGCTCAAGTAATTCTTTGTGTTCTCTTAATGCGTTGAAAATGTGTCTTATATGATAGAAGTTGCTACCCAAGTGTTCGATTGATTCTGCGGTAAGTTCTATCGGTATCATATCTGCTTTTGTCATTGTTATGCCTTCAAATTTCTTTGCCTGATATATTAAATAACGGCTTCTTTTTTCGTTTTGCGTGTTTATATGTTTGGTAAGCTCCACCCCAATCGTGAGTTATGTATGCTATTACACAATCGGCTTGTTCAACCATCCATTTGTTGCGGTATGAAATCGCAAATTTTAATGGCTTATCTTCCAAGTTCGGATACAGGCAATTCCTTTTTCTTTCAGACAATGGGAAATAAAGCACAAAACCTCAATTCGCTCTTTTCTTGTAAGATCCTTTGAATCAACGATAACAACCGCCGTTTCTCCGAACCGTATTTCTTTTTCTTTGCCCGATTGTAGTTTGTATGTAATGATTTCCGTGTCTGTATCATAAACCTGATAATATCTTCTCGCGTAATACGAATTAGTTTTTTGAATCCGAGCAAGGGATTGATATGCTTATCTATAAACGATCTGTAGTTGTCATAGGTTGTGTAACTAATCATTGGCTTTTTTATCTCCTCAAGCCAATAATCCATCCACGAACTTAATGTCATAAGGCTTTCTTCCGTTATCTCAACGCCATTGAACTTTAGTTTTAATTGTTCGACCTGATTCTTTACGTCAGCCTTCGACTTTCCGGTAACAATCTTATACACATACCTCTCACCTGTAAAGCCCATTGGAACACGACCTACAAAAGTTCCATTTGAGGTTTGCCGTATAGCACCATTCGGGCAACGCTTCTTACGTTTTTTCGTTTTATTTGTGCTCATAATCCTCCAAACATAATACATAAAAATAAAATCAGCAGGACAATTAAGCCTGCTGATTCTTTAACTTTGCATTTTCTTTCAAGAATGAGATTAAATGCTCTTATCCAACTCAAGCAGATGTTGATAAAACCTACTTCCACTATATTTATACTCTGCATATAGCAGTTTAGCACCGCGATCTAAATGAGCTTTCATATAAGTTGGAAAGTATTCTTCATCCGACAAATGCTTTGCATTGTGATTGATTATTAGTGCCTTAAACAATTCATCGTACTCACCCGTAATGGTTTGTCTATTCAACTCTAATCCTTCTGTATTTGTGGAGAAGTCGGCTTGTTCCAATGGAGCCTCTTGTCGAATAGACAGGGCTATGGCAATTTTTGAAAGAACAAAGGGCTGAAGCCTAAAGCTCGCACCAATTTCATCAAATATTTTCATTGTCTCTTTTGATGTTCGTAACTTAAATACCATTCTTACACCTCGAAATAGGAATTTGGAACAACTCGCGTTTTTCCGTAATTCGTAATACTTAACATAAACTCGTTTGAGATGTTCGTGTCAATCAACGACTTGTATTCTCCAACAATTTCTTCATCTGTAGAAAGGATAAACATTTGATTGGAAATTACACTAAAGAACTCTTTAACGATTTTCTCACGGTGATTGGAGTCAATTCTGGCAAAAGGGGTGTCAATAAAGAACGGTATATCTTTGCGACTCGTTTTTAGTAATGCCAAATAAATTGACATAATGTAGACTTGTCTTTCTCCTTGAGAGAATGGAGCAGTAATAGGCGAAGGAAGACGTATGGTTTCAACTTGACCTAAACGGAGCTTATTGATCTCGTTGAGATAGCTTGAATCAAACAACGATAAAAACTTTGTTTGTTCATTCATTCTCATATAGTTCTCGATCTGAAGAAATGTAACGTCAATAAACTTGTACGGAATTACATTTATATTTCGATCAATTACAATACCATCAACAAAATTTTCTTTGTTGATTATAGCTCTGAAGCATTTAATGAATTCTTCCTGAAGCAATATTCCTTGCCTACGAACGAGCTTTTCTTCCAAAAGTGTGTATGTTCCAATCGCACGAGTGGACAATTCAGTAATAGACTTGCTTTTCAAAAGTTTTTCATAAGATTCTTTTGCTTTTTCAAAATCTGCTCTTACTTTAAGAAGATCTGCTTCCTTAATTTGAATTTCTTGGACAAGTCTCTCCAAATCAATAGTAAGTTGCATTAACTCTTTTTCCAAACGCTCTTTTTGCCCTGAAAAATCTTCAAAACCGTCTATGGAACTTGCAGTTAATTTATCTCTTAATTTTTTGCTACGAGACAAAGACGAAGAAAGTGTTCTCAATGCCTTTGTTATAGCGTTTGGATCGAATTCAAGTTTTTCGTACACTTGCGAAATTAACTTGTTCATCTGCGAATCTGACAAATCAAACAAGATTTCAGCGTTTGTATCACCAACTGATTCTGTGCAAATAAAGGAAATCAGTTCTTCGATATTTGTTTCTGAAACTCCTCGATCATTTAAGTAGTCGGCAAGTTTGAGCTTGAAACCATCTGTAGAAAGCGAGTCAACAAGTATTTGTGCCCGTTTTGTTGCTTGTTCGCCTTCAAGAGAGGCGAGCAAACCTTGAAGCTGCTTGTGAATAATTACAAACGGTAGATAGTGATTTGCAATTTCTTTAATCCAACGGTTTATCTCATCCCTGCGAGCTTCTTCTTTTGTTAGTTCGGCGTTAATCTCTTTCCACTCGCTTATACTTACGCCACCTGCTTCGGTATAATCCTTTTGCAAAGAAGCAATTCTAATTTGTGTCAAATCAATAGAAGACTCTATCTCTTGTTTGCGCTTAATCAATGTTTCAAGCTCGTCTTCGACAGATGCAACGGCTTTTTTTGCTGCCTGATAAACCTCAAGTGCTGAAACTCCACCATCCTTTTTCTTGAAATATCTTTCAAAGTTTTCTACCATCAAGGAAAGTGTGTCTAATCCATACAATTTAAGAAACGCATTTCTGAAATTTTTTCCACCGTTACTTCCAAGAAAGAAATCCGCAATTGATTCTCCATCAAAGAAATAGAAGTTGAACATATCCGGAGGGATAATCGAAAGAAGATAATTATTGAAATCAGCTTGTTCATCATTATCAAGCAAAACACCATCTTTTCTTATGGTAAAACTCTCGGACATATTCTTCTTCGTTTTTACCCACTCACGATGTAAAATATACGAAGTGATCTGCTTTCCATCGTCAAATACGAGTTCTATTTCAACATATGCTTTTACGGAACTATCGTATTGCATTTTGGTATTAACCAAGTTTCCGATCAGGTTAAAATATTCTTTACCGGGAGCTTCATATCCCCACACCTTACAACCATACAAGCAAGTTTTAATTGATCGGAAGAAGGTAGTTTTGCCTGCACCGTTTTTTCCGCCAATTAAAACGATATTTCTTTTTTTATCTGTTGTTAAATCGAACACATTTCTATCAATATATGGTCCGACATTATATAACACAATTCTTTTAATTTTCATCGTCTAATCCTGCCTTTATAGCCTCGTGGTGTATCCATTCCTGATTGATGAGTCTGTCAAACTCCTTCTGCATTTTACTACTTTTCGCAACATACTTGTTGTTATTGATAGCTACGATAAGTTTAGTAATCAATTCAAATGGAATATCTGCCCCTTCGGCTGCATTCTTTATATCTTCGATAATATCAGGAGCATAGAGAGGTTCTTTATACTCATCCCAAGGCAGTCTTTCGCCATATACTTCGTAATAAATTTCAACGAGACTTCTGCGCGACAAATCACCTTCATCATCCCACATTGAATCTATTACCTTTAATTCTTCGATTGTTATTAGTTCAAATCCTGTTTCCCGTTGTAATTGAAGAAGTCTTCTCAAAATTTCTTTTCTTGCAGACATTTTGAAAGGTCCGAAACCATATTCACCGTTGCTCTTGACATAGACATTTCCATTCCTGCGTTTAGTATCTCTAAATTCAGGATTTTGGCGAATGCTAACTAACCAATTTCTAAAATCTCTTAAAGGAATCAATTCGGTAGAACCGTGATCTATGAAATTTTGCAAGGATTTATCTTCTTTAACGATTGTACAACACCAACAACCAAAGCGAGAATTTCCGGTTATCGGAATGCGGCTCTTATCAATCTGACCTACAACACTTTGTTCTTCGCCCATATCCTCGCCTTGATATAAGTTGAATAAGTATTTCATATCCACTCCCCAAGAGGTGATTCCATCATTTCGGAGAAGATATTCCCAAACTCTTTCATTTTTAATTTCGGTAAGAGGATTATAAACGTAGGCTTTGCTTATATCTGTATGTGGTGTCAGTAATTTTCCTTCAATTTCACGCGAAGAAATGCTTCTCATACGAGTATTGCTTTCGGCTTTACGAACACCCAACAGAAGAATCACCTCGCCATATTGTTCAATTATGGCATTGGTGTATTTGTTCATAGGAATGATCTTGAGTCTTTCGGTACACCATCTGAATCCGGGAGGTTCAGGTGTAGGATAACCAAGACCGATGACCAAACTCCAATATGATTGTGTTGTTTCGGGATAAATCACCTCTGCTTGAATATTAGCTCTTAATTTCTTGGAATACTCATTTATTTTGTGAGAAGATGAGTGCATATATCGTTGAACCACAGGATTTTCTACACCTGTATCAGAGCTAACAATAAATATTTTCTTTTTACGCTCATATTCCGGAAGTCTCGTGACGGTTTCAATAACCAAAGAGACAAGCAGAGAGGAATCCTTTCCTCCACTATATCCAATCAGCCACGGGCGCATATCGTGTTTGTACACGTAGGTCATTTCCTCGATGATCTGCTCAAATTCTTCAAAGTTATTTTCTAATTTCATTTTCTTTTACCACCTCATCTCTTGAAAGTTCTATTCCTAATTTGGTTTTCAAGAGATTGCACATTTTTACTATCGCATCCTCATTGATAGTAATTCTTCCTTGTAGGTCAACTGCGCGACCACACCATTCAGGGTTGGCTCTTAACCAATCAATTTCGGAGAGCTTGGACAATTTGTTCATTTCATCCTGATGGTTATAGAAATAATATCCCAAGCGACCTAATGCCTGCAAAGTAA
>JAGBGE010000028.1 GCA_017936125.1 Clostridia bacterium
GCGTTCATTCCTGTTCCTCCATACCGAACGTAATCATTTCAACTATATCCTCACGGCTCAAATTGCACGAGACAGCGAGCTTTGCTATCTGCTCGATATGTTCCTCGATCTTTTTTAGATTTTCCTCGCGTAGAAGCTCTACGTTCTTCGGCGCGACATAACAACCTTTTGCCGGAAGTGTGTAAATAAAGCCTTCCTTTTCAAGTTCTTCATACGCACGTTTGGTAGTAATAAAGCTGATTCGCAGATCTTTTGCAAGCCCTCGTATAGACGGCAACATTTCATCCTCTTTCAGTTCACCGCTTATGATCTGATTCTTGATTTGAGAATATATTTGATTATAAATAGGTTCGCCGCTTTTATTGTCGATTAAAATATTCACGCCATCACCTCTGTTAAAACTGTATATCTATATTATACACAGTTGGAACGTTTTTGTCAATAGGTTTTGCAAAACACGAACAAGAAAGCCCTCGCTCCTTTCGGAACGAGGGCTAATGTTGTTTTTGTAATGCTCGTATTTCTTAATTATCAGAAACTGTCTTTAAGGGTAGGAAGCATTGCGGTCGCATTTTTTATTTCAGCTTGAAGCCGTCGATTTCACCCTTGCACATAGCGTGGAAGATTCGATGGCGCAGGCCCTTGTTCTCTCGCTCGAGCGAGGCGAGCAGCTTTTTCATATTTTCTCTCTCGGTTGCGTGGTCCTCGGGACAGAGGCTCTTCAGCACCGGGAGCTTTCTTTTGTTCGTGAAATACTGCACGTCCTTCTCGGTCGCGTAGAGCAGGGGACGGATAAGTCCGAGCTTTCTGTTTGAGAGATACGACTTCGGCGAGAAGCAGCCAAGACGCCCCTCGAAAAAGAGATTCATCATAAACGTTTCAACTGCATCGTCAAAGTGGTGACCGAGCGCGACCTTGTTGCAGTTCTCCTTTTGTGCGGCAGAATGGAGCGCGCCGCGGCGTAGCTTCGCGCACAGTGAGCAGGGGTTCGATTCCTTGCGAACGTCAAATACGATTTTCGCTATATCACTGCGTTCTATCACATATTTGACATTTATTCTGCGGCAGAATTCTTCTATCTCGGAATAATCCGCGCCCTCGAAGCCCATATCGACGGTCACTGCGACTATCTCGTACTTCTTCGGATAGAAGCGCCTCATTTCCGCCAGAACCTCGAGAAGCGTCAGCGAATCCTTGCCGCCCGAAATGCCGACGGCTATTCTGTCGCCGTCCTCAATCATATTATATTCGTCTACCGCCCGCCTTACGAAGCTGAGCAGCCTTCTCATTTCACTCATAACAAATAAAATCCTTTTGCATAAACTAACAGAAGAACAAAACTAAAAAAAATAAACGGAGGCAGATATGCCAATTAAAATTTATATTGACCAAGGTCACAATCCGTCGGGCTTCAATACCGGTGCGGAGGGCAACGGATTTTTCGAGCAGGACATAACCTTTGAGATAGGCAGAAGGCTCTATAATCTCCTGAGCCGGAATCCAGAATTTACCCCACGCCTTTCTCGCCCGACAGCCGATACTATTCTCGGCACAAGCAATTCCACGAGTCTTGTCGCCCGTGTGCGAGAGGCGAACTCCTGGCCTGCCGATATATTCATATCGCTGCACAACAACGCCGCCGCGAACTCGGGCGCAACGGGGAACGAGGCTCTGATTTATAGCCCAGCCTCAACGGTCGCGCGCGAGCTTGGCGAGGAGATACTCGAGCAGCTCACACTCACTACGGGACTGCGAAACAGGGGAATCGTCTATCGCCCCGGACTCTACGTTCTCAAGGAAACGACGATGCCTGCCGTACTCGTGGAAATGGGCTTTATCAGCAATCCCTACGATGCCGAGCTGCTCGCGTACTCACCCGAGCTTTTCGCAACGGGAATATACCGCGGAATACTCGCTTATTACGATTTACTTTAACGTAATTTCGTCAAGCGACAGATATTCCTCCGCAACAGAGGGGGTAGTGGCGGAGAACTTATACGCTCCGCCGCATCTCTCGCAGTAAACCTCGACTCCGCCGTCGACGAAGCGCAGGTCGTAGCTGCCATCACCGCAGGGGCAGTGAATCCTGCCCTCCGCCTCGAGATCCTTGACCACGAAGCGCAGAGTGTCGTACACCGCGGGGTCGGGTAGAATCTCGTCCTCCTTCATATCCTCGGGCTGAATGTCCGATAGCTCGTCTGCCTCAAAGCTTGCGAGCAATCGCGCAAGCTCGGCGTCGGTGCGCTCGAGCTCCTTTTTGATGCCGTCCTCGTCGCTGATAAATGAAATATCTATGCCGGTGTAAGGACAGTTGAGGAGAAATGTCTCCTTGTCGAAGAATATCGACTCACTCACAACGTAGTTGTGATTCTGCCTGCAAAACAGACAGGGAACGGACAGGCGTATCTTCTTATCGCCCGTAATATTTATGTCAAGTGACGACTCCTCACCGCAGGTGCAGCGGAGTCTGAGCATATTTGCGTGAAGCGCGAATTTGCCTATCAGACCTACCGTAGGCACACCGCATTTCGGGCATCTGTATGCTATGTTTCTTTGCTTTGGTTCCAGTATCATAATTTATCTTCCGTTATTTTTTATTTTATACGCGCGAGCATTGCCTTCCAATCTTCCATGGAAATAAGAACACTTCTGGGCCTCTGTCCGTTCATCTCGCTGACAATACCCATATTCTCCATTATGTCGATGAATTTCGCCGCCTTGCCGTATCCGATAGAGAGCTTGCGCTGAATGAGAGCGGTAGAAACCTTACCGGTGGATATTGCCAACTCGACCGTCTCCAAGAAGCGTTGGTCGTTAAGGTAGCCGCCTTCTTCCTCATTGTCATCTACGCTCTTGGCGGGGCAGTATTTCTCTGCAATTTCCAGAGTCTTCTTATCGATATATGCGGCAACCGCGGGATCGTATCCTATACCGTCACCGATGCGCTTGGCAGCGTCAATTATGCCGTCAAGCTCTGCGTCGGAAACGATAGCGCCCTGCATACGAATAGGCTTTGATTGAGCCGGTGACTGATAAAGCGCATCGCCCTTGCCGAGCAGCTTTTCCGCTCCGCGATAATCGAGCATCGTTTGCGATTCGGAAGAGGATACAACCTTAAAGCACGCTATGGAGGGGATATTCGCCTTGATAACTCCGGTGATAACGTTGGGAGTCGTGCGGCAAGTGGAGATGATGAGATAAATACCTGCGGCTCTCGCCTTTTGCGCGATACGCATAACGTAGCTTTCAGCAGGATTCTTCGAAGCGAGTATCAGATCCGCGAGCTCGTCAATAATAAAGACTATTTTAGGCATATGCTGACCGAGCGAGGAGTCCTCGCTTATCTTTTGGTTATAAGCGTCTACGTTGCGCGCGCCAAGCTTGGAGAGCAGGCTATATCTGCGCTCCATCTCGTCGTGAGCCCACATGAGAGCGCCGATAGCGCGCTTCGGATCCGAGATGACGGGGGTGATCAGATGTGGAATACCGTTGTAGACAGGGAACTCGCTATCCTTGGGATCAACGATAACGAGCTTGACGTCATTGGGATTTGCCTTGTAAAGAATACTGGTGATTATCGAGTTTATAAGACAGGTCTTGCCCGAGCTTACCGCACCGCCGATAAGCAAATGAGGCATTTTCGCGATATCCGCGATGATGGGCGAGCCTGCCGAGTCGCGACCGAGACAAACGGTAGTGGGGGACTCGGATTCGGTAAATTCCTTGCTCTCGAGAAGAGGACGAAGATTTACTCTAACTTCCTGAGCGTTCGGGAATTCGATTCCGATTTCGGAGGTTCCGGGGATAGGCAGGTCCATTCTGATGCCCGATAGTCCGAGACAGAGTAACAAATCGTCATCGAGTTCGATTATTTTCTTGACCGGCGTTCCCTTTTTGGGAACTACGCTCACCTTAGTTACTCTTGGGCCAACCTTTACGCCCGTCACGCAGGCGGCAACGTTCATTGAGAAGAAGAACTCGTTAATCTTATCGGTTATATTCTTGATATAGTCATTCACGCGATCCTCGTTAATAGGCTCGTCATCCGCGAGCAGATCGAGCGAGGGTGCAGTATAATCCGAGAAATCGGGCTGCTCATCCTGAACGGTTGGGATTTCCTCATCTTCGGACTCGCTGATTATACTGAAAACGCTGTTTCCGAAGAGCATATTCCTCTGCGTGTCGGCATTGGCCTTTACGGGCTTGCATATCGCGGCGGAGATTTCGGCAGCGCGCTTCGCGCCCACGGTGAGAGTCAGCAGCTCCTCTGCGAACTCGAGGGCAGTGCCCATTCCGCGCGCGGTAGTGATATTGCCGTCGGTTACAACGCTCTTGTCGGAGTAGATCGCGTCTATAATTTCCTTTTCAAATCCCGGATAGCAGGTCGCTACCTTGTTTTTAAGCAATCCGCGCTTGCCGAGAATCATAGGAGCCGCGCAGATAGCGGCTATTCTGCCGCCGGTGGCAAGGACTGCGCCGATAGCTCTGTCTGTGAATGAATTGGAATCCAGATTCTTCGTGCCGGGCATGCCGCCGGGCAGTATAACCATATGAACTTCAGAAAGGTCTATATCCTCGGGAGAGGCATCGCATATCACGGGTATACCGTGCGCTCCTGTTACGGTTTTTCCCGATACGCCGACGGTTTTTACCTCAAGACCCGCGCGCCTGAGCATATCCACGGGAGTGAGCGCTTCAATTTCCTCAAAGCCGTCTGCTAAAAGTACAATAATCATAAAAATGTCCTCCTTATCTGAAATTCGTGCCATATTGCTACGGCACGAATTTTTTGTTTTTTATTTTAATCGTCAATCGACGATCTTGCGAGCTTTTCTCTCCATTGGTCAGGAGTCATGAGCACCTCTCTCGCTCTCTGACCGTTAGGCTCGCCTACGACGCCGAGATCCTCCATAATGTCAATGAATTTCGCCGCCTTGCTGTAGCCGATAGAGAGCTTACGCTGTATAAGCGAGGTGGAAATTCTCTTGGTATTAACCGCAATATCGACTGCATCGAGGAACTGCTTGTCGTTGAGGTAGCCGTCGCCGTAGCTCTCGCCGTCGCCGTCGTCGAAGTCGCCGGAGCCCTTCTTGGAGCACTTCTGCGCCGCACGGTCGATTTCCTCCATAACAGAGGAGTCGTAGTTCGCGCCGTTGCCGAACTGCTTGAGATGCTCCATAATAGCCTCAACCTCACCGTCGGATACGAACGCACCCTGCACTCTGCTGGGACGCGACGAACCGTTGGGAGCGTAGAGCATATCGCCCTTATTGAGCAGCTTCTCAGCGCCGGTGGAGTCGAGAACGGTCTTGGAGTCCACGGCGGACATAACCTTACAGGACATACGTGTGGGAACGTTCGCCTTGATAACACCGGTGATAACGTCTACCGAGGGACGCTGCGTACCGATAACGAGATAAATGCCTGCGGCTCTCGCCTTCTGGGCGATACGAGTCACGAGTCCCTCAACGGGATTCTTAACCTGGAGCATAAGGTCTGCGAACTCGTCGATAACGATAATAATTCTGGGCAGAGGCTCACCGAGAGAGCGATCCCTCGTCACCTTCTCGTTATACGCGTCGACGTTACGTACGCAGAGAGGATTGAGCAGATTGTATCTGCGTTCCATCTCCTCAACCGCCCACATGAGCGCGCCTGCCGCCTGCTTTGCATCCGAAACTACGGGTACGAGAAGATGAGGAATACCGTTGTACATCGTGAATTCGACCTGCTTCGGGTCGATCATAATGAACTTGACCTCGTCGGGTCTTGCCTTGTAGAGTATGCTTATGATCAGCGCGTTGATACACACCGATTTACCCATTCCGGTAGCGCCCGCAATAAGCAGGTGAGGCATATTGGCGATATCGCCGCATACGGGATGACCGGAAATATCACGTCCGATACAAACCGCTGTCTTTGATTTGCTGGATACGAACTCCTCGCATTCGAGAAGATTACGGAGTCTTACTATGGTGGACTTCTTGTTGGGAATCTCGATACCTACCGCCGATTTGCCGGGAATAGGAGCCTCCATTCGCAGCGAGTCTGCCGCGAGGTTGAGGGCGAGGTCGTCCTGGAGATTAAGAATGCTGCTTACCTTTACACCCTTTGAGGGAACTACCTCGTATCTTGTGACACGAGGACCTCTGTCGACACCCTTGATGGATGCCGATACGTTGAAGGAGGCGAGAGTATCAATTAGCTTATTCGCGCTCTCCTGTGATTCCTCTTGGGCATTCTCGTCGTTGCTTTCATCGTCCTTCGCGAGAAGGTCGAGAGGGGGGAATACGTAATCGGAATAGTCGGGCTTCTTCGGCTCGGGCTTCGCGGGAACGGGCGCGAGGCTTTCCTTTATAGGCGCGCTCCTTTTGACGATAGGATCGTCGAAGGGCGACGCGTCGTCCTCTGCCGTCTCCTCAGGCTTTTCCTCCACGGGCTTCTGCTTGTCAAGGGGATCGAGGAAGGGGAACATCTCGCGCATTTTGATAACGTCGGGATTCTGCTCCTCGGGGGGAATCTCATCGAGGTCGAGATCATCGTCAGACTCGTCCTCGGGAATCTCTATCGGGGGAGTGATTTCCTCTGCCTCCTCGGGATCAAGGTCGTCTTCCTCTGCTATGAGCTCGATTTCGTCGGGCTCCTCCTCGAAGCTGACGAAGTCGCTGCCGTTATCATCTGCGGCAAGCTCGATTCCGTCGAAATTCTCCTCGAGGCTGACGGAGTCGGCGCCACTGTCATCTGCCGTCCACTCAAAGTCGGAGTCCGCGGCAGTGCTTGCGGTATATTTGGGTTCGCTTGCATCAAGGGTAGGCTCGGCGGGCGTGTATTCAACCGCAGCAGGTGTATATTCTGCCGCCTTGGGAGCATAGTCAGCCGATGCAGGTGTATATTCTGCCGCCTTGGGAGTGTAGTCAGTCGTTGCAGGTGTATATTCCGCCGCCTTGGGAGCGTAGTCTGACGCTGTGGGCGCAGGCGCGCTGCCCGTCACCGTGGCAGGAGTGCCGTCGCTGACAGCTATTTCGGGCGCCGGAGCCTCGGCAGCCATGCGCGTCGAATGAGTGGGAGTGAGCATTTCGCGCTCAACCTTGATGGTGCTCGGTTCGCTCGCAGGAGTAGCGGTAGCCGCTGTCGGAGTTCCGTAAGGCTTGAATTCAGGCGCAGCGGTAGCTGTGAGAGCCTCCGCGAAGCCTGCCGCGCGCGCATACGGTGATCCCGCGGGCTGCGTGATAGGCGCAGCCGCATTGTCGTCTGTAAATTCGTAATAAGTAGGGATATTGCTCGCAGCCTCGGGCTTGTCCTCTGCAAACTCGATAGTGAATTCATCGTTTACAGGAGCTGCGATAGGCTCGGACTTCGGTTGATAGAGCTCGTCCTCACCCGATGAAATAACTCTAGTGTAGGTTTTCATCTCGTTCGCGCTTCTTGCGTATGCGGGGTTGCGCTTCGCTATCTTCTGCGCTATGATGTCAGCGACCTCCTCGGCAGTTTCCTCGTGACGAGCGCTGACGGGCGCGCTCTGCGGCGCGTTATAAGTAGGCTTCGGATCGTTGGTGATAGTAAATTCAACGGTCACGGGAGATGTATAAGTAGTTTTTGTAGTAGAATAAGAGGTATAGGTGTTGACACCCGCGGGGATCGACGATCCCGTATCAAGAGGCGCACTCTCGGCGCGGGGCGCGGGAGCAGGCGAGGGAACAGGTGTAACCACAGGAGCAGGCTCAACCGCGGGAGAGGTAGGTATAGGAGAGGAAACCGGAGTAGTTACTGTGGTAGATTCAACTACGGGGGCGGGATCGACGGTAGGAGTCGGAGCAGGCGCTGTCACGGGAGCAGCCACGGGCGCAGGAGAGGGATTTGTCGCGCCCGAAGCGGCATTTTCGCGCTCCTTCTTTGCGAGCCATTCCTTCTTCTTTTGCTCGAGCTGCATCATTCTCTTTTCCTTGGCGGTGGGCTCACCCTTCATTTCTGCCATAGTCCACTCGTCAATCTCCTCCTGAACAATGGCCTTGCTGGAGGGCTTCGACGCGAGTCGCTCGCTTGTCGCGAAGTTGAAGGGCTCGAAATCCTGGGTGAAAACGTTCTCGGGACTGTCGTCGAGTCCGAAGAACTTGTTGTCATACTTTTTGTCACCGACGTCAGACGTGCTCGCAATAGGAGGCTCAGCGGTCGTTCTATAAGTAATATCGGTATCCTCGATACCGTAATTCAGGTCAAGGGGCTTGTGCGCTTTCTTCGGCTTTTCCTCTACGGGCTCCTCGGGGATTACTTCCTCCTCGTCGTCCTGGGGCAGCAGATGCGCCGCACCGGTGGGGGTGGCAGATTCGTCGATGCCGAGCTTCGATACCTTGACGTCGGCGCCGTCCTTCGATTTGAAGAAGTCGTCGTCAGCGAGCTCGTCGCTGACCTGCTCACGCTGGAACTGCGCTTCCTCCTCCTTGCGCTTCTTGTTCTTGTCGGACGCTGCCTTGAACTTGGCTTTAATTCCGTCATAGCGCTTGCCGAGCGCCGCCTTGAAGGCGAGAACACGTCTGCCGAAGCTGCCGGTCTTGTCCGCGTAGAAGAAGGTTGCGTAAATCGCGAGAATAGCCGCTATAAGAATGATAACGCCAACGCTGCCGATCAGCTTGCCGATAGCAAAGCCGATAACCGAGCCGATAAATCCGCCGTTAGTTCCTGCCTCATAGAAGGCAGTGGGGGCAAAGGTGAGCTCCTTGTCCCAGAAGCTGATAGCGTATTCGACGGCAGATGCCGAAATGATAGTGATCAGCGAGAAGAGCGTTCTCGATCCCACCTTTTTCAGCGCGACGTCCTCAGCGTAGCATATAGCGTGAACGAGCAGCGCGACGGGAATCAGGTAAGCTCCGAGAGAGAGCAAACCGAAAAGGAGATCGGGTACTGCGGTACCGAGCGCTCCGCCTCCTCCGCCAAAAAGACAGACTCCGACGAACACCGCGAGCGCGGCAAGTAATATGGGTACAGCCTTCCTCACACCCGAGAGGGAAGAGTAGTAGCTATTGTTATTTTCATTCATATATGTAAAACCTCCGTAAGTAGCATTGAAAAAACAGTATACACATATATGATAACAAATTTTTGGTTCAATTACAATACCCAAATAAGAAATTTTCAAAATATTTTTTAATTAAAAAATCTTTTCACTCGCGCGACGCAAAATAACATAGATATTTTGACAAAATCCTTGACAAAGCTATATATTTCTGCTAAAATGATATCTGAATACTTATGCGTATTTGCTGACAAGCGCATCAAATCACGAAAGGAGCATATATGCTTTTATACAATTCTGCTACCAGAAAAAAAGAGGAATTTATTCCTAGAGTTGAGGGTAAGGTTTCGATGTACACCTGCGGACCTACCGTATATCACTTTGCACATATAGGCAATCTGCGTACCTATACTATGGAGGACGTTCTCGAGAAGTATCTTCGCTACATCGGTAACGACGTGACGAGAGTAATGAACATCACCGACGTCGGTCATCTTTCGAGCGACGGCGACACGGGTGAGGATAAGATGCTCAAGGGCGCGAAGCGCGAGCACAAGACCGTGCTTGAAATAGCGAAGTTCTATACCGACGCATTTTTTGCCGACTGTGAGAAGCTGCATATCAGAAAGCCCGACATTATCGAGCCTGCGACGGGCTGCATTCCCGAGTTTATCGCCATGATAGAAACTCTTTTGAAGAAGGGCTACGCTTATGAGGCAGGCGGTAATATTTATTTTGACACCTCGAAGCTCGAGAAGTATTATATCTTCAACGACTTCAAGGAGGAGGACCTCGAGGTTGGCGTTCGCGAGAGCGTTGAGGCAGACTCCAATAAAAAGAATAAGGCTGACTTCGTTCTCTGGTTCACCAAGTCGAAGTTTGACGACCAGGAGCTCAAGTGGGATTCCCCCTGGGGCATCGGTTATCCCGGCTGGCACATCGAGTGCTCCTGTATCGCTGCGAAGCATCTCGGCGAGTATCTCGACCTGCACTGCGGCGGTATCGACAACGCCTTCCCCCACCATACCAACGAGATAGCGCAGAGCGAGGCGACCTACGGTCACGAGTGGTGCAAGTATTGGTTCCACGTTCATCATCTCAACACCAATTCGGGCAAGATGTCGAAGTCCAAGGGCGAGTTCCTCACCGTATCTCTCCTCGAGGAGAAGGGCTACGATCCCCTTGTTTACCGCTTCTTCTGTATGCAGTCGCATTACAGCAAGAATCTCGTGTTCTCCTGGGAGAATCTCGACAACGCGAAGATCGCGTACAACAAGCTCGTTTCGAGAGTAGCTGCGCTTAACGCAAAGGCTGACGACGAGCTTGACTCTGCCGCATTCGCGGAGGGTAAGAAGCGCTTCACCGACGCGCTCGACAACGACCTGAATACCTCGCTTGCGGTGACCGCGCTTTACGACGTATTCAAGCTCAATACTAACGATAAGACAAAGCTCGCGCTTATCGAGGACTTCGAGCAGGTGCTTGACCTCGGACTCATTGCCGCTGCCGCAAAGCAGAAGGCTGATAAGGCAAGCGAGAGCGCAGACGAGAACGCGGGAGTTTCCCCCGAGCTTCTCGCATATATCAACGAGAGGATAGAGGCTCGCCGCGCGGCGAAGAAGGCGAAGAATTTTGCCGAGGCTGACGCAATCCGTGACGAGCTTGCCGCAAAGGGCATCACGCTTCTCGATACCCGTGAGGGAACTAAATTCAGCATTTTCGAGGTTTAATCATCGGCAGAAAGGAGAATAGCCGTGTACGAGAAGCTTGTTGCTGACGTAAAATTCATTGAAGGCGACTACGAGAGCGCCGCAGCGATGTACCTTGACGGTGCGCGTGACGGTGACGCGCTCGCCTCGTTTAACTACGGCTATCTTCTTATGCGCGGACTTGGCGTGCCGTATAATCCGACTGAGGCAAAAAGCTTTTTTGCTTTTGCGAGAGACCTCGAGGGCGGAGAGGCGTGCTACAATATCGCTATGCTTTATCTGCACGGCGAGGGCGTGCCGAAGAACTACGTCAAGGCCTATGAATATATGAAAATTTCTGCCCAGCAGGGCTGTATAGAGGCGCAGCTTTATCTCGGTATGGCGTACACGTCGGGCTGTATGTTCGAGCCTGACATCGTGCGTATATGTATGATACCTTATCACAAGGCGGAGCTTCGCTCTGACGAATTTCTCCTTGACGGCGAGGTAGAGGACTTCGAGCGTGACGAGGCGCTGCGCTATTCTGCGATAAGGCAGGACGCAAGGCAGGCGTTCGAGTGGTTCCAGGCTGCCGCGAGGCATAACCCTGCCTATGTCGAGGATCTGGTGGCAAAGGGCAAGTATCTCTATGCGAGATGCTACGTTGACGGACTCGGCACTGATTTCGATAGGGACAAGTCTGTGCGACTGATGTTTGCCGCGGAGAAAAGCGGCTCGCCCGAGGCGACCGCCTATATACTTGAGAACGGGCTTACCCGTGATATGATAGAAAATAAGCCGCGAGCATCGCTCGGTGCGGCTAAAAGGAAGAATAGATGGTAAAAATAACGAGTGTTGACCCTGCCTCAAGAGCAGAGAAGCACGGAATTCTGGCAGGAGATATTCTCCTTGCTATCAATGACAATGAAATAAACGACGTTCTTGATTACAGATTTTACCTCACCGAACGCTCGGTGAAGCTTACGCTTCTTCGTGAGGGCGAGGAGCTTTACGTGAATATCAAGAAGGGCGAGTATGACGATATAGGACTTGAGTTTGAAACTCCGCTTATGGACGAGAAGCATTCCTGCAAGAATAAGTGTATCTTCTGCTTCATCGACCAGAATCCCGAGGGACTTCGTGAGTCGCTTTACTTCAAGGACGACGACTCGAGGCTTTCGTTTATCCACGGCAACTACGTCACGCTCACCAATATGACGCAAAAGGACGTTGACAGAATAATAAAGATGCGTATTTCGCCGATAAATGTTTCGGTGCATACGACCAACCCCGAGCTGCGTGTCAAAATGATGAAGAATAAGCATTCGGGCGAGGTGCTCTCATACCTCAACGATTTTGCCGAGGCGGGTCTTGGCATCTGCGCGCAGATAGTTCTGTGCAGAGGTATCAACGACGGTGAGGAGCTCATGCGCTCTATGCGTGACCTTGCGGCTCTGTATCCTTCCGTGACGAGCGTTGCGGTAGTACCGGCAGGACTCACTAAATTCAGAGAGAAGCTTTATCCGCTTACCGATTTCACGAGTGACGAGGCGAGCGAGGTTATAGATATGATTAACGCCTTTGGCGACTCGCACAAGGCGCAGCACGGCACGCGCCTTATCTACGCTGCCGACGAGTTTTATCTCAAGGCGGGCAGGGAGATTCCCGACACCGATTACTACGAGGACTACCCACAGCTTGAGAACGGAGTCGGTATGATACGCTCCTTCTCCGACGAGTTTGGAATGGCGCTCGAGGACGTAGTCGAGTTCGCAAGCGGAGATATAGACAGTCGCACAGTTTCGCTCGTTACGGGCACGGCGTCTTACCCAATGCTAAAGGAGCTTGCGGATAAGCTGATGTCACTCTGCCCGAAATTAACTATCAACATTTACGAAATTATCAATAATTTCTTTGGAACCTCAATCACCGTTTCGGGACTTCTCACAGGCAAGGATATCTGCGAGCAGCTCGCAGGGCTGCCGCTTGGTGACGCGCTTCTCATACCCGAGAACAGTCTGCGTCACGGAGAGGACGTATTCCTCTGCGGCATGACCGTCGGTGAGATGTCGGATAAGCTCGGTGTACCCGTTTCACCCTCGGGCGCTGACGGCTACGAGCTTGTCGAGTCGATACTCGGACGCACAATTTAACAAGAAAGGACAACAAGATGTCAAAGCCAATAGTAGCAATAGTGGGCAGACCTAACGTAGGTAAGAGCACACTTTTCAATAAGCTTATCGGTGAGCGCCGTTCCATAGTAGAGGACACTCCCGGCGTTACCCGTGACAGAATTTATGCAGAGGCGGAGTGGAACGACCGCCGCTTCATTCTCGTTGACACTGGCGGTATCGAGCCCAAAAGCGACGAGATAATACCTAAGCAGATGCGTAACCAGGCGGAGATTGCGATTGCAACCGCCGACGTTATAATATTTATGTGCGACGTGCGCGCGGGACTTCTCGCAGACGACAGAGATATTGCCGTTATGCTGAAGAAGTCTGGCAAGCCGATTGTAGTCGTAGTAAATAAGGTGGACAAGGTTGGTGATTTGCCCTACGAGTTCTACGAGTTCTACGAGCTCGGCTTTGACCGTGAGCCTATCGCGCTTTCCTCGCTTCACGGCACAGGCTCGGGCGACCTGCTCGACGCGGTTATCGAGGAATGCAACTTCGACGACTCCGAGGGTGACGACGAGAACGTTATCAACGTAGCGGTAATTGGCAAGCCCAATGCGGGTAAATCCTCGATAATCAACCGTATGTGCGGTGAGGAGCGAGTTATCGTTTCTGACATCGCAGGCACCACGCGTGATGCGGTTGACACCAGAGTAGAGAACTCTCACGGAGTATACAACTTTATCGACACCGCAGGTATACGACGTCACTCCAAGGTTGAGGACAGAATAGAGAAGTTCAGCGTTCTCCGCGCCAATATGGCGGTTGAGCGCGCTGACGTTTGTCTGCTTATGATAGACGCGCAGGACGGTGTCACCGAGCAGGACGAGAAGATAGCGGGACTCGCTCACGAGGCAGGCAAGGCGTGCATTATCGTTATCAATAAGTGGGACGCTATTGAGAAGGAAAATAATACCGTCAAGGAATATAACAAAAAAATACGCACGGCACTTGCATATATGCCGTACGCACCGATTATCTACGTTTCCGCCCTCACGGGTCAGAGAGTGGCTAATCTTTATGAAATGATAAACAAGGTTTACGCAGAGGCTCGACGCAGAATCACTACGGGTGTCTTAAACGACCTTCTCAACGACGCGACCACCAGAGTTCAGCCCCCGTCGGATAAGGGCAAGCGACTGAAGGTTTACTATATGACGCAGACCTCTGCTGCTCCGCCTACCTTCGTTATCTTCTGTAACTCCGAGGAGCTCTTCCATTTCTCGTATAGACGCTACATTGAGAACTGTCTGCGCGATACCTTCGGCTTTGAGGGCACGCCTATCAAGATAGTTATCAGACAGCGCGGCGACGATTCCACTAAAGTATAAAGGATTTTCTTATGTTTATAGACAACATTAAAATTTACGTTAAGGCAGGAGATGGCGGAAACGGTGCCGTTTCCTTCCACCGCGAGAAGTACGTTTCCGCAGGCGGTCCCGACGGTGGTGATGGCGGCAGAGGCGGCAATATTATCTTCAAAATTGACGAGGGCGCCAATACTCTCCTTGCATTCCGCTACAAGCGAAAGTTCATCGCGGAGAACGGCGGAAACGGCATGACCGGCAAAAAGCACGGAAAAAACGGGGCAGACGTGATTATCACCGTTCCCGCGGGGACTCTTATCAAGGATCCCGAAAGCGGCAAGATTATATTTGATATGGCAGACAACCGCGAGTTCACTCTCTGTAAGGGCGGTCGTGGCGGCTGGGGCAACAGACATTTTGCCACCCCTACTCGCCAGATACCCAGATTTGCGAAGAGCGGAACGAAGGGCGAGGAGAGAGAGGTTCTCCTTGAACTGAAGATGCTTGCCGAGGTTGGACTTATCGGCTTCCCGAACGTGGGTAAGTCGTCTATCCTCTCGCGCATCTCATCGGCAAAGCCGAAGATTGCCAATTATCACTTCACGACTCTCTCGCCCAATCTCGGCGTTGTCAGCGCGGGAGAGGGACAGGGCTTCCTCGCGGCAGACATTCCCGGTCTTATTGAGGGCGCGTCAGAGGGTCAGGGCCTCGGCCACACATTCCTGCGCCACGTTGACAGATGCAGATTGCTTTTGCACGTTGTTGATATCGCAGGCACCGACGGCAGAGACCCCGTTGACGATATTGAAAAAATCAATTACGAATTAGAGAAATATTCCGCAGAGCTCTCCGAGCGTCCTCAGATTATAATTGCGAATAAGGTTGACTCCGCCGATATGGAGAGTGAGTCGGTGCTTCGCTTCAAGGAGTACGCAGAGAAGCTCGGCATTCCCGTGATTTACGTTTCCGCTGTGACGGGTGAGGGACTTGACACGCTCGTTCGCGCCACCTCGGAGAAGCTCCGCGAGCTTCCGCCCATCACCGTTTACGAGTCCGAGTACTCACCCGAGGACGAGGCTATTGCCAACTCCGTCGGCGTCAAGGAAACGGTTATCCGCAAGGAGAACGGAAAGTATATCGTTGAGGGCGAGTGGCTCTACAACTTTATGGGACAAATCAACTTCTCCGACTACGAATCCCTCAATTTCTTCCAGCGTGTTCTTAACAAGAACGGTGTTTTTGACAAGCTCCGCGAGGCAGGAATTGAGGAGGGAGATACCGTAAGCATCTACGATTTCGAGTTCGATTTCGTATATTAAAATATCCCGAACGCCTGATTTATTCCGCCGCCTATAATCAGCGCGGCGGCATTCACTATCTCGTTGATCTCCTTTGGCGATACGAACATTGAGGGGTAGGTTTGCGGCTTCGGGCGCTTTTCGCCGTTTGGATTATAGTAGAACATTCGCGAGTCGATAATCGTCGGCACACCTATCGCAATTACCGGTACGCCGACCGTATCTATGCTTATCGGCTGTCTTGGATTGCCAAGACCGCTGCCGGGCGCAACGCCGGTGTTGCATATCTGCACCGTAGTTCCGAGTCGCTCGACAGCTCTCGATGCGAGAGCGTCTATTACTATCACGGCATCGGGCCCCAGCGCTTCGCATAGCCCACGTATCGTTACCGCGGCATCGAGTCCGCTCGTGGCGGCAACTCCCGGGCTGCATACGGCGATTTCCGCACAGTTGAGGTCCTCAAAGAGCCGCCTGTTCATCTCTCTGATATGCAGAGTTGGCTTGACTATTTTTGCTGCCTCTGCTCCCACCGCATCCGGTGTGAGAGAGGGGTTGCCGAGCCCCGCGACGAGAATCCTCTCGGGGAAAATATCCGACGCGTCGAAAATGTAGCACAGCTCTCTCGCGACCTCGTCGCGAGCGTCGATTATCGACTCGCTATCGAGCAGATCCATTCGCCCGATATTCAGCGTGTCGTACATTCCTATGGGGCGACCTATTGATTCTGCCCCTCTTTTTGTGGTGATTTTTATTCTTTCCCAGCTTCCGATGATACCGTCATCGCATTTGTAATCCACACCCTCCAGCCTTACGTCAGCGCGTCTGCGCTCGGTGGCGAGGTCGGTGTAGGGAAAGTCACCCTTGTAGTTTCGTTCCGTATAATATCCGTACATTTCACTCCTCCTTTTTAGTGATTCTTGACCGAGCGACTCGGCTTTATTCATCGGGAGTGAAATGAAAGAAAGGCTATATAATGAAAAAGCATAAGCAGTTTGGACTTAATACCATAACCGACTTAAAGGTGTTCTTACTATTCCTGCTCGACAACATTCGTTATCCCATCGACCGTGATACTATTTTAAGTATAATAGAAGAAAACACCGACGATATTTCTCTCGACTACGAGCAGTGTCTTGGCGAGCTTGCTGAGTCGGAGCATCTTCTCTATGATGAAATAGAGGGCGAGAGATACTATATGATTTCCGACAAGGGCAGGGCGGTTGCCTCCGAGCTCTACGACAGCCTCGACGCCGGCTTCCGCGAGAGGAGTCTGCGCTCCGCCAGCAAGCACGTTTCTCTCTCCAAAAGCGGCGCGTCTATCAAGGCGTACGTTGAGGAAACCGAGATGAAGCGCTTTCGCGTTACTCTCGAGGCGTACGACCGCTACGGTGAGATAATGAAGACCTCGCTTACCGTCAATTCCCGTGCCGAAGCCGAGCAGATAAAGCGTAATTTTGAGTCAAAGCCCGACGGAGTTTACCGCGGAGTTTTGTTTTCAGCGACGGGAAGAATAGAGTATTTGTCATAGAAAGCATATGATCATTGTCATTTTGCACAAAATTTAGGTAAATTTTATGTAAGAAATTGTAAAATTTACGAAGAAATTATTATTTTTTTTGAAAAAATCTATTGACAAATAATTACAGCAAATATATAATATTCGTGTAAATGGAAGTTTTTACAAATGAGCTTGTATGATGATGCAGAAATCGGCGCTCTGATCAGGAGCTGCCGAGCACGTGACGACGAGGCTTTCGACGAGCTCGTTCGTCGCTATACGCCTATGATGCGTAAGGTTATTTCGAGCTTCGACTCGCAGCACGACTTTGACGAGCTGTTTGCCGAGGCGTGCGTTGCTCTTCATCGCGCGGTACAGCGCTATGACTTGGAGCAGAGCGAGGTGACCTTCGGACTTTACGCGCGTATTTGCGTTCGCAACCGAATAGTCGACCTGCTTCGCGCTGCCGATGCGGTGCAGAACATTTCGGACTGCGACGTTGAGCAGATCTCAGATGACGAATCGGTGGAGTCGGGAATTGTAGGTAGAGAGACTATTGACAATGCGCTCGCCTCTGCGAAGAATCTGCTTTCTGATTACGAGTACCGTGTACTCATACTTCACATTCAGGGTTATAAGACGGCTGCGATAGCGAAAATGCTTTCTCGCTCGGCAAAGTCGGTGGACAATGCCAAGTCGCGTCTTTTCCGCCGCCTGCGAGAGCATCTCGGTGATATAACCTGAAAAATTTAATTAGTCATTATGCCCAAGGTAGCTTAAGGGAGAGCGTTGGTTTTTACAAAGGCGTCGGTTGGAATCCGTCTCAGGGCAAATATTAAAAAACCTTTAAGGGAGAAACAAACATGTACCAGGACGAGACATTGAAGTGCAGAGATTGTGGCAATGAGTTCGTGTTCACAGCAGGTGAGCAGGAGTTCTATGCGTCGAGAGGATTTGAGAACAAGCCCTCCAGATGCAAGGAGTGCCGCGCCGCAAAGAAGAATGCGCAGAAGGTTGCTAGAGAGATGTTCGATGCAGTCTGCGTAGAGTGCGGCAAGGAGTGCCAAGTGCCCTTCAAGCCCACCGAAGGTAAGCCCGTTTACTGCAGCGAGTGCTTTGCAGCAAAGAGAGCAGCACAGGACGCTGAGTAATCTACGCCTGTGACCACCGTATTACATACGGGTGAGGTCTACCTTAACTCACCTATTCGTGAGTAACAAAAGAGGATTTGGTGTTAGCCAAATCCTCTTTTGTTTTTTGGGTTGCTTTATTTAGGCATAACCGAACGAAAAAGGTAGAGGTTCTTTTAATTTGAGCCACTACCTTTAGTTTTACACGAGAAAATCTAAGGTTAAAACCTACGGTTTTCTCTTTTTTATTTGAGTTTTTTCGTTCTATCTCCGTTTTTTCGCTTGATGTATTCATATACACCTATCGCTCAAAAACGGCGATTTCTGCTCTAAATCAAGCTAGCCCCGAAAGGTGCTTCGTACTAAGAATTCAGCATTTTTATTTCTACGCTGTCATAGCTTTGATTTTGCTGAATTCTTAATGACTCAGCCCCTTTATTCTGTTTATTCGGCCTCGGTTCTGAATTTTTTGTCAATCTTCCTCGTGGCGAATATCAGCGTAATTGCCATAAGAATTGCTGCTGATAGCCAGGAAATCGGGTAAATCGTGTATATGCCGACGAGCGAATTGAACTCGGGCATAGGGAAGAAGAAGAATACCCAGAGCGACCTCAGCACGCAGATGCAGATAACGCTCATTACCATAGGTGTAACCGAGTATCCGAGTCCTCGCAGCGAGCCGGAGAGAGCGTCCATAACTCCGCAGAGGAAGTAGGTGGAGAGCATAAATTTCATCAGCTCCATAGTCGCCGCAATTACCGCCTCTTTATTCGGGTCGTCGGGCGAAATATAAAGGCTCGCTATCTCTCTGCCGAAGAAGAGGATAATCTGACCGCCAACGAAGCCGATTATTGCCACCTGGAGCACCGAGAAGAGAATTGATTTTTTGATTCTCTCGGGCTTCCTTGCGCCGTAGTTCTGACCGGTGAAGGTCATAGCCGTGTGCAGATAGCTGTTCATCGAGCTGTATACGATACCCTCAATGTTTATCGCGATAGTTTTCGCTGAAATATCTGTTGTAGGCAGGGTATTGATACCGCTGGTCAGAATGATGTTGGAGATAGAGAAGAGCGTGCTTTGCAGTCCGGCGGGGAGTCCCATCTGGAGTATTCGCTTGAGAAGTGGGAAATCCACTCGCATTTTGGAAATATCAAGAGCGTAGGGCATATCCCTGCGCTTGAATAGCAATACAACAACGGCAATAGCCGAGAGATACTGTGCGATAATCGTCGCTGTGGCAACGCCGTCAACCGACATACCGCATACGATGACGAAGAAAAGGTTGAGCAGCACGTTGATTATTCCCGACGAGGAGAGAATATAAAGCGGAGTTTTCGAGTCTCCGACAGAGCGGAAAATCGCCGCGCCGAAGTTATATACCGAGCTTGCGGGAATGCCGATACAGGTTATGTGAAGATAGAGGCACGCCAGCTCCATTATCTCGTCCTTCGTGCCCATAAGCTCGAGGGCAGGGCGCGTGAACACAAGTCCTACTACACCGAAGAATATGCCGCCCACAAGCGAGAAGATCATAGAGGTATGTACCGTGCGAGAGAGTCTGTCAAGCTGTCTTGCGCCGTAGCACTGCGCGATAACCACGCCTGCACCGCCCGCAATTCCCATAAGGAGATTGATAATCAGATTACCGAGCGAGCTCGTTGAGCCGACCGCCGCTAGCGCGAGCGGATTGCCCGAGAACTGACCGACGATAATGTTGTCTGCGATATTATATAGCAGCTGTAAAATTCCCGTCAGCATAATAGGCAGCGAGTATAGCAGCATTCGTGAGAATATAGGCCCCTCGGTGATGCCCGCGTATTTTTTCGTTTCTGTCATATCCTTCTCCTTTCGTAATTCAGTTTGCAAAAAGATATTTTAGACCATCACGCATAATTTGTCAATCCCTTTTTGAAAAAAGATAAAATAATACAAAAAATAAATATTTTTTTACATTTTCTACTGTACAAATTAAAATATTTATGATATAATAAAATCGGTGTGTAATAGTTTAATGACAAAAGCACATTGATTTTGTTTTATGAGTGTGAAAAATGGATAATTATAAAAAGAAAAATAACCGTCAGAGGTCGGGCAACCGCTTCCACGGTAATGACAATTATCGCAGAAAGCCCGAGGAGATTGACGAGTGCACCGTCTTTGGCAGAAACTCGGTCAAGGAGCTTCTCGCAGGCGGCAGAGATATAGAGAAGGTATATATTCAGTCAGGTGAGCGTGAGGGCTCGGTGAACGTTCTTATCGGCATCGCGGCGGAGAGAAAGATTCCGATTATCGAGGTCGACCGTGTGAAGCTCGACAGCCTCACCGCAGGCGCGCATCATCAGGGAATAGTTGCTATCGCCGCCGAGCGTAATTATTATACGGTTGACGAGATTCTCGCGTATGCGGAGGAGAGAGGAGAGCCGCCCTTTATCGTTATACTTGACGGAGTAGAGGACCCTCATAATCTCGGTGCTATCATTCGTTCTGCCGAGTGTTCGGGCGCGCATGGTGTTATTATACCGAAGCGCAGAGCGGTTGGTCTTACGTCGACTGCGGCAAAGGCATCGGCAGGCGCTATTGAATATATGCGTGTTGCCAAGGTGACCAACCTGGCTATGACTATCGACTATCTCAAGGAGAGCGGCCTTTGGCTTTACGCTGCCGATATGGATGGCGGTAATTATTACGAAACCGATATGTCCGGCTCTGTTGCCGTCGTTCTTGGCAGCGAGGGCTTTGGAGTATCCAGGCTCGTTAAGGAAAAATGCGATTTCACCGTTTCCATTCCCTTGTATGGAAACGTCAATTCTATGAACGTGTCCTGCGCAGGCGCGGTTATTATGACCGAGGTTGCAAGACAGAGAAAATTAAAGAAGGGGTAATAACGTGGATAAAAACGTAAATAACGATAATATAAAAAACACTGCCGATTCCAACGAATCGGTGGAAGCTACCACGCCGCTCGAAGCTGTAACACCAGACCCTACGTCTAATATATGGACCACCTACGTTCCTCGCTTCACCGAGGCGAGCGATAATTTCAGAGCTATGGGTGATGCCAAGCTTCGTGAGAAGCTGAGCGAGGGCGAGCTTGACGTCGAGCTTCCGACAGTGAATCCCGATGAGATTAAGCTTGATCCTACCGCAGAGTTTGAGGCTGACGTTAACGGTACTGATGCAAAGGTGCCGGAGAACAAGGCGCTTGACGAGCACGACGAGAGCATCAATATCTATAAGTTCGCGGGTGAGAGCGAGGAGCCTGCCGACGATACCGACGTCCTGGCGCAGACCGAGAGCGATATGCTCGATGAGATTAGAAGTCTCTTAAATAATTATGATAAAAAGGACGAGCCCATACCCGAGGAGCCTATAGAGGAACCCGTGGTGGAGGAGGTAGTGGAGAAGCCTGTCATTCCTGATCCCGACGAGGATTTCAAGGTTTATGAGAAGCATGACAAGCACGAGGACGACGTCGATCTTCCCAGCGGCTTGATATCCGACAGCCAGGAGTATCGCTTCGAGAACGGCGAATTCACTAATCCTGCCGAGCGTGACGTCGTCAAGGATAAGTTCCTTGATTCTATTTTCTCAATTAACATAAGACTTGTTGCGTCTATAGTATTTGCCGTCGCGCTTCTCGCGGTGGAGATTCTCTCGGCGTTTAAGATCATTTCCTTCAGCGTATTTCCGGGCGCTGAGGCGAGTATTCTCGCTTGGCTTGATTTCATTCTTGCGTCCGGCATATTCATAATGGCGCTTCCTGATACCATTCGTTCTGTGAAGTACCTTACCAAAAAGACGATTCTTCCCGATACGCTTCCCATAGTTGCGTATCTTGCGCTTTTGCTTTACACCTTGGCAGTGGCGCTTTCGGGCGCAGATAAATATGCGCTCTTCGGCTTCCTCTTTGCTACTGCGGTTATCCCCGTTATCAGAGCGTCGCTCTATCGCACGAAGGCTGATTTTATCGCCTTCAAGATGATTTCGCAGAACGAGGAAAAGCAGATTATCGACAGGAAGAATACCAGAGATAACAAGGAAGCCAGCGTTGCGCTTGACTACTTGGTGGATTCCTATAAATCGCAGATCGCACGCGTGCATAAGACGAAGTTTGTTGCCGATTTCTTCAAGAGTAGTGCCGACACCTCGTCAGTTCCTATGAACGTGGCTATTATATACGGCATTCCTCTTGCGATAGCGCTTATAGCAGGTCTTGTAGTGTTCTTCATTGAGTCGAGCATAGTGGCAGGCGCTTCGGTGTTTGCTCTCGTTTCGCTCCTTGGCTGCCCTGCGTTCGCAGTCCTTTCGAGCAAGGTTCCGTTCTTCCATTCGCAGCGCGCGGCAATTCAGATTGACAGCACGGCGATAGGCGAGGGCGCTCACCACGAGTTCTCCGGCGTTGACGTATTCATTTTCGACGATACCGACATCTTCGGTCCTGACGACGTGAACCTCAGACGCTTTATACTCTACGATGAGAGAGACAGTATGGAGAATGCTATGCGCCAGATGTGCGCGCTATTCGCCGCTGTCGGCGGTCCGCTTGATTATATGTTCTCTAACGCGATTGACAACAGAGTTCGTCACAAGACTGCGACCAACGTTATAGTTGAGGACGACGGCCTTTGCGGTGACGTGATGGGCCATCGCATCTATGCGGGCAGCGAGGACTATATGCGCAGGAACAAGATTGCTATCCCGAATACCGGCTCCTCGAGCGATACGGGCGGCGATACCACGAAGGTTATGTATGCTGCCGAGGACGGTGAGGTATATGCGAAGTTCTTTATCAGATATTCATTCTCCGAGGAATTCACTATGATTCTTCCCGAGCTTCGTGAATCGGGCATAATTCCTCTCGTATATACCCGCGACCCCAACGTATCCGTCGAGCTTTTGAACGCGATTAGCGCCGGCGCTAACAATAATATGAAGATTGTCAGACTCTACACTCCCGCTCCTATGAATGAGGAGGTGCACGGCAGAGTGAGAGCGAAGATGGTCACCTACGGTGACAGAATTGATGCGGCGAGCATGATAGTTCTCTCCAAGAAATACAGAAAATTCTCCGCAATGATGCAGTTTATCGAGCTTTGCTCGATGGCGATTGGCGTCTTGCTTGCGATAGTGCTTTCTGTCATTGGTGTGAACATTTCGAGCGTTCTTATCGCTTCGGTATGGCAGATAGTATGGTGTCAGTTCATCAGCATCTTCAGCAAGCAAACCTTCCTTAAGAACGAGAATAAAGAATAATCCATGTTTCCGTGCTGCTCATTTCGGGCAGCACGGAAATTTCCCGAAAGGAGCATTTGATGCAAAACGATAATATCTCCTCGGTGCTAAAATCTGTCAGCAAGCCCGGCAGATACATAGGCGCTGAATATAATAGCATTATTAAGGATAAAGAAAAGGTCAAATGCAGATTTGCATTCTGCTTTCCCGACACCTACGAGATTGGTATGTCCAACCTCGGTGTCAGAATCCTTTATGACGTAATCAATAGAGATGAAGACGTCTGGTGCGAGCGAGTTTACGCTCCCTGGACGGATATGAAGGAGAAGATGGAGGAGTACTCCATTCCTCTCACCGCGGTTGAGAGTGGCGATCCTCTTTCCGCCTTTGATATGGTGGCATTCTCCTTGCAGTATGAGATGTGCTATACCACCACGCTTGCTATGCTTAAGCTTGCGGGCTTTCCAATCTGGGCGAGGGATAGGGGAGAGGACATCCCGATTGTAATCGGCGGCGGTCCTTGCGTATATAATTCCGAGCCCGTGGCAGAGTTTTTCGACCTTATAAACATCGGTGAGGGCGAGGAGGTTCTGCTCGATATATGTCATCTCTATAATAAGATGAAGGAGAACGGCAGCTACACGAGAACCGCCTTTCTTCGCGAGGCGTCGCATATTGAGGGCGTGTATATCCCGAGCCTTTACGACGTTTCCTACAACGACGACGGTACTATCAAGGAGTATAAGCCTCTTTACGACGACGTGCCCGCCAAGATTAAGAAGCGCATAGTTGCCGATATGGACAAGGCGCCCTATCCCGAGAAGCTCGTTATGCCGTATATTGAAACGGTGCATGACCGCATAGTGCTTGAAATCTATCGCGGCTGCATTCGCGGCTGCCGCTTCTGCCAGGCAGGTATGGTTTACCGTCCGATAAGAGAAAAGTCGGTGGAAACTCTTTGCAAGCAGGCAAGGTGCCTCTATGATAATACCGGCTACGATGAGATTTCGCTCATTTCGCTTTCAATCAGCGATTATTCCGAGCTTCCGAAGCTTACCGACAGTCTGCTCGAATGGACAGACGAGCGTCACGTCAGCCTCTCCTTGCCGTCACTTCGTATAGACAGCTTCTCCGAGGAGCTGATGAAGAAGGTTTCGTCTGTCAGAACGGGCGGTATTACCTTCGCTCCCGAGGCGGGAACGCAGAGACTCCGTGACGTTATCAATAAGAACGTTACCGAGGAGGACCTTATGCGCTCTGTCGGTATTGCCTTCAGGGGCGGTAAGAGCAACGTCAAGCTTTACTTTATGAACGGACTTCCTACCGAGACTCTCGAGGACATTGAGGGCATAGCGGCGCTTTCTAAGAGGGTCGTGGACGCGTATTTCGCTCTACCAAAGCCCGAACGCCCCAAGGGACTCGGTGTTACCATCAGCGTTTCCTGCTTTGTGCCTAAGCCCTTTACTCCTTTCCAGTGGGAGAAGCAGGATACCTTCGATGAGCTTATCAAAAAGCAGGAGCATCTTCGCAACTGCATCACAGACCGTCGTATCAAGTACACCTACCACGATGCCAAGGTTTCATTCGTCGAGGCGGTTCTCGCCAGAGGCGACCGCCGTCTTGCTCCTGCTATTGCATATCTTGCCGAGCAGGGCAGAATGTTTGACGCCTGGGACGAGTATTTTGACTACGATGCCTGGATGGAAGCATTCGCCGCCTGCGGCATTGACCCCACCTTCTACACCTCGCGCGGCTTTGGTCTTGACGAGGTTCTGCCCTGGGATATAATCGACATTGGTGTAACCAAGGCATTCCTGCGCCGTGAGCGCGACAAGGCATATGAGGGTAAAACTACGCCTTCCTGCGCTGAGCAGTGCAGCGGCTGCGGAGCGAATAAGCTGGGAGGTAAGAACAGATGGTGCAAGTAAATCCCACGAAGCTCGTTATTCGCTTCAAGTTCAAAAAGACGGGCAATCTCCAGTACATCTCACATCTCGACCTCGTTCGCACTATGCACAAGGTTATAGTGCGCGCAAAGCTTCCTCTTTGGTACACCGAGGGCTTCAACCCGAAGCCTAAGATGGTATTTGCCGCACCTCTTTCGATAGGCACGGAGAGCGTGTGCGAGTTTATGGACATTCGCCTCAACGAGTATATTGATCCCACCGAGGCTATGAACCGCCTTAACGCGAATATGACGAGCGAGATGCAGGTCACCGAGGCTTATTACCCCGAGACCAAGTTTACCGACCTCGCTTGGCTTGCCTACACTGTTACCGTGAACACAACGGGCGCAACTCCCGAGCTTGCGGAGCGCTGTACGGCAGCCCTTAACGGCGATAGGGTAGAGATACTTAAAAAGACTAAAAGCGGCGAGAATATCGTAGATATTCGCCCGCTTATCAGAACAGCCGACGCGGTCCTTTCTGACGGCAAGATTCGCATCACCTGCGTTCTCTCTGCCGATCCCTCGTCATTCCTAAATCCCGAGTATATTATCAAGGCTCTGCGTGAGAAGTGCGGCATTCTTTCAGCCGCCGACCTCACGAGCGAGAGCTACTCTATTTTGCGCACAGGCGCATATGACAAGGATATGAGCGAGTTCAGATAATCGCATCAATATTAAAGCCGGATAACCGCCTGAGATGCTCGAGAGAGTCAAGCAGGCGGTTTTTCGTTACCCTCGCGCCGTCAGCGTCTCCGACCGAGAGATAGCCGATTATCTCCGAGAAGCTTGCCTCAATATTCGTCAGGTCCTCGTGGTTCACCGTCAGGCTTATGAAGATTTCCTTTTTCTTGAAATCGTCGTATAGCTCGCGTGCCATTTTCTCACTCTGCCGTGTATTATCCTCAGTTATTTCTATTTTCTCGGTCGCCTCGCATAGCTTGCTTATCTGTCTGTCAAGCACGATAGTGTTGACGGTTACGAAGCAGATTACCAAGAAGAAAAGGCAAACGGCAATAATCTTTTCTCTCATAAGTCTTTGTTTTCCTTTAATATAATATTTATCTCACCCGAGTCCGTCACGGTCAGGAGAAACACGTTGTCGACCTTCGTCATTCCTTCCTTTAGCCGCTTCTCCAGCCACCTCTCGTCATATCCGAGTGCCTTTAGAGCAGTGCTCATCACCTTGCCGTCAATTATAACCGTGTGCGCGAGATTATCCACGCTTTTCTTCAGCAGCGACAGAGAGCCGTTCTGCTCCATTATGGCGTAATTAACCTCTGAAATATCGCCTATACCTTGCGTTCGCATTTCGGATAGCAGTTCATTTATTGAGATTCGATTTTCCTTCAGCGCATCTTGCAAAAGTCTACCTTTATATATTATATATACGGGTTTTCCCTCGAGCGTTTCCTTCAGCTTTTCCGACTTGTTTTTGAGCGTAGAGAGTATAACCTCTGCCGAGAGTATCAGGAGTATTGGTATTATTGCGTTCAGCAAGGGAATATCGGGGTCGTCGATAGGTATTGACGCTAACTCGGAGATTAGCAGAGTTGATACCAGCTCCATTACGTCAAGCTCACCTAGCTGCCTTTTTCCCATAATTCTGAGTGAAAAGGAGAGTAGAATGTATATAATGACCGTTCTTACAAGAATTGACGCCAAAAACTCACCCCCTTTTCTACATTATTCTATAAAAGTTGCACAATAATTCAAAAAACGAGAAAAAAAATAAGAAAAGGGGTTGACAATTTAGTTTTTTTGATATATAATGGATAAGCTCGAATCTTGCGAGCACTTGATCATTGAAAATTGAACAACACGAAAGTAAGAAGCACTAAATGTGCAATTCTTGTCAAAACACTTGAGTAAAGAACTCAAAAGTAATAGAAGCTAGAACAAAATAGCTCTGAAAAAGGTTTTAAGTCCTACGGGATTTAAGATAGAATTTTTTAGAGA